>NZ_CP011390.1:1958571-2285000 GCF_001644645.1 Flavisolibacter tropicus | reverse complement strand
AACAGCTAAGGTCCCTAATACGTAGTTAAGTTGATCAAACGAGGTGGGGTTTCTATAACAGCCAGGATGTTGGCTTGGAAGCAGCCATTCATTTAAAGAGTGCGTAACAGCTCACTGGTCGAGAGACCCTGCACGGAAAATAATCGGGCATCAAACTACGAACCGAAGCTTTATGTTGCCACCTTGGGTGGTATACGGTAGGGGAGCATTCTGGCCGGCGTCGAAGGTGATGGGTGACCATTGCTGGAGCGGCCAGAAAAGAAAATGTAGGTATAAGTAACGATAAACAAGGTGAAAAACCTTGTCGCCGAAAGTCTAAGGGTTCCTGATCAACGTTAATCGGATCAGGGTTAGTCTGGTCCTTAGGTGAACCCGAAAGGGGTAACTGATGGAAAGCTGGTTAATATTCCAGCACCAGCATTAGTTTCGATGGGGTGACGCAGTATTGAAAGTTCCCCGCACTTACGGAATAGTGCGGTTAAGTATGTAGCTAGTTTCTCTGTAGGCAAATCCATGGAGAAAGGCAAAGTACGAAAGTACACCAAGGCTTCGGCTGCGGTGAGTGGACCTAAAAGCTGCCAAGAAAAACCTCTAAGGTTAGGCTAGTGCTGCCAGTACCGCAAACCGACACAGGTAGACGGGATGAGAATTCTAAGGCGCTCGGGTGAGCCGTGGAGAAGGAACTAGGCAAATTGACGCTGTAACTTCGGGATAAAGCGTCCCTGCTTCGGCAGGGCACAGTAAAATGGTTCAACCAACTGTTTAACAAAAACACAGGGCTCTGCAAAATCGAAAGATGACGTATAGGGCCTGATACCTGCCCGGTGCTGGAAGGTTAAGGAAGGGTGTTCGGCCGAAAGGCCAAAGCTCCTGACTGAAGCCCCAGTAAACGGCGGCCGTAACTATAACGGTCCTAAGGTAGCGAAATTCCTTGTCGGGTAAGTTCCGACCTGCACGAATGGTCTAATGAGTTGAACACTGTCTCCTCCACGAGCCCGGTGAAATTGTAGTATCGGTGAAGATGCCGGTTACCCGCCACGGGACGGAAAGACCCCGTGAACCTTCACTACAACTTTGCATTGATTTTGAACAACCGATGTGTAGGATAGTTGGGACGCTATGAAGCGTGGTCGCCAGGCCATGTGGAGCGGTCGTTGAAATACCAACCTTCGTTTGTTTAGAGTCTAATCCCCACAAGGGAAACAGTGCATGGTGGGTAGTTTGACTGGGGTGGTCGCCTCCTAAAAAGTAACGGAGGCTTGCAAAGGTTCCCTCAGTACGGTTGGTAATCGTACGTAGAGCGCATCAGTATAAGGGAGCTTGACTGTGAGACAGACAAGTCGAGCAGGGGCGAAAGCCGGCTGAAGTGATCCGGTGGTTCTGTATGGAAGGGCCATCGCTCAAAGGATAAAAGGTACTCCGGGGATAACAGGCTGATCTCCCCCAAGAGCTCATATCGACGGGGAGGTTTGGCACCTCGATGTCGGTTCGTCACATCCTGGGGCTGGAGAAGGTCCCAAGGGTTCGGCTGTTCGCCGATTAAAGTGGCACGTGAACTGGGTTCAGAACGTCGCAAGACAGTTCGGTCCCTATCTGTGGTGGGCGCAAGTAAATTGAGAGGACATGACCTTAGTACGAGAGGACCGGGTCGTACGTACCGCTGGTGTATCAGTTGTGCCGCCAGGTGCAGTGCTGAGTAGCTATGTACGGACAGGATAAACGCTGAAAGCATCTAAGCGTGAAACCTTCCTCAAGATGAGTTTACTTTTAAGAGCCGTCAAAGACGATGACGTTGATAGGCTACAGGTGTAAAGCTGGCGACAGCAAAGCCGAGTAGTACTAATTGCTCGTACGCTTTAATTTTTATTTTATAGTACTCCGGCTACCAACTTTTTTTCCAATATGTTACCTTATTGTCTCGAAACAGACTGACCTTTTTATGGTGGTTTTGCCGAGGGTGTTCACCTCTTCCCATACCGAACAGAGAAGTTAAGCCCCTCATGGCCGATGGTACTGCACCACAATGCGGGAGAGTAGGTAGCTGCCATATTTCTTTTAAAAGCCTTCGTGCCTCCGCACGGAGGCTTTTTTCGTTTACCCCCCCTTCCCCCCGACTGCCAAAGGGGCTTTTCCCCCCGCAGCGCGCCGGAGACGTTACTTCCCCCAAAATCCCCTACCTTGCCGGCATGGTTTTCATTCACGAATTGGTAAACAGCCTGGAGCAGTTTGCCCCCACCGCCCTGCAGGAAGCGTACGACAACTGTGGCCTGCTCACCGGTACCCCCCACACCGCCTGCACCGGGGTGCTCACCACCCTCGACGTCACCGTGGACGTCCTGCGGGAAGCTAAAGAAAACGGTTGTAATCTCGTTGTTGCACATCATCCTATCATATTTGGTGGACTTAAGAGCATTACAGGTAAAAACTATGTTGAACAGGTAATCATGGAGGCTATTAAGAACGATATAGCTATCTATGCGGCTCACACCAACATGGACAATGTATTATTAGGCGTTAATGGTAAAATGTCTGAAAAGCTGGGACTTACCAATACAGCTGTTTTAAGTCCTAAGCAAAAGATATTACGCCGCCTGATAACCTTTGCGCCTAATAATAAGGCCAATGAAGTACGTGATGCTGTTTTTGCTGCTGGTGCTGGACATATAGGTCAATATTCAGATTGTAGTTTTAATAGCAAAGGTGTTGGAACTTTCAAAGCCGAAAAGGGTGCAGATCCCTATGTAGGAGAGATTGGAAAACTGCATGAAGAAGAAGAAACAAAGATTGAGATCGTTTATCCTTTTTACTTAGAGCAGCAAGTGGTAAAAGCGTTAATAGAAAATCATCCCTACGAAGAAGTAGCGTATGATATTTTTACCATGGAAAATGTTCATTGGGGCATTGGGTCGGGTGTTATTGGGGAGCTACCTTTTCCTATGGAAGAAAATGATTTCCTGAAGCAAATAAAAGATACTTTCCAGTGTGGGGCGGTTCGGCATACACCGCTCACAGGTAAAAAGGTAAAAAAAGTAGCCTTGTGCGGTGGAGCAGGGGCATTTCTTATTAAAAAAGCTTTAAGTGATGGTGCTGACTTTTATATTACAGCCGATGTTAAATACCATGAGTTTTTTGATGCTGAAGGGAAAATGGTGATCGCAGATATTGGACATTATGAAAGTGAGCAATATACAGTGGAGTTATTGCATGATTTGATCGCCAAAAAATTCCCTACCTTTGCCGTCCTTAAAACAAGCATCAACACGAATCCCATACAGTATTTTGTATAAGAAGAGAATGAAGTTTTGGGATAAACAGGGTTGATGTATAAAGAAATAAAGCTGGTATTATATATTTATAGACCACAAACTTAAAATTACAATCTCAATAATGGCAAACGTTAAAGAATACTCTGTAGAAGAGAAACTTACTTCACTGGTTAATCTTCAAAAAGTTGATAGCAAACTTGATGAAATCCGCATCCTGAAAGGTGAATTACCAATGGAAGTGGCAGACTTGGAAGATGAGATCCAAGGTTTGCACGCACGTCAATTGCGTATTGAAGAAGAAATTAACGGTATTACCGAGTTTATTTCTCAAAAGAAAGAGGCTATAAAAGAAGCTGAGGGCTTGTTGAAGAAATATGAAAAAGATAGCGAGAATGTAAAGAATAACCGTGAGTTTGAAGCTATCAATAAAGAGATTGAAATGCAGCAACTTGAAATCAAGTTGTGTGAAAAGCACATCAAAGATGCTAATGAAGAAATTGCTGAAAAGGCACAAGCTTTAGAAAAAGCGAAAAAGGCTTTAAATACAAAAGAAGGTGTTTTAAACAGCAAGAAGGGTGAGTTAGAAAAGATCATTGCATCTACCGAAAAGGAAGAAGCGCAATTCTTAAAATCAGCTGAAGCTGCTCGCAGTCATGTAGATGATCGCTTGTTGGCTAGCTATGAAAAGATTCGCAAGAACTATCGTAATGGCTTAGCCGTAGTGCCGGTAGAGCGTGATGCTTGTGGTGGTTGTTTCTATTCTATTCCTCCTCAAAAACAAAGCGAGATCAAACAACGCAAGAAAGTAATGGTGTGTGAGAACTGCGGTCGTATCTTGGTTGACGCTGAACTAGTAGATTCAGTTGAAGTAAAGTAAGCTGCAGTGTACAAGGCTCATGAAACGTCAAACGTGAAATGAGTCCCTAATTGCATAATCTTATTCTATATAACAAATGCACTCCACTATGGGGTGCATTTTCATTTATCAACTTCATCTCTCTTCATTGAACATTTAGTATTGAAAATTGAGCATTGAACATTTCTTCTCCCCTTACTCATCACTCACACCTTTCCCTTCCTTGCCCCTTGAACATTGAGCGTTGAGCATTGAACATTCCCTCCTTATTCATTCCTCCTCACTCATTATTCCTCCTTCCTTGTTCCTTGTTCATTATTCCCTTCCTTGTCAACTCCTCAACTTTTTAACCCGTCAACTAAAAATCAGCCATCCCTACATCAGCCATTTCCTCTGTGCCCCTCCTTGCCCCTGTGCCTCTGTTGTTCCCCCTCTCTGCTTCTCTGCGTGAAACCAATAAGCACGAAACGCTACCTTCCGTTGACTGTTGTCTGTCGGCTGTGGACCTATTTCACGTTTCACGTTTTGCCGGGCTTTCCCTTAATCGCTAAAATATTTAGTCAATTTTAATCGTAGCATAATGGATTTGCTTTAATTTGTTCCCTGATTTATGCTGAGCCGACTATCTATACAGAACTACGCAATTATTGACGAATTGGACGTTGATTTCTCTTCCAACCTCAATATCATTACCGGTGAAACAGGAGCCGGTAAATCAATTATTCTTGGCGCTTTAGGATTGATCCTGGGCGGGCGTTCGGATAGTGGCGCCTTAAAGAACCGGGAGAAAAAATGTATTGTAGAAGGTACTTTTAAAAATGAGTTGCTGGATGATCATGTAACTACTTTTTTAAAGGAACGCGAGCTGGACATTCTGGACGAGTTAGTAGTGCGTAGAGAGATTGCGCCTAACGGTAAGTCCAGGGCATTTGTAAATGATACACCGGTAAACCTTTCACAGCTCAATCAGCTAAGCAGTTTATTGGTAGACCTACACCAACAATTTGATACGTTAGAAATAGGTGAAAGCGACTTCCAGCGCGAAGTGCTCGATGCGTTGGCCGGCAATTTCCCTTTATTAAAAACTTACCGTCAATATTTTAGTCAATTACAAGCTACACGTAGAAAGTTAGATACCCTTCGTGAGCAAAAGAACCAGTTCAACAAAGAGTTTGACTACCACCAATTTCAATTTAATGAATTGGAGGAAGCTGGGTTTAAAGAGAATGAACTGGAAGATTTAGAACTAGAGCTGAAAACGCAGACCAATGCAGAAGGAATTCGCCTGGCATTGGGTAAAACTTATCATGGCTTAGAGGAAAGTGAAGAACCAATTATTCGCCAGTTAAAAACCATGGTAAATGCGTTGCAACCTTACTGTGACCTCCATGCGGATATACCATCACTTATACAACGTTTGCAATCAGCATATATTGAGCTTCAGGATATTGCTGACGAAACAGATCGGATCAGTAATCATATTAGTGCAGATCCTGCCTTGATTGAAAAGATCAACGATCGGTTATCGCTAGGATATAAGCTTTTGAAAAAACATGGCGTCAAGACAACTGAAGAATTACTTGCCATAAAAAGAGAGTTGGAGGAAAAGCTACAGGCTGTATTGAATATTGACGATGAAATTACTGCCATTGAAAAGGACTTTGCCCAACAGATACAGCAGGCAGATGAAATGGCAGATAAAATATCAAAAGCGCGGTATGCACAAATAGCTCCATTGGAAAAGAAAGTGAATATCATGCTGGCACAAGTGGGAATGCCCAACGCACGCTTGCAGGTAGCTATAAAGAAAACGAATCTTTCTGATGCAGGTTTTGATGAAATTGAGTTCCTGTTTGACGCCAATAAGAGCAACCAGTTTCAGCCATTACGTAAGGTGGCGTCTGGTGGGGAATTAAGCCGATTAATGCTCTGTATTAAATCGCTGGTAGCAACGTCAATGAATCTACCTACGTTGATCTTTGACGAAATCGATACAGGTATATCGGGTGAGGCGGCCAAACAAGTAGGTGTGATCATGAAAGAGCTGGCCGGTGCTCGTCAGGTAATTTGTATTACACACCAGCCACAAATAGCCGGCAAGGCAGATGCCCATTATCTGGTATACAAAGCTGTAAAAGGTGATAGCATTACAACAGGAGTCCGTCTGTTGAACGTAGACGAGCGTATAGTAGCTATTGCTAAAATGCTGAGCGGTGAAAAACCCACAGCTGCTGCTTTAGAAAATGCCAGGGAAATGGTGATGAACTAAGTTAATTTCAATCTTTATAATACATACTATCAATCATGATAGTAAACTGATTTCTATGAGAAACGAAATGATTGATAATCTTCTTGAGGCGCTTCAGCACTCACCCGATAATATTCCTTTGCGCTTACAGGTTGCTCAATTACTCTTAAATGATAAAGCGTATACAGAAGCAGCCGAGCAGTTTCAAATTGTTTTAGAAAAATCATATGGTAATATCAAGGCACATTCTGGATTGGCTATGTGTTATTATCATTTACAGAAGTTTTCTGCGGCCACTATTATCTATGAGCAAATAGAAGAGAATCTTACTTTTCAGGATCAGGTGCTTTATGTAAAATGCCTGATTAAAGAGAATGCATTAGAACATGCAATTGAAATTTACCAGGGTCTGATTGTTATGCATCCTGGTTTTAAGGATGAAGAAATCGATACCTACTTACGTACCCCAGTGGTAGGAGTAGCGGATGATATGGAGTCAGATGACAGTTCTTATTTCATGCAAAAGCCAAAAGAGAAGTTTGCGGATGTGGGCGGAATGAAACGGGTGAAGGATGAGATCAGCATGAAGATCATTCAGCCGTTAAAGAACCCTGATTTATATAAAGCATTTGGTAAAAAGATCGGTGGAGGCATTTTGTTGTATGGTCCTCCTGGTTGTGGTAAAACCTTTATTGCAAAGACTACGGCTGGTGAAATTGATGCTAAGTTCATAGCCATCGGTTTACACGATATCCTTGACATGTGGATCGGCAACAGTGAAAAAAACCTGCACGCTATTTTTGAAATGGCACGGAATAACAAGCCTTGCGTACTATTCTTCGATGAAGTAGATGCCATAGGGGCTAGCCGCGCTGATCTGAAGCAATCGGCTATGCGTCATGTGATCAATCAATTTCTTTCAGAGTTAGATGGCGTCTCTTCTGATAATGAAGGCGTATTGATTTTGGCAGCAACCAATGCGCCTTGGAGTGTAGATCCGGCATTTAGAAGACCAGGCCGTTTTGATCGGATCATCTTTGTGGAGCCGCCAGATGAAGGAGCCCGTGCTGAAATACTAAATAGTATTCTGAAAGAAAAGCCGGTTGGTGAAGTTGATATAGATAAAATAGCAAGGGAAACGAACAACTATTCAGGTGCCGACTTGAAAGCTGTTATTGACATGGCGGTAGAAGAAAAGCTGCAGGAATCCATGCTAAAGGGAACAATCCAACCAATACAAACGAAGGATCTTTTGAAAGCCGTAAAGCAGCACCGCCCAAGTACCTTGGAGTGGTTTGCGTCCGCGCGTAACTATGCCCTGTATGCAAATGAGTCGGGCTTGTATGATGATATCTTAAAGCATCTTAAAATCAAGAAGTAATGATGGACACTGGCGTATTGCTTGACCGTGCGGACATCTTGTTAGATCAAGGGCGGTATAAAGATACAGAGGACAGTATAAAGCAGGTATTACAACTGGATCCAAATAACGATTATGCGCTGGCCATGCTGGGGCGTTGCTATATAAATACAAAGCGGTATAACGAAGGCGTAACTGTTATACAACGAGCCATTGCTTTACGTCCAAATAATGACTTTTACTTTTACTTGCTCGGCTTTGTATATTATCAAACCGACGCTTATAAAGCAGCCAAGGAGCAGCTAGGCCAGGCTATAGAATTAAATCCATATCATCCTGAGTATTTCGGCATGATGGCCCATGTGCTGCTACAGGAAAAAGAATTCGAGGCTGCTTTAGACAAAGCAAATGAGGGGCTGGCAATTGATCCTGAAAACCTTACTTGCTTAAACACCCGTTCCATTGCGCTTAACAAATTAAAGCGTACTGAAGATGCTATTGCCACCATGCAAAATGCACTGGCGCAAGACCCGGACAACCCAATTACTCATTCCACTGTGGGTTGGAACTTTTTAGAGAAAGGCCGGCATAAAGATGCTCAGCAACATTTCCTGGAAGCATTGCGCGTTGAACCTAATTATAATAATGCGAAAACAGGCTTGAAAGAATCGCTGAAATCGAAAGTGCCACCCTATAAATGGCTGTTGCAGTATAGCTTTTGGGTGCATAACAGCGGAAAGAAGGTGGCTCAATATATGCCCATCATTCTATTCATCGCATTTCGTGTACTGATTACTGTATTTAAAACTAACGATACTACATCAGGTCTTGCATGGACATTGGGGGGTATATACCTGTTATTTGTAGTTACCTCCTGGAGTATAAACTCTATTGCCAACTTTACCTTGCTTTTTCATCCGTTGGGAAAGCATGCGTTGACAAACTCAGAAAAATGGTCAGCCATAACGGTAGTAGCGGCTATGATAAGTGGATTGTGTTTATTGGGCTCCAGTGAATGGCTTATAGCTGGGGATGAGGGCGGACAATATTTTATAGCCGGTCTGATCTTGATTTCTTTAGCACTTCCATTAGGTGTAATGGAATATCCAATACACTATAAAAACAAAAACAAGAGGGAGTTATTTACGAAGTTGTTGTTGGTAACCGGATTACTAACATTACTGGTGGTAGCAATTGCCCCAGATACAGGTTATAGATTGAGTATTATTTACTTGCTAGGCTTCATGATTTATAACTGGACTGGAATTGGTAAATAAGTAGCATAATCTTATTATAATATGCGGGTGAAACGATTATTAATACTGGTAATTATTTTACTTGCTCTTATTCCAGCTTTTTATGTAAACCGGTGGTTACAACAGATCATTCAGCCACGCCGCTCTTTTGTTCAATTGATGTTGTATATCCTCACTTGCTTTGCCTTTGTATTTGTCTATACTTTCCTGTTGGTTTGGATTATTACACAAGTCTTTCCGCAGGCAAATAGATAAAGGATTATTTTTACCCCGCCGAAATCAAATAAAACAGTACTAAAACATTAATAAAAGTCTATGTCTAATAACTTATTGGCCGGAAAAAAAGGGATCATATTTGGGGCACTTGATGAAAAATCAATTGCTTGGAAAACAGCGTTGAAATGTCATGAGCAAGGGGCACAGATCGTATTAACGAATGCTCCTGTGGCTTTACGCATGGGAGAGATCAACAAGCTGGCAGAAGCCATAAATGCTCCTGTTATTGGCGCCGATGTAACCAATATGGATGATTTGAAGAAGTTATTTGAAGAAGCACAGGCTCATTTTGGTGGTAAGATCGACTTCGTTCTGCACTCTATTGGTATGAGTTTGAATGTTCGTAAGGGTAAGCATTACACTGAAATGAACTACGAGTGGAATCAGAAAACACTGGATATTTCGGCTATGAGCTTGCACCGTGTGCTGCGTACAGCCTGGGATATGGATGCATTAAATGATTGGGGTAGTGTAGTAGCTTTATCCTATATCGCTGCTCAGCGTGTATTCCCTGATTATAATGAAATGGCCGATGCAAAGGCTTTATTGGAAAGTGTAGCCCGCAGCTTTGGTTACCACTATGGTGTAAAGCGTAAAGTGCGCGTAAATACCATTTCTCAATCTCCTACTCGTACTACTGCGGGTAGCGGTGTAAAAGGCTTTGATAGTTTTGTAGACTATGCTGAGAAAATGAGCCCATTAGGTAATGCCAGTGCAGAAGATTGCGCTAACTATTGTGTTACTCTTTTCAGTGACATGACGCGTTTTGTAACCATGCAGAACTTATTCCACGATGGTGGCTTTAGCTTTACAGGCGTTAGCCAGGCTATTGTAGAAGGAATGGGCGGCGAATAACGGCCCTCCGTCCCCGAAGGAAAAGGCCCTCCTAAATCCTCCCGAAGGGAGGACTTCGCTGCCGCACAGCACCAGAAGGTCAAATAATATTACATAAGAAAAGCACTCCCTAAATGGAGTGCTTTTTATTTTATTCAAGATTTCTCTTAGTAATACCTCGTCGAAAAGCAGGCCTTGTGCAATGGGGCTCCTCCCCTTACGGGGAGGCCGGGTGGGGCCTTCCCGTAGGGGGACAGGTGCAAAAAGAAAGCCACTCTAAAGAGTGGCCTTTCAATTTCTTTTCCAGACTATTAATATTCGTCATCGTTAAACAGGAAGTCTTCCTGTGTAGGATAATCTGGCCAAATATCTTCAATGCTTTCATACACTTCACCTTCGTCTTCCAACTCTTGAAGGTTCTCAACTACTTCGATGGGCGCACCACTACGAATTGAATAGTCGATCAATTCGTCTTTGGTTGCAGGCCAAGGAGCGTCTTCCAGGTATGATGCAAGTTCAAGTGTCCAAAACATTGTTGTAAAGTTTTATCGGTACTGAAAACGGTATGATTCCAAGAATAATTACTATGCCAAAAGGAAATATTCCTTTTGAATTTTCCGCAAAAGTAGGGTTATTCACCAATTTACCAAATGTGTTCCTGGTAAGATAGGATAGAAGGCAATAAAGGCTTTGCTGAACGGCATTGTTTACTGATATTTGAGGATACAGTAAGGTAAGCATGAGTGTATTAGTAGCAACAGATATTCATAAGCGATTTGGCACGGTTGAGGTCTTAAAAGGAGTGGATTTATCCATACAAAAGGGTGAAATTGTCAGTATTGTGGGGCCTTCTGGCTCAGGTAAGAGTACTTTATTACATATATTGGGAACGCTGGATAAGCCGGATCGAGGGCAGGTAATGCTCAATAACGCAAATGTAACAGCGCTAACAGGTAAGAAGCTAGCTCAGTTTCGCAACCACCACATTGGCTTTGTCTTTCAGTTTCACCATTTACTCCCTGAATTCTCCGCTCTGGAAAATGTATGCATACCAGGCTGGATGGCAGGCACAAAGAAGCAGGTTGTAAAGGACCGGGCGGTAGAATTATTGGGCTTGCTTGGTTTGAGCCACCGGTTGGATCATAAACCCAATGCCATGTCTGGTGGGGAGCAACAAAGGGTAGCTGTAGCTAGGGCCCTGATAAATAACCCTGATATTTTATTTGCCGATGAGCCCACTGGTAATTTGGACTCTGCCAATGCAAGAGAGCTGCACCAGTTATTCTTTGACCTGCGTAAGAACTTTGGACAAACCTTCCTGATTGTAACCCACAATGAAGAGCTGGCTCAATTGAGCGATCGCACGGTACACATGAAAGATGGAAAGATACTGGATGCTTCGGCCGTGGCCTAATGCACCCCTACACATAAAGGAGAGCGCTTCGCGCTGTATGGTGTCGCGCAGAGGGCGCAGAGAAAAGGAGAAGAATACAAAATGTCTATAAAAGAAAAAGCCCTCCACTTGTGGGGGCTTTTGTATTTAATTCGGTCTTTCTTAGCGTCTTTAAATCTTAGCTCCTTTGCGTGAAACTCCTCCTTCCTTGTCAACTTATCATTTTGTCAACTTGTCACCCCTTCTTCATCCTTCCTTGTTCAGTATTCCTTCCTCCTTTTCTCCTTCCTCTGTGCGAAACAAAATAGCGCGAAGCGCTCCTCTTCATTTAGGCTTTTACATACACCAAATACTTCTCCTTAAAGTATTCTTCATCAAAAAGGCTGCTGATCTCGATCATTCGGGGGCGCGTGCCGCTTTCGGAGATCTCCTGGGCCAGGTCACCGCCTTTAAGGCAAATAAGGCCGGATTTATATACCTCATCGCTTGTAGGGCCTTCAACCGTAAACTGAGTGTTTTTTAACAACGGCTTACTCCAGGTCCAAAGATCTTTTAAAGGAGCTACAGCACGGCTTACTACGAAGTCGAACTTGCGGTTTTTAATCTCTTCCACACGGGTGTGTTGAGTGGTTACATTGGGCAGGTTGATGGCCTCTTTCACCGCTTCAATGATCTTTAGTTTTTTACCTACACTATCTACCAGGTGAAACTGTACTTCTGGAAAAAAGATGGCTAGTGGTACGCCTGGAAACCCGCCGCCTGTACCAATGTCAATGATTTGAAGGCCTTTGGGAAAGTCGAATATGGCTGCAATAGTTAGTGAGTGCAGGATATGTTTTTCGTAAAGGCTCTCAATGTCTTTACGGGAAATGACGTTGATCTTAGCGTTCCACTCGGTATATAGATCGCCTAGCGCGCGTAACTGATCTACTTGCTTAGGAGAAAAATCAGAGAAATATTTTAATACAATATCAACGGTAGGTGCACTCATGCCGCAAAACTAAGACTTGTAAACTGAAGCATAAGTAATGAAGCCTGAAACTGAGGAAGTGCTGCTACAATTATTCAATGGGCGCCTGTTTGTTAGTATCAATTTGCCATTCTGAAAATGAGCGAGGGATATTTTACGTCTAGAATCCAGTTCAAAATGCTGAATAAAAGGCTGTCCTATATAGTTAAAAGAAAATAGGCATAGTCTTTCGTCTACACCTCAAAAATTTGGTATGGCAAGAACAAGTTCAAGAACGAAGAAAGCCAAAAATGCAGGAGCGGGAGCAAATGATTCTTTATTACAGGAATTGTTCCTGGATTCTCTGAAAGATATTTATTACGCAGAAAAAGCAATTTTAAAGGCGCTTCCAAAGATGAAAAGAGCGGCCACTTCACAAGAGTTGGCAGCAGCATTTGAAGAGCACTTGGAAGTAACTGAAGGACAAGTTGGACGCTTGGAACAAATATTTGAATCTATTGATGAAAAAGTGCGTAGCAAGAAATGCGATGCTATTGAAGGCTTGATCAAAGAGGCTCAAAGTATTATAGAAGATACGGATAAGGGCACTTCAACCAGGGATGTAGGACTGATCCTTGCAGCTCAAAAGGTAGAGCATTATGAAATTGCTACGTATGGGGGGCTGCGTCAATTAGCTGAAACCTTAGGTTATTCCGAAGCCGTTGAATTACTGCAGCAGACTTTAGATGAAGAAAAAGAAACAGATCTTAAGCTGACAGATATTGCAGAAAACAATATCAATTATGAGGCTGCAGAAGAAGAGGAATAAATCTAGCTCGTAGATAATACAAAGACGCCAGTAGTTAACTACTGGCGTCCTTGTATTAAAGTTATTTAATTGGCTATTACGTTACTGCCAAGTCTTTTTAGGTTTGCGCCATACTGCTGGGGCAAAAAGGATATAATAAAAGAAAAGCCAAATATCCCAGAATAGAAACAATGGGAACAGGTCTTCCTCGCCTAACCGCTTCATCGTTTTCTTCCAGTTTATTGCTACTACAATTAGGCGAATTACAAAAGGTATTAAAGTCCAGCGCCAGTCAAAAAAGATCATGGACGCTATGAACAGCGGGTACACCAAGAAAAGGGTAGCAGTATAAAGTGCTAATAAAAACTGATGCGACTTTTTATAAAACTTGCCTGTAGAGTAGTGACGGTTTTTTTGACGCTTCCAGTCCTTCCAGGTTTGCTTGGGTTGGGAAACGGTAAAGGACTCTGGGTCTAGTACCACTGCTGTATTGTGCTTGGTGGCTACTTTGTTGATAAACAAATCATCATCACCACTGGGAATATGGTTGATAGACGAAAAGCCTTTATTCTTAAAGAAGAGTGATTTCCGGTAGGCCAGATTGCGTCCAACGCCCATATAAGGCTTACCTGCCAGTGCGTAGCCAAAGTACTGCAGGGCGGTATGGAAGGTTTCAAAGCGAATGACCTTATTTAAAAAACCTGGTAGCCTTTTGTACGCTCCATAGCCTAATACAATTTCAACACCGTCACTGAATGCATGCTGCATAGAGTACATCCAGTCTTCTGTAGCAGGTACACAGTCCGCATCGGTCAATAATACCACCTCGTGCTTGGCCTCCTTAATACCAATAGATAGGGGAAACTTTTTACCTGCAATCAGCTTGCCTTCTTGCTCTAGGTCAATGACCTGTAAGTGACGAAATGTTTTCTGTAATTCGGCTAAAAGGTACTTACTGTCATCGACAGAGTTGTCATTGACCACAATTACTTCGTGGGTGGTAGGATAGCGCTGTACCAGCACGCCGGGTAAATGGCGGGCCAGGTTTTCATCTTCATCACGGGCACAAATTACTACTGAAACCGGATGTTGCTGATTGTGTTCTTTTTCTTGGGGCTGGTACTTAGCCACCCTTCTAAAAAAGAAAACATAATAGAACAACTGGATCAGAATAACAAAGACAAACACGGCAAACAGTACCAGTTGCCAGGTAATATCAATACTCATAAACGTTAGCGAGGGGTCGAATGTACGGTATTCTTAACCAATTTAACTGCTAAATCGATGAAGAAAGTACAATGCTCGCCGTATCTTGCGGCGCTATGCCAGCTTTACAGTTTCAATTAGAAATAACCGATGCCAAAAGTGCCGCCCGTGCCGGCACAATTACTACTGACCATGGTACCATTCAAACACCCATATTTATGCCGGTGGGTACTATTGGTAGTGTGAAAGCAGTGACCCAGCAGCAATTGGCAGATCCCATAAAGGCTCAAATTATCTTGGGAAATACCTATCATTTATATCTACGCCCGGGTATGCAGGTAATGGAGAAAGCCGGCGGCTTACACCAATTTATGAATTGGAACAAGCCTATTCTTACGGATAGTGGTGGGTTCCAGGTATTTTCTTTAGCTGGCAACAGGAAGATCAATGAGGAAGGTGTGATGTTTCAAAGCCATATTGATGGTAGTAAACATTTATTTACGCCAGAAAAGGTAATGGATATAGAGCGCACGATTGGCGCTGATATCATGATGGCTTTTGATGAGTGTCCGCCCGCTAATGCGGAATACAAGTATGCATTGAATTCTATGAACCTGACGCATCGCTGGCTGGATCGTTGTTTCAAACATTTTAATGCAACGCCTGATAAGTATGGCCATACTCAAAACCTTTTTCCCATTGTTCAAGGGGCGGTACATCATGACTTGCGTAAGGCATCGTGTGAATATATTGCTTCTAAAGAGGCTACAGGTAATGCCATTGGTGGATTAAGCGTGGGTGAACCGGAGCCGGTGATGTACGAGATCTGTCAGCTTTGCTGTGAAAACCTACCTACTCAAAAGCCTCGCTACCTGATGGGAGT
This sequence comes from Flavisolibacter tropicus, assembly GCF_001644645.1. Lineage (NCBI taxonomy): Bacteria > Pseudomonadati > Bacteroidota > Chitinophagia > Chitinophagales > Chitinophagaceae > Flavisolibacter > Flavisolibacter tropicus. The sequence continues at coordinate 2,269,665 of NZ_CP011390.1, read as the reverse complement.
GGGCACGCCTTGGAATATTTTGGAATGTATAGCATTGGGCATTGATATGTTTGATTGTGTAATGCCTACCCGCAATGGGCGCAATGCCATGCTGTTTACGTCTAAAGGCATCATCAATATTGACAATAAAAAGTGGGAGTATGATTTCTCTCCAATTGATGATGGTATTGATTGCGAGTGGAGTCATTATTACAGCAAGTCCTATGTGCGGCACCTGTTTAAGGCCAGCGAGATATTGGGATTAACTATTGCATCAGTACAAAACCTGGCGTTCTACCTATGGCTGGTGAAGGAGGCGCGTAAGCATATACAACAAGGCGACTTCCTAGCGTGGAAGAATGAAATGGTGCCGGTATTAAAAACCAGATTATAGAACTAGGATTAAAGGAGAGGAGGGATTAGGAGGAGACGGGAATTAGCTGATAGTTGATAGAGAAGGAATTTGGAATTTGGAATTTGGAGTTTGGAGTTTGGAATTTGGAATTGAGAGAAGTGATGGAATGAAATAATTAATAATCAATAATTATTAAGGAAAGTAAGCGCTTACTTGATTATTTACTTCTTTAAACCAAAACTTATTAATGGGCTTTTATCAACTATCGAAAGAAGTACGGCAGCAAAAGGTGGCTGAAATGAATCGGGCTATTTTTGATGATCTGCAATTGGGGCATGATGATCAGTTGATAACGTATTTCTCCGATGAGGATACTTACATCCGGAAGACAGCCTATTTAGCTGTTGGTAAAATCTACAAAACAAAGAAAGTACTTCAGTCTGCCATTCTAAGAGTATTAGAGGTTCTTGCTGAATATGCGAATGAGAAAATAAGACAAACGGCTATCAATGCTGCCGGTGAAATTGGGATCATTAACTTTGCACCCATTGAGCATTTGATGGAGAAGGGATTGTTTGATGCACATCATTCGGTTCGGAATGCGGTTATTGGATCCATAAAGAAAATGGGGGAGAAGAACCCTGAACCAGTGCTTGCATTTGCCAAGCGTTTTTTGCATCATGAGGATAAAGAGATACGCCGGGAGATTTGTCATGGCATTGAGCTGCGCGGCCGTACCCATCCTCAGGATATTCTACCATTACTAAAAGAGCTGGAGCATGATAAAACAGCCAGAGTGCGAAATACGCTGGTACATGTGCTGGGGCAAATCAGTTATAAGAAAGACTGCCTGGCAACCGTAATACTCCACTTGAAAACCTGGGAGAATGAAGATGTTGTAAAAAAAGCATTGGACGAAATAATAGACGTTCACGATCGCTATAAAGACTTTTCTGCATTAACACAGAAACAGGCTAAGGACTATATTGACCTGCACTACTTTCAAAACCATTAAATCATCAGTGGGTATTAGATACCAGTTTTTTATCCTTGTCAACTTTCCAGTTAGTCAACTTCCCAGTCAGTCAACTTCCCAACTTTTAATCCAGCTTTCTTTTGCGTCTTTGCTTCTTTGCCAATTTGCGTGAAATATTTGTCTCTCTTTCCACCATGCTGTCTATCCGTATTGAACATTTCCTCTACTTCTTCCTTCATCATTCCTTGTTCATTATTCCTTTCCTTCTCACAGCTCGCAGCTATCACTAGCAAATTTTCACATAAGCTAATCAGCTAATCCTCCTCATCGGTCTGTTTTTTGATGCCTACTTTCCATGTATATTTTATGGAAGTATCTACAACCACAACGAACCCTAATTTTCTATTCCTTACTACTAGCTGCAGCAGCTCAATTATTAAGTTTAATTGACCCCATAATATTCGGGAAGATCATAGATGACTATGCTACTAATGCTCATAGCAGGCCGCAAGAAGAGCTCATCAACGGTGTACTACTTTGGTTAGGTGTAGCTATTGGCATTGCCCTACTGGCAAGGTTGGCAAAGGCATTTCAAGATTATACTACCCGCTTGGCAGTAGCAAGGTTTGGTATGCAGATCTTTAATGATGGTCTTCGACAAACATTGCGTTTATCTTTTCAGGAGTTTGAAGAGAGTCGCAGTGGTGAAACTTTGTCCATTTTACAAAAAGTAAAAACCGATACAGAACGCTTTGTTTCCTCCTTTATCAACGTTCTCTTTTCTTCTATTGTCGGTATTGGGTTTCTAATTTGGTATAGCATTACCAAAAACTGGTTGCTGATCCCTGTATTTGTTGTTGGTATTTTAGTCCTGGGTTCACTTACCGGCTTGCTCTCCAAACGCATTAAAACCGTGCAGCGTTCCATAAACCGGGAAACCAATAAAATGTCTGGTGTTATTACCGAAAGTCTGCGGAATATAGAGCTGGTAAAAAGTCTTGGACTTACATTCCCAGAGATACGCCGCTTGCGCGAGCAAACACAGAAGATTTTTGATCTGGAAATGGTAAAAGTGCGCAAAGTGCGTACACTCTCTTTCCTTCAAGGAACCACACTGAACCTGCTACGGCAATCGATCCTATTTATTTTGCTCTGGCTAATATTCAGAAATGTGTTGACTACCGGTGAATTGATAACCATGCAGTTTATTTCTACTGGCATTTTTGGACCGCTGCAAGACCTTGGTAATATTATTCTTCAATACCGGGAAGTGGAAGCATCAATTCACAGTTTTGATACACTAATGCATAAGCCTATCGAAGAACGGCCTGAGAATCCTGTGGAGATTGGAGAGTTGAACAGTCTTCAATTTGAGAACGTTGTCTTTCGGCATAAAACGGCTAACCATAATGCAATTGATGGAATATCCTTTAAGGTTAAGGCCGGTGAGACTATTGCTTTTGTGGGGCCTTCTGGCTCAGGAAAATCAACGCTGGTGAAGTTATTGGTGGGACTATATAAGCCGGTAAGCGGGGCTATTTATTTCAATAATGAATTGTTTTCTGACATACGATATAATCAATTACGGAGACAGATTGGCTTTGTTACGCAAGACACACAATTGTATGCCGGTACCATTAAAGAGAACTTGCTCTTTGTAAAGCCTGACGCTACTGATGAAGATATCTTGCAAGCCTTGAATCATGCTTCTACACAGCAACTGTTAGCCCGCTCTTCACATGGTATTGATACCATGCTAGGGGAAAATGGTATGAAGCTGTCTGGTGGTGAAAAGCAACGCATTTCTATCGCTAGAGCACTTTTGCGCCATCCACGGCTACTGATTTTTGATGAAGCAACATCTGCTTTAGACTCTCTTACAGAAGAAGACATTACTAATACGATTCGCCAGGTTTCGGCTAGCCGGGAACAAATGACCATACTGATAGCCCACCGTTTGTCCACTATCATGCATGCCGATGTGATTTATGTATTGGAGCGCGGCAAGGTAGTAGAAATAGGGACACACTATGATCTGATCAACCAGAAAGGGCTTTACTATGCCATGTGGCGACAGCAAGTAGGAGAGCGACGTGTTAGCGACGAGCGCGTATCATAGCTGAACGCTTTAGAAAGTTGTGTATTTTTAAAGAACCGCTCTTATTAAACTTTTCAGCTAATGAAAAAGGAAGAAATAGACCATCTCTTTAAAGCCGAGAAAGAACAGTTGCACAAACTGCATGATATCATTAAGCAATCCATGCAAGATGAAGAGTCGATTGTTGAAAACCTTTTGCACCCACCACAAGAAATTCTTACTCCCGGTCAAACGATTTCTGATAAAGTAGCTCGTTTCGGAGGAAGCTGGACTTTCATTATTACCTTTTTGCTGATACTTGTAGCATGGATCGTGTATAATTCATTATTGCCGAATAATGAGCGTTTTGATCCCTATCCTTTTATTTTGATGAACCTGGTATTGTCTTGTATTGCGGCCTTGCAAGCCCCGATCATTATGATGAGTCAAAACCGACAGGAAGAAAAGGATCGGCAACGGGCACAAAATGACTATATGGTAAATATGAAGGCTGAATTGGAGATTAGAAGTCTGCACCAAAAGATTGATCTATTGCTACAAGAGCAAATGAAAACACTATATGAAATTCAGCAAAAACAAATGGATCTGCTAAATCAAATCCAGTCAAAGCTGGCCTCCCATGAACAACAATGATTCAAACCAAACGTCTCCTCATATATTAAACACATCGTCTAATTTATTAGGGTTGTGTTTCTTAGTACTTACGTCTATTCGATTGCTTGATGTAAGTGGGAAAACTATAATTGATGAAGTCGTATCAGTAGCAGCCTTAGCATTTATGGTCAGTAGCATTTTGTCGTTTCTTTCTATAAAGTCCCATAAGGAACTAAAAAGTCGCCGACTTGAAGACGTAGCTGATTATTTTTTTATGGGAGGCCTTTGTACATTGTTTTTGGTCATTGTCGTTATTACCTTTCAATTTATGAAATAAGGTACTGCCAGTGAGCCATTATTGTCAGCTACAATTAATATAAGGATACGTTTACAATAAAGGGCTCGGTTTTTACTGCTTTGACCAAGAGTTGAATACTTATATTTGAAGAAGCAACCCATCAACATGCAAGGCATAATTGAATTACACGACATACGTAAAAATTACTATCTCGGCAAACAAGTCATTGAGGTGCTAAAAGGCATTTCATTATCTATCAAAAGGGGAGATTACGTGGCATTGATGGGACCATCAGGTTCTGGTAAAAGCACGCTCATGAACATATTGGGATGCTTGGATACGCCTACCGCAGGCAATTATATTCTGAATGGTCAAGACGTCAGTAAAATGGAAGACAATGATCTGGCGGATGTACGTAATAAAGAAATTGGGTTTGTTTTCCAACAGTTTAACCTGCTGCCTCGCCTTACCGCTGCTGAAAATGTAGCTCTGCCACTGGTTTACGCCGGTGTACCTAAAAAGCTGCGGATGGAGCGTGCAATGGCCGTTTTGGAAAAGGTGAATTTGGCTGATCGTAGTCATCATAAGCCGAATGAGATGAGTGGCGGACAAAACCAGCGGGTAGCCATTGCCAGGGCCTTAGTGAACAACCCTTCGATAATATTGGCAGACGAGCCTACAGGTAACCTTGATACTAAGACCTCATATGAGATCATGGATATATTTGGAAAGATCCATTCTACAGGTAATACCGTAGTATTGGTAACCCATGAAGAAGATATAGCCAAACATGCACACCGTATTATACGGCTGCGCGACGGTGTTATTGAAACGGATAAGCGTAGAGAATTGTCTGTAATCGTGTAACTCCTTCTTCTCAATTTTTACAACTGGAATATTATGGCAAAGATTTATACTAAGACTGGCGATAAGGGAACAACTTCTCTTATAGGTGGCACTAAGGTTACAAAAAGTCATATTCGTATTGAAACATATGGTACGGTAGACGAATTGAATTCCTGGGTAGGAGTAGTGAGTGATCATCTCACGGATAGTGCTACTAAACAAACATTGAAAGAAGTACAGGATCGTCTTTTTACCGTTGGTTCCTCATTGGCTTGTGATCCAGATAAAGAACCCAAGCTTAAGATCCCAGACCTACACGAGAGTGATGTGGAATTTTTAGAAAAAGAGATTGACCGCATGAATGAAATACTGGAACCCATGCGTTCCTTCATATTGCCTGGCGGTGCTCCTGCCGTTTCATTTGCTCATGTAGCCCGCTGTGTATGCCGGCGAGCGGAGCGACTTTGTGTAGCGATGCAGCAGGAAGAGTTAGAAATTGAAGCCTTAGTATTGAAATACCTGAACCGTCTGAGTGATTATTTGTTTGTGGTTGCCCGGTATGCAGGGCATTTGCTGAAGGCAGAAGAAGTGAAGTGGAAGCCGAGGGTTTGAGCGGCCCCTCCCGGCCTCCTCGAAGGGGGGAGACCCATGGCACAAGGCCTGCTTAGCAACAAGTATTATTATTTGCAATTAGCTTTATAAAACAAAAAGCACTCCACTGAGGGAGTGCTTTTTGTTATGTAGTACTGTTTGTATCTGAGGGTATGTGTGGCAGCTAAGTCCTCCCTTCGGGAGGATTTAGGAGGGCCGTCCCTCTACCACTTCAATTCCAGCTTATTATTCTTTCTATCAATATCGGCCATGCGCTGTGATGGATCGATTTCAACAGTTGTAATGTCAGATAGTTTACGCTTGGTTTGAATCTCGTAGGTAGGATGTGTCCATTTCCAGGATTCATAAACCGTGCGTGGAGACTGACCTTCTTCAGCTGGCTTTGCGCCAAACATTAAATACATAGGTATGTAATGCCATTCGCTGGTACCATCTTTAAAGGTCACCTTTACATCTATTGGCATAGGCATTTCATTTACACGACGTAAACGGATATTTGTAGCACCATTTTGCTCATATAAACTATCAATGCCATAATCAATCTTCTTAGTTGTATTTACCCAATACATGCGGTACCAATCCAACTGCATATTGCTTTGTTTTTCAGCAATACGCATGAAGTCGTTTACGTTTGGATGCTTAAAATGCCATTGACGGTAGTAGTCTAGTAATACTCTATCACGTGCAGGTGCACCAATAATGTATCCTAACTGTTCCATGAATACAGCTCCTTTATTGTAGGCAGCGTTGGTATAAGCATAGTTAGTATTGTAATGATCGGCATGTGTGGTCAGTGGTTCTTCTTTGCCGCTTTTGGCTAATGCCAGATAGCCACCATAATTGGGCGCTTGATATAATGGTAAGGAGTTCTGGAACGTTGAATCTGACCTGCGTAAAGCTGTAGGATTATTTGCCAGGTTTTTGCGAACTACTTGCTGGCGATAATATTCCTCTACCAGGTTGGTAGCATACTCAGTAAAGCCTTCATCCATCCAGGGATATAATGATTCGTTTGTGCCCAGCATCATTTGATACCAGGTATGCATCCACTCATGGAAAGCGGTACCGAGTCCTGGGCCAACAATCATAGTACAGTTGGGGTATTCCATACCGCCATCACCACCATGAATAAAAGAGTATTGCTTATAAGGATAAGCACCAAAGTGTGCTTTAATAAAGGGATAAACAGTTACAGCTGCATCAGCAACGGCTTCCCATTGGGCGTCCCAACCCGCTACGTAATTATTGTAGTCGTTTTTATAATCGGCTTTAGCTGCCGGGCTCAGGTTGTCAAATGCCTCCTGTGTAGGCTTACCGTTATACAATACGTTGATGGTAATACCATCTATTGCTTTCCGGCTGATATGTTTGTACTCAGGATCTGCAGCCCAGGCAAAATCATGCACATTAGGGGCATTGAAGTGCCAGGTTAGTTTGTCGCCGGCAGGGCGTGTTACTTTAGCACCTTTCTCTTCGTAGCCATAACCTACGCTATTAGGATTTTGCAGATTGCCAGAGCCACCCAATACGTAACTCTTGTCGATCTTGATGGTAACATCATAGTCACCCCAAACGCCATAAAACTCACGTGCTACGTAAGGCGTAGGATGCCAGCCTTCATAATCATATTCTGACATCTTCGGATACCACTGTGTCATAGTATAGCGAACGCCGGTTGAGGGGTTGTCACGTCCGGAGCGGCGGATCTGCTCAGGCACCTGACCTTCCCAATCCATATCAAAGGTTACTTTGCTCTTGGGTAGAATAGGGCGGTCCAGTACTACTTCCAGAATGGTTTCATGGTAGTTGAACTTTTGTGGGCGACCGTCCATTTTTAATGTTAGGATCTTTTGGTAGCCTATATTTTCTTTGGAAAGGTTGGCAATACGGTCTTGCACACGGCCATCCCAATCCACAATATCGCGGCCATTTCTATCCTGGCGCAATACAATGGTTCCTTGACGGCGGCTGCGTACATCCATCATGCTATTGGGCTGAAATGCATTCCAGTACAAATGATAAAACACCCTTTTTAATGTGTCGGGCGAGTTGTTCCAGTATTCTAGTTTTTGTTTGCCAGTAAACTGGTTGCTCTGTACATCCATGTCTACTTTCATTGTGTACTTAACGCGTTGTTGCCAACGGTCGGGCTGTGCTGAAGCGCTTAGAGCTCCTAATAGTAAAAAAGAGAAAAAGAGATGTTTCATTTTTTGTGCTTCTTCTTTTAAATAGGGGTCAATTGCTAAGAGGTAAAAGAGTGGAAAGAGATAAAGAGAAATTCCTCTTTGTCTCCTTTTTCTCTTTCATCTCTTAGCTGTAAATGTCGTTAAATCGGCGTTACGAGAAAAAACAATTGTACAGTTTGAAAAGACAAAGCCCTCTATACAGAGGGCTTTGTCTTTAAGGAAGTTATATTACTTGTCTTGTTAGAGCGTTATTGATTCTTCCAGCAAGCGACCTTTAGGATTGAATACCAAGTACTTTTTTTGCACTTCGTTCTTAACAACCCGCACGCGATAGAGTTCTAAATTGTTTGGACGGTAAAGTATGGCTGCTTCTGTAATGTTCCAATTGGCATATTTGCTTTTTTCAAAGCCGTCTTTTACATCTGCACTAAAATGGTCAAACATCCATTCTTTTTCCGATTCCTTCCACACGCCTTTATTGGTATACGTGGCTATCATCTTGTCATCTTTCAGGTTAAAGTGCACCTTTACGTTTAGTAGGTGGTCTTTAAAATCAATGTCACGGGCACCGGCATACTGCTTTGCAAATGCTTGTTCTACTACATCAGGTACTTCTCTTAGTTGTGCTTTTGTTGTGGTAAATAATAACATCATTACAACAGCAGTCAGTATACTTTTTCGTCTCATAAATCTTATTTGGTTTTTATAACGGCGCCAAATGTTCAAAAAGTATGCTACACTCTGCGTTGTGGATAAAAGGTAAGCCTCACGCGAGAAGCCCTATTGCTGCTGTTTCTGCTTATTTGTGAATAATTGCTTCCAGTTTTTTTAATCGATCTTCTATGCTTTTTAACTGTTCTTTATAGGTCTTGTTTTCCTGTTGCAATACCTCAATCATTTGCTGTTGTTCCTGTACGGCTTTTACCAGTGGCATTACAAATTCACTATAACGGATGCCATAAAGAGCAGAATCGTTTGACGGAATATCCACGCCATTGAAGTCATAGTGGAGTTCTTTTGCTGCCTTTTCAACCTCCTGTGCAATGAAGCCTGTTTCGCGATAGTTCCTTTTTGGGGTTGAGTTGATGTTATCAGAGTGCTGTCCAAAATGAGTAGCAAGTTTATTTTTATTTACGGTATAGGTGACTGGGCGTAAACGTTTTATAAATGATAGGCCGGGTACATCTTCTTTAATATCATCTTTAAAGCGGCCATCGGAAAATGTGGTCCAACCCACTTGGCCACCGATAGAGGTAACACTTGCGTTACCAATACGTACTTTATGGCTGGCATCAACAATAGCCCCATAGCCAATAGCTGTAGCATTGGTTAGGCTGCTGGATAAAACATCAGCTGCTGCTCCAACGGCAGTATTCTTTGTGCCGTCTGTGTTTGTTAACAATGCACCAGAACCAACAGCAGTTGACAACTCGCCAATGGTATTAGATTTAAGGGCAGTACTACCTACAGCGGTATTCTGCCCCCGGTTGGTGCTGGAGAAAAGCGCTTGATAACCAACTGCGGTGTTGTTGGCGCCATTTGCATTTGAAAAAAGGGCGAGGTAGCCAAGACCTGTATTGGCATCTGCTTTATTGCTATATAGGGCTTCGGAGCCTACCGCCGTATTACCAGAAGTAGTGGCAGTAAAATAAAGCGCATGAAACCCCATTGCTGTATTATAGTTTCCAGCCGTATTGGTATAGAGGGCATTTAAACCATTGGCAACATTGAAGCTTCCTGAAGCATTCATTCGGAGAGAAGCTTCACCGGTAGCGGTGTTAGATGTTCCTGAAGTATTGTATTCTAAGCTGGATGTACCCATTGCCGTATTGTATTTGCCAGTACTTGCTTTTAGTGCCAACTGTCCAAAGGATGTATTGTCACCTGCAGGATAAAGTTGGCCTACTAAGTTATTGCCGGCTCTGAAAATCAGTGGCTGCCAATCTGTGGTGCCAATGAAGTTTGATGTTGTTGTAGCTGCATTTCCTGTAAGGCTCCATCCGTTGTTAATGCCCAGTTGTACCCAGGCCGTACCATTATGAAAGTAAAACCCTGCTGGGTTGTCGGTTTGATAAATTAGCAACCCGGTAGCTGGTGAAACTATGGCCGTACGCTGAGATGCCGTCATGCGTGGTATCAATAGGCCTTTATCAATGGACGTAACTTCTAGTTGAGCACTATTGTGGGGAGTAGAAGTGCCTATACCCACTTGAGCCTGTAACTGTGTAAATGCAATTAACAGCCCTATACAGAAAAATTGTTTTATCATAATCAAATGGAGATCGTTTAAGTAGTTGTTTGGTTTTAGTTTTTTAAAAATGAAACAGATGATGTCGTGTTATCCGTGTATGTTACCTGTATTGTATAAGCGCCTTTTGAAAATGCTTCTAACGGTAAAGTATGTTGGGTTATAGAAAGTACATTTGTCGTTAAAAGCAATTGACCATTGGCGCTGTAAACATGTATGGTCTTTATCAACTTGTCTTTGCTTTGTATGAAAACTTGTTGAGTGGCAGGATTAGGAAAGATTGAAATTGCTATCTGGTAAGGCACCGCTGCTACTTGAACAACCGGCGAATAGCTATACTGCAAGTTGTTATCTACTTGTTTAATGCGATAGAAGGTTTTACTGTTAGATATCGTATTATCATAAAAGTAGTATGGGTGTAAGCCTGGTTTATTTATGGCGGGTATTTGATTCTCAATAGTATACCAGTGCAAGCCATCGATACTGCGTTCAATGGTGAAGAAGCTTACTTCAAATTCATTATAGGTTTCCCAGTTTATACGAGCTGTTTCTTTTTCTCTAGTAGCTGTTACATGACCCCATTTTAATGGAAGCGGGTGGACTTCCGCTGCCAGGCTTATTTCATTCAAGAAAATATTAGTAACAGGAGTAGTAACTAAATTGGTGGTCGTATTTCTTATAACCCCAACTGTGTAAGCTTGCCATTGGCTACCATCATGCACATTCAGTGTGAGATCTGGTTCTGCTAGTCCGTTTAGCTCAGCCTCATTATAATAAAATCCAATGTTGCCAGTAAAGGCGGTCAATGTTGTATTCCATTGAAATGATCTATTAATGGATGGTGTAATTGAAGGGTGTGATAGTGTAGCTGTACGTTTTAAATTATTTGTGCTGGATATTGTGTATAGTGCTGATGGGGTTAGTGTCAATCCATCAATGATAACTGTTGTATTTGCCTTTATAGAAAATGAGGACGCGCCTGTAATATTTAATCCTGACTGACCATGGCAAAATAGCGCAAGGCAAAGCCCGCATAGGAGTAAGGATAGTTTACTCATAAAGCAAACATTTAGTTTTGGTTGTGGACTATAAAGTTTGTTGTCATTGTCAGTGGTACAATAGTTTTTGACTGACTGGTAGTTTTACTTGTATGAATTACCCACATTATGGAGTGAATGGTCTGATTGAGGCGGTCAATCTAAAGGCATAAAGAGGGTAAAGGCAAGCATTATGGCAGAGATATTTGGGAAAAACGTAATGAGTGAATTAAGATTTCCTTAGCAGTTGCTATAAAATATTGGAGGCAATAGTGTGTTATGTAAGAAACACCATAGCCGATGAAGAACCTTTTGCTGGTTTTTGTGGCTATTGCCACAATTTCCTTTTCCTTTGTTTCACGCCCTTCTGTAAAGCCTTATTCAACATCTATTAGTAGTGCTTTGGTCTTTCCAGTTGCAGGAAATCGAAGTGTAATCAAGGACAAGTGGGGAGCTAGTCGGGCTGGGGGTATACGAAAGCACAAAGGTATTGACATACATGCCCGGAAGGGAACGCCAGTGGTGGCTGTTTGTGATGGCGTAATTTCTGATCGCGATAATGGGGGCTTTGGAGGAAAGACACTTTGGTTGAAATCACCCAAAAACACATGGTCGGCTTATTATGCGCATTTAGATAAGCAATTTGTGAAACAAGGCCAGTGGGTGCGCAAAGGCCAGGTAATTGGCACCGTTGGTAACACCGGCAATGCTCGCACCACTCCATCACACTTGCACTTTGGAGTAAAGAAAGGCGGAAGCTGGGTGAACCCCTTGCCATATGTAAAAGGTGCTACCAAAGTGGTAGTAAAGAGCCCCTCAACAAATAAGACGACAAAAAGAGCGAGACGATAAGTGCCTGGCATTCTTGAAATGAGTAATCTGCTTTGCCTTTTATTCATCGGTATGATAATAAAGTAATGAAAGTGTCACGTGAGAAGCATGCCAAGGCTTGTCTTGCAGAAAGATGATATCCTAGAGCAATTCCACAACTGGTAGTTGAAAATTATTTAGATATTTTATGATGAACCGGCGGTAATGATTTCATGTAGCTATAGATAGCATGCACCTGACTTTCTGTTAAATGCTTGAATTTGGGCATAGGTGGACTAAGCTTTCCTCCAGATGGGTCAACACCTTCTTTAATTGCATTTGTAAAATCTACAATACTAAAACTGCCTATCCCGGTTTCCTGATCTGGTGTCAGATTGGGGGTACGTAGTTTTTTGCCTTCAGGCGTTTTTAACTTGATGCCGCCTTGAAGGTATCCCTTTGATTTTTCTGGTTCCAAGTAATCAAGACCTTTTACTTTTTTTGAGTGGCAATGATAGCAGGCAATAACACCCACAAGGTAACGTCCATTGCTAATCGAATCTTTTTTGTCGGGAGCCGTTACTCCTTTATGATAGGGTTGGGGCTTTGTCAAAAAACGTATTCCTGTTTTCCCAATGAAGTTGATATGGGTTTTCCCAACAGAGGTATCGTAGGCTGCAACAGCAGGGTCGTTGGATCGCAGGTACGCTATAATATCTTTTATATCATCGTCGGCCATCATGGGGCGCATCATAAATGGCATGAACTTTCCATTTTTGGAAATTCCTGTTTTTAGGAGATAAAAAAGTTCTGCGTCGCTATATTGACCAGGTCTGCCATGCGCACTGGAATGGGTGAGGTTGGCAGAATAGAGCTTGCCGCCAATCTTAGGGAGATCATTTAATGGTTTGCCAATAAAGCGATTAACCTTGGGGTCGTAATGGCAGCTGCCACAAACATTATATGCAAGGTTTTTCCCATTTTCCAGCGACCTGGATGTTTCATCAATGGTAAGTGCATCTGTAGTTGTATCAAAATAAAATCGGCAGCTGGAAATGGAGCCAGCCAGTAACACAATGGTTACTATTTTTTTATTGATTCCTACTCGCTTTTGCATAGCCTTTATTTCCCAGTATAATGTACTCGCCAAATGATTCTTCCTCCATCATCAGCCACTAGTAATGAGCCATCATTTAAAACGGCCACACCAACAGGACGGCCATATACTTCAGACTTTTCTTCATTGGCAATAAAACCGGTTAAAAAATCTTCAGGCTTGCCAGATGGTTTACCGCCTGAAAAGGGAACAAACACTACTTTATACCCAGAGAATTTAGAACGGTTCCAAGAGCCATGCTGACCTATAAAAGCACCACCCCGATAATGTTCAGGGAAGTTGTTCTGAGTGTAAAATGTAAGACCTAATGAAGCTGTATGCGGACCTAGAATAACGTCCGGCTTTATTGTTTTTTGTACCAGGTCTGGCTTTTGTCCTTTTAAGCGTGGATCTTCATGCTGACCAAAATACGCATAGGGCCATCCGTAAAAGCCGCCTTCTTTCACTGCCGTCAGGTAGTCGGGTGGTACATCATCACCTAGTTCATCCCGCTCATTTACGGCTGTCCATAATTGATTGGTTCCTGGTGCCCAATCCATACCTACAGGATTACGCAATCCACTGGCATATATCTTTTCGCCGCTGCCATCCCTATTTACTTCTATAATACAAGCTCTGTTAACTTCTTTATCCATTCCATTTTCACCTATATTACTACTGCTACCCACTCCGATATAAATTTTATCTCCGTTTTTAGAAGCAATAATATTTCTTGTCCAGTGTCTAGGGCCCCCTGGGTAGGAAGCGATTTTCTTGCCTGCTGATGTAATGGATGCTGCTCCTGGAGTGTAATCATAAACAAGCAGGGCATCTGTATTGGCCACATAAAACTTATTGCCCAGTATCAGCATGCCAAAAGGCATGTTCATGTTCTTTAAAAAAACAGTTTGACTTTCAGGTACACCGTCATTATTGGCATCTCGAAATAGTAAAATGTTATTGGGGCTTTTATCTTTATCAGCCTGTGATACAAATACATCACCATTACCGGCTATATAGATCCAGCGGGGGTGTTGAAGGTTTTCTGCAAATTTGCTTACCTGGAAGCCCTGAGGGGCCATTGGCATCTTGTTCTCTTTCCATCCAATCACTGTACTACGTTTTGATACTGATTTCGTAGTATCGGGCATAGGCAGCGTAATTGAATCATTTACAATTTTGGATTCAGCACTTGCTGAAGAGTCTAGTTTTTGATTTTCAGCAGCTGTGTTATTGTTACTGTTGTTACAGGCAAGGGAAAAGATCAGCAAGCAAACAGTGGTAGGTTTATCCCAAAACATACATGAGTTTTAAAACTTTGATGTTTACACAAGTAATTCTATCAAATTTTACGCCTTGGTCAGGCCCATCTATAAAGGATTGATACTAACGGATGAGGTAAAACGATTTGCTTTAGGCAAATGCTTGGTTACAATAAGCTAGGCATAATGGGGGCATGTGGGAACATGCGCCTGAGCGGGAGATTTATAATTACATAACATTAGCCATCAGTCTAATAGCATCTCTGACCTAGCATCCTCATCCATTAATTGGCATCAATACAAAACCTTTTGGGAACCCTTTTGTCATAAATAATCTTGACTTGGCTTGGAACGAGAACTTCGTACTGGGAGATAAAACCACTGATAGGTTGACCGACAACTTCTTCTCCCGTTTCTGTGATGAATTTTATTGTGGGATGATTGATATTTCCTCCTAATCTATACATACTTTTCGAAGCAGACTCTTTATTGTAGATGATAATGCCAGTAGTCCTAATGCCGTGTTGTTTTAATGCATGTTCTGTATCCTTTCCCAAAAAGAAATAAATTACTAGACCGATAAGCATAATAAATAGAAGGAATTCCATACTTGCTAATTCTAGTGCTTAGTTTAGAACATACATTCGTATTGCGCGGGTTGTCTAGATGCCAATGTTGCCTGTTTATCCTTATTCTTTCCCCTGCACTACTATCACGATCTCACCCTTAACGGTTTTGCTTTTAAAATGATCGTGTACTTCTTGTAACGTACCACGAGCATTTTCTTCAAACATCTTGGTGAGTTCGCGGCTTACGCTACAAGGGCGATCGGAACCAAAGTATTGGATGAAGTCTGCCAGCGTTTTTACCAGCCGCATAGGCGATTCATAAAATACAAGCGTGCGTTCTTCTGTAGCAAGTTGGGTAAGCAGTGTATGGCGGCCCTTTTTTAGTGGTAGAAAGCCTTCAAAAGCAAAGCGGTTGGTAGGTATGCCGCTGTTCACTAAAGCAGGAACAAAGGCAGTTGCACCAGGTAGAGTTTCTACTTTAAGATTCAACTTGGCACATTCTCTTACCAGTAAAAACGCCGGATCAGATATTCCAGGCGTACCAGCATCAGTGATCAGGGCTATGTTTTTGCCAGCCTGTATTTGTTCTGCAAGGTGTTGTACCACCTTGTGTTCGTTATGCTGGTGGTAGGGCGAAAGCGGTTTTTGAATATTATAGTGCGATAAGAACTTAGAAGAGGTGCGTGTGTCCTCGCACAAGATAAAATCCACAGCTTGCAGCACTTCCAGGGAACGGATAGTAACGTCTTTTAAATTGCCCAGTGGGGTAGGGACTATGTATAGGCCGCCCCCAGTCCCCCTAAAGGGGGAACTTGGGTTTGAGCTTTCTTTATCCGTTTCGTTGTGCTGCATAAGAGAAAGAGTAATTAATAATGAATAATTAATTACTTCCCGTTTCTATAATTTGAGAATTATGTTTTAATGTAGTGGCCATTCACCACTGATCATTCACCTTTTAGATAACAGCTACTTCAAAATATTCCATTACCGGGTTGGCTAACAACTTCTTGCTCGCGTCTTCAGCAATTTGTTTTGCTTCGTCAGCAGAAGCTGCTTCTACCTGTAAAGTGATATTCTTACCCAGGCGTACGTCTTCTACCTGTTTGATGCCCAAATTGGCCAAGCCACTCATGACAGCTTTACCTTGAGGGTCTAACAATTCTTTCAACGGCATCACTTTTACTTGTACTGTGAACTTCATTGCGGAAAATTTATGCGCAAACCTAAGAAATGCCTGCCGTTTGAAAAACTAGAAAATCGATTTGTCAGGAATGTGAAGGTGTAGAAAGGGTTTTAGGCTCTTTCGTTACCTGCGATACAATGGCATAAACTATAAAAACAACTGGTACCGCCAACCACTGTAAAGTAACGGCTGCAACAATACCGATGATTACCAGCAAATACTTTAACTGGTTGTTTTTGAATGAGTAATCTTTAAACTTCAAAGCCATAAAGGGAGCCTTGCTTACCATCAGGTAAGCTAATAACAGGATTGTAGCATACAGCAACCATTTATTAATAAACAGAGCCTGAATATTGAACTTGTTGTATAAAATTATCAGGGGCAATGAGGCTACTACTAAACCAGCAGCAGGAGAGGGTACACCTTCAAAATTGTACTTCTGCGTAGTGCTGATATTAAACTTGGCCAGGCGCCAGGCAACCGCACCTGCGAAAAGAAATGCCGGTAATAAGGCAGCGATCGATACATCTAGTCCATTTTCCTCCTGCGCAAAACTGATACGCAGTAATTGATATAAGATCATGCTAGGCGCTACGCCAAAGCTCACCATATCACTTAAAGAGTCCAGTTGTTCTCCCATAGCGGATTGGGCTTTCATCAGTCGGGCCAGGAAACCATCCAGAAAATCAACTACGGCAGCTGCAAAAATGAATAAGGCACCCCAGGTAATTCTTTCTGGCAGCATTACTTGTGTAGCACCACCATCGTCCATTACAACTATCGTTTCTCCCGTTTGTAAGATCATTACGATGGCTATACAGCCAAACACCAAGTTCAGAAGTGTAAAGAGATTGGGAATTTGCTTCATGCTCGTGATAATGGACTTTGGTTAGAAAGTGACAAATATAAAAAGCCTCTCACAAG
Organism: Flavisolibacter tropicus; assembly: GCF_001644645.1. Lineage (NCBI taxonomy): Bacteria > Pseudomonadati > Bacteroidota > Chitinophagia > Chitinophagales > Chitinophagaceae > Flavisolibacter > Flavisolibacter tropicus. Next base: position 2,252,592 of record NZ_CP011390.1, on the reverse strand, counting down.
GAGAGGCTTTTTATTATTTCTTCATTACCGCTTCAATTTCTTCTACTGTAATTGGAATTCCTTCAAACAGGTCAATGTTGCCATTCTCTGTGATCCATAAATTGTTTTCAATGCGAATACCCATGCCTTCTTCTTCAATGTAAATACCTGGTTCTACGGTAAACAACATGCCGGCCTCAATAGGTGCCGTGCGTGTGCCTAAGTCGTGTACATCGATACCTAGGTGGTGAGAAATACCATGATATAAATATTTACGATAAGCCCTGTTTTCTGGATCTTCATTCTTCACCTCCTCCTCTTTCAATAAGCCTATTTTCAAGAATTGTTTAGTGGCTTCTTCTCCCACTTTCTCGGTATAATCAACGATGCTGATACCTGGTTTCAAAATGCTTTTAGCATAGTTGTGCAAGTGCAAACAAGAATTATACACCTCTTTTTGACGTTCTGTAAACTTGCCGTTTACTGGGATGGTACGTGTTAAATCGGCCGCGTAGCCTCCATACAAAGCGCCAAAGTCCATTAACAATAACTCACCATCTTTACACTCTTCGTTATTGCTAACATAGTGTAGCGTACGGGCGCGGTCGCCGCTGGCAATAATGCTACCATAGGCTTCGCCACTTGCCCGCTGGCTAAGGAAAGAATGGACAATTTCAGCTTCCACTTCATATTCCATTACCCCTGGTTTCACAAACTTCATAACGCGGTCAAACGTTTTGCCAGTAATCTCTATGGCTTTCCTAACCACCTCAATTTCATAAGGAGTTTTGATGCCGCGCAATTCCTTCATCAATTTGGCAGCTCTTTCATATTGGTGTAGGGGGTAGCGCTCCTTCATTTCGTCTACAAAGCGGTAGTCGCGGGTACGCACCAGGCTGGCTTTCCGATCGTTTTCATTTGTGTCTAAATAAATATTGTCGGCTAGGTGAATCCAGGTTTGAAGTACTGCCTCTAGGCTGTCTAGCCATACAATTGTAGAAATGCCACTAATAGCTGTTGCTTCTTCTCGACGCAGACGCTTGCCATCCCATTTTTCTTTCATTTCATTGGGGCGTACCAGTACCAAGACTTCGCGGAATTTAGGATCTGGGTTGTCGGGAAATAAAATGACCATGCTGTCTTCCTGCATAACACCACTTAACCAATACAAGTCGCTGTTTTGTTGAAAAGTATAGATGGCATCTCCATTGCGCGGCACTTCGTCGTTGCTTACGAAAATGGCTATGCTATTTGGCTTCATACGTTCAACAAACCGTTGTCTGTTCGTCTTAAATAACTCCGAGTTTATAGGAAGATGTTTCATGATGAAAAATTGTAAGTCAGCAAAGTAAACAATTTTATAATGGTGGTGATACAGCTTTAGGTTGAAGTTTAGTATTTAACATTTGGCCGGTAACAGTAAAAGTTTCCTATAATCAAATTGGTGAATTATAAACTGCATGGTTATTTTGGATTATTAACAAACGGGGAGTGGTAAGAAATTGACTACTAAAATGGTGGCCCATGGCTACTTTTAACTGGCAATTTCTTCAATATCTCTCTTATCTACAACTTGTCTTTATTCTAGTACATACTATATATGATATGTATAGTTGTTATGGTTGATAATAGTTTAACCGATAGTAGGAAATAATTAAGAAGGGGTGTAATTTAATAAACGGAGTGTTTCTTTAAGTTAAACAAAGCTTTGATTAAAGGTTTGTATACGTTTTATATGGTTGAGACGTTATAGAAAAAGCAGGAAAAATTTCACGATTCCCTACTATACTAGTAGAGAATTTAACGTGTTAAAACTTGGTATGATTATTTTAGAAACATGCGCTGATACTTGATTTCAAAACAATGTGTATTAAACACACTAGCTAAAATACCATTTCCTTTATTGCTGTAACTTTGCAGCCTAATTTTAAACGATTGCTTTTTATGTCAGTACCAACAATTTCTATCCCTACAGGGAACCTCGTGCAGATTGGATTAAGGAATACAGAAAGCATACACTATCAATCCACACCAGAGGAATTAATTCAAGACACTTTGCGTTTAGGCGAAGGTGTTTTGACAGACACCGGCGCGTTGGCTATCAGGACCGGTGAGTTTACAGGCCGTTCTCCAAACGACAAATTCACTGTAAAAGACGAGACCACTGAAAACTCCGTACATTGGAACAACTTCAACATTCCCATTGAAGAAAAGTATTTTCACATTATTCAAAAGAAAATCCTTGATTATTTAAATGAGCAGCCAGAGATCTGGGTACGTGATTGCTTTGCATGTGCAGATCCTCGTTATCGTTTAAATATCCGGGTGGTAACTGAAAAGCCTTGGACCAACCTGTTTGCCTATAACATGTTCTTGCGCCCAGAAGAAGAAGAGTTGGAAAACTTCAAACCTGAGTGGCAAGTGTTATCAGCACCTGGATTGCATTTAGACCCAACTGAATGCGGTACACGGCAGCACAATGCAGCTGTAGTAAGCTTTAAGCATAAAACCATTTTAATTGCTGGATCTGCCTATACAGGTGAAACCAAGAAAGGCATTTTTACCATCCTGAACTATATTCTTCCACACGAGAAAAACGTATTGAGCATGCACTGCTCAGCCAACATGGGTGAAGATGGTGATACTGCTATTTTCTTTGGATTAAGCGGTACTGGTAAAACTACTTTAAGTGCTGATCCTAATCGCAAACTGATTGGTGACGACGAGCACGGTTGGACAGCTGATGGTATCTTCAATTTTGAAGGCGGCTGTTATGCTAAATTGATTGGTTTAACGGAAGAGAAAGAGCCAGAAATCTTCCATGCTATCCGTCCGGGTGCCATTGTAGAAAACGTTCAGTTCTTCCCTGGTACTAACCAGATCAATTTTGACGACAGTACTATTACAGAAAATACCCGCGTTTCTTATCCGTTGGATTTTATCTCTAACGCACAAGAACCTTCTATTGGTGGTATTCCTAAAAATATCTTCTTCCTTACTTGCGATGCCTTTGGTGTATTGCCTCCTATTTCTAAGTTGACTCCAGGACAGGCCATGTACCAATTCATCTCTGGTTATACAGCTAAGGTAGCTGGTACAGAAGCAGGTGTAACTGAACCTAAGCCTACATTCAGTGCTTGCTTTGGTGCTCCATTCCTACCTCTGCATCCTGGTAAATACGCAGAAATGCTGGGTCAGAAAATGCAGCAACATGATGTAAACGTATGGCTTATCAATACCGGCTGGACTGGCGGTCCTTATGGTGTAGGTAATCGTATGAAGCTGTCTTATACTCGTTCTATGATTACAGCAGCTTTAGATGGCCAACTGGATAATGTAGAAACCACTACAGATCCAATCTTTGGTATGGCTATTCCTACAGCAGTACCTGGCGTGCCAACAGAAGTATTGACGCCACGCAATACATGGGCTGATCAAGCGGCTTATGATGAGAAGGCTAAATACCTTGCTGGCTTGTTTGTAAAGAATTTCGAGAAGTATGCTACTGGTGTATCTGCTGAGATTTTAGCTGCTGCCCCCAAAGCATAGTCGTTCACCGATTATACTCTTCATTTTATCGACTCCTCTGCTAAAAATAGCAGAGGAGTTTTTATTTTTAAGTAGTTAATATTCATTGCTTTAGTTGCTGATCAGCTTTAGAAAAACATTAACGATCAGCTATTAAAGCAGCGATAATTTTCAACATCCAATACCGTTATTGAAGAGTATATGCTTAACCTGTACCAGTTTCCTATTCTAATGATATTTGCTGCTACCCTATTTGGAATAGCTGCACCTGTGAAAAAACCAATAACTCCAGTAAGTGCTGCTCCTGTTGCCAGTCCTGTGCATTCAAAAGAAGAAACAGCAGAATATATTCCTTGGCAACAGGAGCGCCTTTTATCTTGGGACGATTTCCAGGGAGGCATTAAACAAAATACAGATGCTGTGGCCTCTACCAATACCTCTCTAGGCATTTCTTACCAGATTTTGGATGGCAAGCTGGTTTACCAGATCACCTGTACCTTTTCTAAGCCCAACTCTTGGGTTCTTTAAGAACAGATTATATACTGGCCCATGAGCAAGCGCATTTTGATATTACCGAGATCTATGCCCGTAAGCTAAACCTGGCTTTATCAACTTATAAGCTGGACCGTTTGAATTACCAACGTGATATTGGTAAGATTTATAACAATATTGTAGAAGGTAAAGAAGCTATGCAGAAGGCTTATGATGGCGAAACTGATCACAGCCGCAAGCGCAAGCTGCAGACGGAATGGTTAGATAAAATCAATAAGCTACTGGCAGAAACAGCACCTTACGCTGCGTACCCATAATAGCTTTCTGTTTAGCAAATTTGAAAAATTAAGCTATCGAAATCCAATTTTGATTATTTCCTGCTAATTGAAAGGGGGATAAAGAGAAAAAGGAATTGATCAACTTATAAAAGAAAACCGCTTCTGTTTGAGAAGCGGTTTTCTTTTATAAAGCATGTTACTGTTTAGAATAAACCATAAAGCTGTGCATCGATCTTAGAGATGATCTTTCCAAAATCTTCTTCTCGCTCACCAAACTTGTTCTCGTCTACATTAATAATTAATAGCGGGCCTTCGGTATAGCCATCTATCCATTTATTGTAATATTCATTCAGGCGCTTCAGGTAATCCAGGCGTATATTTTCTTCATATTCACGGCCTCTTTTCTGAATCTGGCCTACAAGGGTAGGTACAGAAGCTTGCAAGTAGATCAATAAATCCGGTGGCTGTACCATCTTCTTCAGCGTTTCAAAAAACACAAAATAGTTATCAAAGTCACGCTGCGTCATCAGGTTCATCTCATGCAGGTTAGGAGCAAAGATGTGCGCATCCTCATATATTGTGCGGTCTTGAATAACAGTCTCCGTACCGCTGGCAATATCCTGTAATTGGCGTAAGCGGCTATTTAAGAAGTAAATCTGTAGCTGAAAGCTCCAACGGGGCATGTCCTCATAAAAGTCGTTCAGGTAAGGATTGTGTTCTACGTCCTCAAACTGAGGTATCCATTTATAGTGCTTGGCTAATAACTCTGTTAACGTGGTTTTGCCAGCGCCGATATTACCAGCTATAGCAATGTGTTTTGGTTTATTATTCTTCATAACAGCCCCCACAGGGGTTGGATTTTTAGTGTTTAAATTTAGGATATTATCAGATTCCCAGCGTAAGGCTTAATAGTTCAGCCCTACCAATTCTCTTACTTTTTCAATGGTTGCCTTGGCGCTCACCCTGGCTTTTTCAGCACCTTTTTCAATTACTTGCTTTAAATAAGCACGGTCGTTATAGATGCCTTCTGCTTTTGCACGGATAGGCGAAATAAACTTCACCATATCTTCTGCCAACTGCTTTTTCATATCGCCATAGCGAATATTAGCACCATTAAAGTCGTCACGGAACTTCTGGATTGTGCTCTCTTCGCTTACAAAACTCATTAGCTGAAACAGGTTCTGAATATAATCAGGCATTTCGCTATTGGGCTCTGTAGGGCCACTATCCGTTTTAGCCTTCATTACCTTCTTGCGGATCATGTCGTCGTCATCGGCTAGGTAAAGAGTAGCCATCTGGTTCTCGCTTTTACTCATTTTACCGGCACCGTCCAGGCTAGGTACTTTTACCAGTTCGGCACCAAAGTTAAAGGCCTGTGGTTCTGGAAATAGTTCACCATAACGGTGATTGAAACGCTGGGCAAAGTTGCGGGTCATTTCCAGGTGTTGTTCCTGGTCTTTTCCAACAGGTACATATTTCGCCCGGTGAATAATGATGTCTGTAGCCATCAGAACAGGGTAGGTCAGCAAGCCGGCATTAACGTTATCCGGATGTTGGCGCACTTTTTCTTTAAAAGTGGCTGTTTTTTCCAGCTCACCTTTATAGGCCATCATGTTTATGTGTAGGTAAAGTTCAGCGATCTCTGGCACAGTGCTTTGTACGTACAGGCAAGCCTTTTCGGGGTCTAAGCCAGCAGCAATATTTTCAGCCAATACGCGCAGCACACTATCCTGTAACTCTCTGGTATCGGGGTGTGTAGTCAGGGAATGCCAATCGGCTACAAAAAAATAGCAATCAAAATCTTCCTGCATACGTATATAATTACGTATGGCTCCAAAGTAGTTTCCCAAATGTAAAAAGCCGGTAGGTCTGATACCGCTTACTACGATTTCCTTGTGTTGTGGCATAAGGGGGCGAAGATAGCTTGTCCAAAAGAGTTTGAGAGGGGTTGGATTAAAATTTTTCTTGCAGAAAAGCGGCTATTACTTGTTGGAAAAAGCAAGATGCCTGGCATTTGATTCAAAACTATAGTCAGGAGCCAGCAGGATTGGCGCTAATAAACGATAGCTATAAGCGAAAGCCTATCTCTGACGCCTATAGGTGCTTTATACTAGCTGACACAGTCTGCTCCAAACAGCAGCCAGCATAATTATTTACCTTACAACTGTAGCGTAAAGCATCCTGTTAGAATCCTACAGTATAACCTTTTCCTAGACTTATCTCCGTGACGGCTTCGGGATTTCTTCGGGTATTGTTCGAGTCTTCTTCGAAGCGCCCCGAAGAAATCCCGAAGCATTTTCGAAGAAGGGTCGAAGGTGGGCACAGCAAAACCCCTGCAAAGGATAAAAGGACTCCTGTGTCTTACCTGGTCAAGAAAGTCTGCCATAAAACGCCACAACCAAAAGCTTGTATTGTGAGTCTTGACTTTCATTAAATAGCGAACGGCTGCAATTGTTCTTTTCTCAAGCTTAATCCCAAATCACTCTTAGCTGCTGGTTTATAGTTCTTTAAACTCCCTTTGAACAGGCTTGGTCATCGGGGCTAAAAAAGATACAGGGAAAAGCTGAATTACACCCTTGGAAATCTGTTACTTGAAACCCGAAACTTTCTTGTCAGGGCTTTTTAAAAACCATAACAAAGAAATTCCGTACTTCGCGACGGCAAGATGAAAAAGCTAGATTGGTACATACTGCGACAATTTGTGGTCACATTTATTTTCTGTATGATGCTGTTTACGGTTATTGCTGTAGCTGTAGATAGTAGTGAAAAGACGGACGACTTTGTAAAATCGGGGTTGAGTACCTGGGAAATTCTAAAGCAATATTATGCAGGCTTTATTCCCAACATCTGGGGTATTCTTTATCCTTTGTTCGTTTTTATTGCCGTTATATTTTTTACCAGCCGCATGGCCTCCCGCTCTGAAGTGATAGCCATTTATGCAACAGGGATCACCTATAACCGTTGGTTAGCCACTTATGTAGTAGGAGGGTTATTTTTTGGTATAGTCCTTTGGTTTGCTGCCCGGTATGGTATACCTAAGGCCAATGAGATCCGGAGTAAGTTTGAAACTACCTATTTAGAAAAAGGGGATGCGTCAAAAGGCGAAACGAATTATTCCGCGGCGCATTACAAACGTACAGACCTAAACACCTATGTCGGTATGCGGTATTTTGATACCAGTACTAAGATAGGCACCAGCTTTTTCCTAAACCGACTGAAAGGTGACCGTCTGGTGTACAATGTACGTTCAGATAATATTCGGTGGGATGCTAAAAAGAAAATATGGAAACTAACGAATGTAACGGTACGTGACTTGGATAGCAGCCGGGAACAGATTCGCCAAATGGATAGCATGGCGATTAACCTCAATTTTACTCCAGACGATCTGCATAAAGACTCCTACTTAAAAGATAAGCTGAGCACGCCGGCATTGGTTAAAAACATACAAATGGAAGAGTTGCGTGGTACAGAAGGATTAAACACCCTGCGTGTAGAGCGCTACCGCCGAACGGCCACCCCCGTATCTGTATTATTATTAACCATTATTGGAGCTATAATAGCTGGTCGTAAAACCCGCGGTGGTAGTGGGGTGCATTTGGCAATTGGTATTGTTACGGCGGCCATATTTATTATCCTGGATCGCTTTTCTACTGTTTTTTCTACAAAGGGAAACCTGCCTCCTTTTATTGCGGCATGGATACCCAATTTCATCTTCATATTTGTAGCTATCTACCTGTATAAGAAGGCTCCAAAGTAATCCCTTTGTAATATACCGGTGTTGAAACGGCGATTTTTTTGCTGCTCAACGCTCAATCCATACCTTTACCGGTATTAACTCAATTCCTTCATTATACTCGAAATAATTAGAAAATGGGAATCATTAAAGAACGGTTCAAAGGGAAGGCTGATGAAGTAGCAGCTGACATAAAAGATGTTTTAAAAGACCATGGCACCAAAAAAATTGGTGAAGTGCAACTGGCGCAGATTTACCAAGGGATGCGTGGTATGACTGGTTTGGTAACTGAGACTTCGTTGTTAGATGCACAGGAAGGTATCCGTTTCCGCGGTTATTCTATTCCTGAGCTACAAGAGCGTTTGCCTAAAGCTGATGGCGGTTCTGAGCCGTTGCCTGAAGGTTTGTTTTACTTAATGCTGGTTGGCGAATTACCAACTGATGAGGATGTTCAACACGTAACTTCTGTATGGCAGCGTCGTAGCCATGTACCTAATCATGTATTTGCTACTATTGAAGCCTTACCGGTTTCGGCTCATCCTATGACCCAATTTGTAGTAGGTGTAATGGCCCTGCAAACTGAAAGTCAGTTTGCAAAGCGTTATGCTGCTGGCATGAATAAAAAAGATTACTGGGATGCTGTGTTTGACGATGCTATGGATCTGATAGCACGTCTGCCACGCATTGCTGCCTATATCTATCGTCGTAAATACAAAAATGGTGAGCATATTCAACCAAATGGCTTGCTGGACTGGGCTGGTAACTTTGCCCATATGTTGGGTTATGGCGATAATGGGTTTAAAGAATTGATGCGTTTATATATGACCATTCACGCTGACCATGAAGGTGGTAACGTGTCTGCGCATACCACACACCTGGTGGGTTCAGCATTAAGCGATCCTTATTTAAGCTATGCAGCAGGTATGAACGGCTTGGCTGGTCCTTTACATGGCTTGGCTAACCAGGAAGTAATCAAGTGGATCTTTGAAATGCGCGAGGAGTTGAAAACAGAATTGCCAAGCAAAGAACAGATTACTGAATATGTTCAAAAAACATTGAATTCTGGTAAGGTAGTTCCAGGTTATGGTCATGCTGTATTGCGCAAAACAGACCCACGCTTTACTGCGCAAATGGAGTTTGGTAAGAAACATATGCCGAATGATCCATTGGTACAGACCGTTTGGAATATCTATGATGCTGTACCACCGGTATTGCAGTCACTAGGTAAAATCAAGAACCCTTGGCCTAACGTAGATGCACATAGTGGTGCTTTATTGGTACACTATGGTATGGTTGAATATGAGTTTTATACTGTATTATTTGCCGTGAGCCGTGCGTTGGGTGTATTAGCCAGCCTTAGCTGGGATAGAGCCCTTGGCTTCCCGCTGGAGCGTCCGAAATCTGTAACCCACGATGCCGTGAAAAAATGGCTGAAAGGGGAAGATGAGATTTGGGGAGAATAAGGCCCCCTGTCCCCGAAGGGGGAACATAGGTCTCATATTTCTCTTGTTTACAACTATCATTTTAGAAGACAAATAAGAAAGCCTCCCAGTGGGAGGCTTTCTTATTTCAATATAATAAGTAAAGAATGTTTTAGATAAAAGGACAGCCCAGATCTAAGTTCTCCCTTCGGGGAACTGGGGGCCTTAGAAAAAATGATCCAACGCCTTTAGGCTAATGGGTTTTTCCCAAATAGTCAATTTAGAGCCGTCAAGGTCGGCTGGCATCGTAGGGCGAAAAGCACTTATGAGATGGAAGTGTATGTTGGGATGTTTCCGGTACATTTCGGGTAATTTATCCCAGCCCAATCCATCGGGTAAGTTATAATCAATAAATAAATAGTCTGGTGCTACTTCATTGAGTCTATGTAAGCCGTCGGATAGTGTGTGCGCAATATAAACCTCGTAATTTTTACGAAGGAAGTATGATTTCATGAGCAAACATAAGTCGACTTCATCGTCAATGATCAACACCTTCTTCCTCATTTCCATATAAGTAATTCCGCTTTAATACAGTAATTATTATACCAAACTCTAGTGCTACACTTCAGTATCAAGGCATGAATATAAAGCATTGCGTGTAGATTTTTTTACACGGAGGGAAGAAGGGGTATTTATAGCTGTTAGACCATTTGCTTGGTACGATTATTTAAACTCCATGGGTATTAAGTTTTTAACATTAAAACCGGTGAATTATGACTAGTAGAACAAAGGTGATATTAGGAATTGTAGGAGCTGCTGCTGCAGGTGCAGCTATTGCTTTGTTGTTAGCCCCTGAAAAAGGTGCAGATTTGAGAACCCGCATTTCCAAAAAAACTGGCGGCTGGGCTGATCAGCTGACTGATGTTCTGGCAAATGCAAAAGGCGAGCTTAAAAACATGGCAAAAAAAGGCTCTAATGTTGCCTCAGACACAGCGAACAGATACAGCTAATTAAGAAGCAGGTTTGTAATGCAAGCCTGCTTTTCTATTTAAACCCCTGCTCATGGAAGGACTAAAAGCAAACGCGCAAGATTTAAAAACCCACGTAGGCGACTACGTAAATACATATATACAACTTACTAAGGCTAAAGTTACACAGAATGCATCGACTGCTGCATCTGGTGTGGCAATTGGAGTGACAGCATTGGTTTTTAGCCTTTTCTTTATGATCTTTCTTTTTTGTGGTATCGCTCTTTGGCTTGGATCATTGCTGGAAAGCCGGGCCGGCGGCTTCTTTATTGTAGCTGGTTTTTTTCTCCTGATACTTATTCTATTATTTGCGTTGAGGAAAAAAGTAATTGTACCAATGATACGTAATATGATTATCAGTAAAGTATATGAATAAAAAGATTAAGACATACGAAGACCTGGAAGAAGAAAAGTTACGTTTACTAAGCCTTTTGAAAACTCAGGAGAGTACAATCAGAACAGACATTGCCGGATTAAAAGAAAACCTAAAGCCTTTAGGGGCAGCAATGGATACCATCAATAAATTAACTACCCGCGATAACCGAGTGCCTGTACTAAATATTGGATTGGAAATGGGTATTGATTTATTGATGCGCAAACTACTCTTATCAAAAGCAGGTTGGTTTACCAAGATCATTATTCCATTTGTAGTAAAGAATTATACTTCTCATATATTGGGAGAGGAGAAAAGGGAGTTTATTATTAAAAAGTTGAAGAACTTATTTAAGAAAATGCGTCCCTCTTCTCAACCAAGGCCGGATCCAATGGCCACAGATCAATAAGTATAAAAGAGGCATTCATTGTCTCTTTTTCGTTGTCAGAGCTCTACGATAAACTATTTGGTAATCAATTGTTTAAATGGGATTTGTCGGTGTGCGTGTGGAAGGAATTCCATTGAAGAGTGGTTAGTGAGGAAAATGTTTCGTACTTACCGAAGTCGCCTAGCTCTAGTAGGAATGGGTACGGTTTTTTCTAACTATAGAGAAAATACATAACACCTAAACAGCAACTAATGGAAAATATAGATCCTCGAAATAAGCCTGGTAGACAAGCAGGGCCATCAACTGAAAATCCTGCCGATCAAACGCCTCGCCGTGAAGGCGGTGATGATGCGTTAGCAGAGACAGATGCAACAGCCAGTCGTGCAGATGAAAAAGTAATTGTAAATGAACAGCGAGGACAAAAGACGGTAAATGCACCTTCTCAAACTGCAGCACATACAAGTGAGACGGAAAGTAGTGATGAAGAAGTGTTTTAAGCAGTTGGAAGGTTTGGGTAGGCAATGAACAATAGACAGGCTGTAAGAGTATAACCTCCTGGTGTAGTGTAAGATGAAAGGCGGATGTGAGATGGAATTAGCCGGGAGGTTTTCTTATTAATTGTTTTTTTGTCATCAGTAGGGTTTAGTAAAAAGCCCTGTCTATAGACAGGGCTTTTTCGTTTGTATATGTTAGTCAGGCTCAAAAAAGGTGTAGATAACACTACACCTTTGCCTAAAAAGAGAAAAGCAATTTGTGGTTAGTCAACCCTTCTAAAGCCACCAGCAACTAAGCTTAGTACAAATAATACTAAGAAAATGAAGAACAAAATCTTAGCAATAGAGGCAGCACCTGAAGCTATGCCACCAAAACCAAAAATAGCTGCAATGATAGCTACTACTAAAAAGATAACTGTCCAACGTAACATAACTATAAGTTTTATAGGTTAACAAATTTTCCTATAGATTAATATTAAAGAACCGTACCATAAATACCAATCTATTGAATTTCGCCAATTTTTCCCTTGATTTAAAAGGATGAGGAAAATAATCCACTGCTGTAGCGGGTTTCAGCGATTTTTAGGCTATGTTGGTTTGGTACGATTTTCTAACACTATAGCCTTGAAAAGCAAAGTAATCAGTTAATTAAATCAACAGAAAGATGGGTAGTTTAAAGTTGACAACGACACAATCATCTCAACAGCGGGGTAGTGCTCAGCCAACTGCTCCAATAATTGGTCGTCAACAATTGGGAGTATGGAAACGAAGTGATCCTTCTTCAACATCGTTGGGGAATCGATACCCACGACCAGGTTTTTTTGATTATCGGGTTAGAGGCATCGGTTATAACCAATTATAAAAAATAGAAGCTCATTAGCAAGGAACGCGGGTCACCGCGTTTTTTCAGTTTTTGGACCTCTAAAGCTCATCTTTTTGAGGGCTGATGGGGAATGTTTTCCCCAATTTCATATACTTTACTGCAGAGCGCTTTTATTACTCACTTCTTGGGAAAAGAGCATGTTTTATAAGTGGTTGAAAATCAATTGCTAAATGAAATTTTAGTAATTGTGATTTTTGGTGCTAAGGTTGTTTTAGTAACAGCACGCCAAAATCATCACCATGATCAATCAGCGTTTAGCACAGAAGCAGCGTTTGAAAATTCTGCCTCAGCAGATTCAGTTGCTGAACTTTTTTCATCTGAACACATTAGAATTAGAGCAGCGTATACAACAAGAGCTGGAAGAAAACCCTTTGTTAGAAGATCAAAAAAGCGAGTTTGAGCCGTTAGTAGAAAAATATAATAAGGATGCTGTGCAGGATTACCAGGATTGGGAAGAGCATGGCTATGATGATGTACCTGATTATAAGTTGGAGTATGGCAATTATTTGCATAATGATAAGCTACCGGAGCGGCCAATAGCTAGTGGTTATGATTACCGGATCTTGTTGAAAGAACAGTTTAAAGTCAACTATGCGGATGAGCGTGAAATTGAATTAGCGGAATACATTATTGATTCGCTCAATGATCATGGCTTAATGGATCAAAGCCTGGAAGACCTGGCAGAGGATATCTCTTTTAAGTATAACAAGTGGGTAGAACCCAACGAAGTAGGACTGGTATTAGAAAAGATTCAACTATTAGAACCTATTGGTATTGGGGCTCGTAATATTAGAGAATGTCTTTTAATACAGCTGAAACAGTTTAATCAGAAGCGCCCGGATGTAATTTTAGCTGTACGGTTGTTAGAGAATCATTTTACGGATCTGCACAACCGGAATATGGATAAGATCAAGCATCAGCTTAAGCTTGATGATGAAGAGCTTAAGATTGTGCTGCGCTTGATAGCTTCTTTAAAGATGAAGCCTGTATGTGAGCAACAAGATGGCGTAAATGTTACTAATACCATTATACCTGATTTTATTCTCGTGCAAAATGGGGATTTACTAGAGGTGCAATTGTATAAGTATCGTTCAGAAAGCTTGAATATCAACGCTTCATGGAAACAAATGGCTGAGGGTAGCACACAGGTTACTACTGATAAGTCAGCCCTACAATATTTAAAGAATAAGTTGCAATCGGCACAGTGGTTTATAAATGCTGTTCAACAGCGGGAAGCTACTATGCTGAAGATCATGAGAGCTATCTTGCATTTGCAATATGAATACTTCCTGACGGGAGATATTAATTTGCTGAAGCCCATGATCCTGAAGAATGTGGCAGAAATGGTTGGTGTAGATATTTCTACTGTTTCACGAATTACTTGTAATAAGTATATTGAGACACCATTTGGTTTATTATTGTTGAAAGACCTGTTTACGGAAGGTATAGCCAATGAAAAAGGACAAGTGATCAGTAACAAGGTTATACAATCGGCCATTGAGGATGTAATTCAAAACGAAGACAAGCATAATCCCTATACAGATCAGCAATTAGTTAATATCCTTTCTCAGAAAGGTTTTTCTGTTGCTCGACGTACAGTTGCTAAATATAGAGAACAGCTACAAATTCCCGTTTCCCATGTACGTGGGTTGTGGGCATAATAGCAAACAATTAATTTCGAACTAATAAATAGAAACCCTACTCATGCAGAAAATCTTAATTATTGATGATGACAGAGATATGTGCCTTTTATTGAAAAGGTTTTTAACTCGTCATGGATTTGAAGTACTTGAAGCTTACAGTGGCAAAAAAGCGCTGGAGTTATTGGAAACTGTAGAGCCAGATTTGGTAATGTGCGATTTCCGCCTTGAAGACATGGAAGGTAATGTGTTGCTAGGTAAGATAAAAGAAAAGTATCCGCCGGTGCCGGTGATCATAATTACGGGCTACAGTGATATTAAAATAGCTGTGGAAGTAATGAAGATGGGGCTTATGATTATATCACTAAGCCACTGTTTCCAGATGAAATACTTGTTACTATAAAGAAGGCGTTAGAAGCTGCTACTACACATGATACTGGTGTAGTACATGAAAAGCCCGCTGCTCAAGAGCGTCCAACTCCTGCTGCGTCAGCGCCTCCTATGTCTGCTCCAGCACTTTCTACTGGTGTAAAACCTCCATTGGTTCAATCTGGTGAATACATATTTGGCGATACTCCTACATTCCGTCAAATCTTACAGCAGATTGACTTAGTGGCCCCTACTAACTACTCAGTTATAATTTATGGTGAAAGTGGAAGTGGTAAAGAGGCCATTGCACAGGAAATACACAAGCGTAGCAAGCGAAAAGGAAAACCGTTTGTAGCAATCGACTGCGGTGCTTTATCTAAAGAGTTGGCTGGTAGTGAGCTTTTTGGACATGAAAAAGGTTCATTTACAGGTGCTCTGAATCAGAAAATAGGAAGTTTTGAACTGGCCAATTCTGGTACTATATTCCTGGACGAGGTAGCAAACCTATCATATGACATTCAAGTTTCTTTATTACGTGTAGTGCAGGAACGTAAAATGCGCAGGGTGGGTGGAACGAAAGATATTGAACTGGATGTGCGAATTATTATAGCGTCTAACGAAAAGCTTTGGGATGCTACTCGCAAAGGAAAGTTCCGGGAAGATTTATACCATCGCTTTAATGAATTCAGCATAGATGTGCCACCGCTTCGTCAGCGCCCTGATGATATTATGCTATTTGCTAACCATTTTCTGCAGCAAACTAATGCTGAATTAGGCAAGTACGTGACTCGCTATAGTGCTGAGGTTGAGAGTATATTTAAAAGTTATGTATGGTACGGAAACTTACGTGAATTAAAGAATGTGATCAAGCGGGCCACTTTATTAACTGATGGTGAGCAGGTAGAAGCAAGCTCTTTACCTTTTGAGATTTCGCACTTTAATAAACTGCAGTTTGATAAACAACCGGAGCCTGCCGCTGTACATACCGTGCCAAATACCATTGATGATCTAACAGAAACACCTCGTACCATTTCTGAAACTACTCTGAAAGGCGCAAGTATTGATGCCGAATATGAAATGATTTTACGGGCATTGAAAAAAGTGAATTTTAATAAGAGTAAAGCCGCTAAGCTTTTGAACATTGACCGCAAAACGCTTTATAACAAAATGAAGCAGTACCAGGAGTTCAATAATCAGTAACCATGATAAACGTTTTTCAGGCGCCTGAACAACCGAAACCTTTAAACACCACATCTATTGCTGCACAGGCAATAGATGTGGATGGTGGTTATCGGTTTGTAGATTTTAATGGTATCATACAGGATTTCTTAAATGAGGAAAGAGCGCGTTTGGATCGGTTGAACGCTATCATCCGTTGTGATGCATTGCCACATGTGTATGCAAGTGAAAATGACATGCGACGGTTGTGCGAACTCTTGATCCATTTGTTATTGCCTCGTTCGCCAAAGAAAAGCAAGTTGTTTATTTATATAAAGTGCAATTCATTAGAAAAAGAAGTGTTGCCAGCAATCGCTTCCTGCCGGCTACATTTCTATGATATCTGTTTCCATACCAACAGTTGTAATGATGTTTCATGGCAAGCTACCCACGAGCGCGTGTTGACAGAATGTAATCGTATTTGTAATCGATATTCTGGAACGCTAGTTTCTGCATCTGGTAGTTCTGATTGCCTTTTTAAGCTTACACTGCCTGGTAAACTATTTTAGCCATGCCATTGGATAAACCCGCCATTCGTATTTTAATTATTGATGATGATGAGGATGATTATTTTATCACTTCAGAGTACTTACGTCAAATTGAAGAATATTCGCTTACCATTGAGTGGAGTTATAAATATTCTGATGCAATAGAGCATGTAAAGAGTCGTGGTTATGATATTTATTTCGTAGACTATCGCTTAGGTGCAAAAACTGGTTTGGACTTCTTAAAGGAAGCTATTCGTTTAGGCTGTGAAGAGCCAATCGTGCTATTAACAGGTAAGGGAAACAAAGAGATTGACATTGAAGCGATGCAGATAGGTGCTACAGACTATCTTGTAAAAACGGAATTAAATGCCGATAAGCTTGAGCGGTGTTTGCGATATGCATTGGAGAGAACTTCTTACCTGAAGGCTTTGCGTGCTAATGAACGTAAATACCGGAGCATATTTGAACTGTCTAAAGATGCTGTTTTTATAGCTGATAAAGCATTATTGTTTCGTGACTTTAATGCTGCTACACAAGACTTATTAGGTTATGCAAGAGAGGAAATGCAACAGCTAAGCATCTATGATGTAATTTCAGAAGATGTAGATAAGAAGCTGTTGGAAAAACTCTTGTATGAAGAGGGTGAAGTGAATGATCTGGAGTTAGAGGTGCAGACTCAATTAGGTGAAAAGAAGATCTGTATTTTTTCTTTGACAGCTCCATTAGATGCAACCGGGCATATTTACTATCAGGGGTTGATGCATGATATCACTAATCTGCGTCGTGCTGAAAAGGCCAACCTGATGGTTGAAAAGCTAGGTGCAACAGGCCGTTTAGTACGTACACTGGCGCATGAAGTGCGGAACCCCTTGAACAACATTAATATGTCGGTAGAGCAGCTGATCGGCACAGAAGCAGAGAATGATGAAAACGCACTTTACCTTGATATTATTCAGCGTAATAGTAAACGGATAGGTGATTTGATTACCGAGTTGTTAGATACCAGCCGTCCAAGTGAGCTTAGCTTTGAAAGATGCACCCTACAATCTGTAATGGATGATAGTATTGCCGATGCGTTGGATCGTATTACCCTACAGCGCATTAATATGCAGATCAAATATTACAATGAGCCTTGCTATATTATGGCTAATAAGGAAAAGCTGAAGATCGCTTTTCTGAATATCATCATAAATGCAGTAGAAGCTATGCCTAATGATGGCAGTGGTGAGTTGGATATTGAAATAGATTCTACAGGAAGCATGCACTCCGTAAAAGTAAAAGACAATGGGTGTGGTATTCCTGAAGAACATATATCTCGCTTATTTGAACCTTATTTTACCTCCAAGCGAAACGGAATGGGGTTAGGTTTAGCAGCTACATTAAATATCCTGCAGTCACACAAAGCGCAGGTAGATGTTACTTCCGTTGTAAACAGCGGTACCACATTTTTAATAAGTTTTCCTTCCCTGTAATTAATTATCACTATTAGGCCTATCTCTATTGTATTTGAATTAATAATTCTGGTAATAGGGGTAGGTACTGTGAAATTGTTTTTGATAGTGAGCTGTTACCGACTCCTAAAACGGTTTATTTTGTAGTTAATAATAGAGCTAATGGCTTTGTTGAACAATTTGGCGGCAATATTCTAAAATCAAAAGAGACCATAAAAGTATAGTAAGCAGGAGTTTTTAAATTATAGAGTCATACTCTAGGTATCTAAATGGGAAGGAGGAATCTCTTTGGCTTCTTTCTTAATAATAAAGACTGCTGTTTCTTTTGGATGTATGCCTGAGCCAGATTGTATTGCATACATTTTTGTAAACTCCGCACCAAAGTAAAGAATGATAGAGGAGTAATAGACCCAGGTTAGAATAATTACAATAGAAGCTGCCGTACCATAAGTTACGCCTAAGTTAGAAGTGCCTATATAATAGTTGATAAGAAATTTCCCTAATAAAAAGAGTAGAGCGGTGAATACGGCTCCTAAAAGGGCGTCTTTCCAGCTAATGACTGCATCGGGAAGTATCTTAAATATAACGGTAAATAATCCACTTATTACAAGTATAATAATCAGTGAGTTGATGATGTGAAATAACTGGAAGGTATAGGCTGGTAAAAGGCGGGCTAATTTATCACTCAATAAGTTTAGCAGGGCATTAATAGTCAATGATACAAGCAATACAAAGCTGATCCCGACAATAAGTGAAAAGGATAGCAGGCGGTTTGATAAATACTTTAGCCATCCCTTTTTAGGTTTGGCTTTTACAGACCATATGTAATTAATAGAGTCCTGCATTTCAGTAAACACTCCGGTTGCCCCTATAAATAATACGATACCACCAAAGATGGCTCCTGCCGTTCCTAGTCTTGATGATTGAATATTTCGAATGATATCCTGAATCTGTAAAGCCGCTGTACTTCCTACTAAGCCATTTAACTGCATATAAACCCTGCCTTGTACAGCTTCCTGTCCAAAGAAAAGGCCTGCTAAAGAAATGATCATAATAATCAAGGGGCCTAATGCAAAGACCGTATAATAACTTAACGAGGCACTGAGTTTAAAGGCATTGTCTTCAAAAAAACCAGCACCTGCCATTTTAAAAGCCTTCCAAATGGAATGTGCCCTTTTCATTTCGAATTGTTTGTAAATACATATAGAAAGCTGTGCCACGCTTGATTTTATAAAACTGAAGTAAACTCTGCTTGTGGAAATTGCTACACACAACACCGCCGCCATATAAGCGCTTCTACATAAACGCTACTACTTTTCTGCTTATAACTGGTTGGCAATGTTTTTTTAATACATATTTAAGTGAATAAAGCTTATGCGTAGTCTACTTTACATATTAGCTGTGATCTGCATTATAGGTTGGTTATTGGGAGTGTTTTACTGGAGTGCTACAGGGCTAATACATATATTGATAATACTGGCTATCATATCTATTTTATTAGCCATAATACGAAGAGCATAAATCTCTTTCTCATATACACGGTCCATTCTATCAGCAAGGCTGCAGTATCTACTGTGGCCATTTTTTTATTACTGATTAACGGATTGGTGTTAATGGATTCGCTTTTTGGGGTGGTTTGATAGGTCTACTAGCCGCAACTAACAATTAGTAATTAGCCTAGAAACCAAAATTTAAACTTTTCAACAAGCTAGTACCATGTATGCATATTTATGGCTACGGAAGCTGCTGGTACAATTGGCCTTATTAAGCGTTCAAAGCCAGTGAAGCAAATACATTAGAGCAGTAGCGGCAGGTAGATGCACATGTTTTAAATTGGACACCGCTATACCGTTCGCATATATCTGCGCATTCTTCACAAATACCTATACAAAGCAAGGCTAATTCACCAATGTTCGCGTACTTAAATTTTAAAGCTTCCTGTGCGGCCAGGCAAATGTCCGCGCATTCATTTATTACCCTTAAGGTGTATTGTGAGTAGGATGTCGGTTTTTGTGTGATCGAAATCAGGAGGTTTTCACAATTTAGCCAAGCCTCCATACATGCCTGTTTATGGTAGTTGGTTATAATCATAAGTTGGCTTTTGTCGATTTCTTTGCAATCGATGTTACCTGACTTATAAAACGACTAATTTGTTGATCATTGTATAATCCATAGGCGTCAATGAGAGTGCCTTTTAATCCATCTTTTGTTAGAAGTACATATAAAATAGCATTGTCTTCCGGGTCAGAGGCTCCCTCGAACCGGAAGAAATTAATAACAGACACCTCATCTGCTTTATATATTTTACCTGCCTGTAATGCCTCTAAGCCATTGTCTGTTACTTTAAAGTCTTCTGTATACCCGTCGGTTATCATCCGGTTTAAGCAAGTAACCAAGCTCTTCATATAAGGCATGCTGTTGTTTTCATTTACCAGCATAACTATTTTTTATAAGGCATATAAATAAAATAGTTTGCCAAAATAGTAGTGCTTAAAAGACCGTTCGCTGAGTATCACTTTCCCCAAAAGAATGAGGCTGACAAATAAGTCAGCCTCAATTAGTGTTGGAATGTAAGCAACTGTAAATTTTACTTATCAGTGCTTGCCTTCTTTACTTTTTTTGAAATCTCATGCTGTACCTAATCGGTGCTATAAAATGATCGCTTTATTATTGTTATAATAGCGCAACAGTATAGCATGAGAATTATTTCAGTTCTTCTAATTAATGAGATGCCTTGTACATATCACGTAATCGTTTTACTTCATCATGTCCTACTTTTAATTGGGCTTTCTGGCGAACGATAATATCACGCAGCGGAGCCTCATAATGAGCATCTTCATTGTTTAGTGCAAGATCGTACGCCTTTTGAGCCGCATCTTCTCCAAATTCACAATTTTCAAGAACTGTTTTGCGATCATGACCTGCAACCACTGCTTTTAAATCCATCCAAACACGATAGATCTTTCCGGAGTTTGTAGTGCCGTCGGAAGGGGTGCCACCTAAGCGGTTTACTTCGTGTGTAAGTTCCCCCGCGTATTGTTTGCTTTCCTGTATATAACGGTTAAACAATGTTTTTAAATCAGCATCACCATCTTTAAGTTCTTCAATACCTTTTTCATAACCTACAATACGGTCATGATTAATGCGGATCAGGTCATTTAAGATGTCTACTACTTTTTCATTTCTTTCCATAGCTGTTTATTTCAGGAATTGAATTAAAAAATCGTACCCAAACGGAATTGTTTATGTGATAAAAGGCTCTTTGCATTTAGTTCTGATGCAAACTGGTCCGATAATTACAGTACTATTTTATTGTTCATTTAAAATTCTGACATATGGCAAAATATTCAAGAACTGCCGGTAAAAAGGTAAAAGATGCCATGCATGAAATGAAGGAAGGTAAACTGAAAAGTGGTCGCAGTGGCAAAAAAGTAACCTCACGTAAGCAGGCTATTGCTATTGGACTTTCTGAAGCCAGAGAACGCGGCGCAAAAGTGCCTGCGAAAAAGAGCGCTTCAAAAAGTACTGGACGTAAAACTGCATCTAAAACAGCAACTAAGCGTACTGGCCGTAAAACTGCTGCCAAAAGCACTGCACGTAAAACAGCTGCGAAGTCATCAAGAGGTAAAACCGCTACAAAGACTACAGCACGTAAAACAGCAACTAAGCGAGGTTCAAAAGCCGCTCCTCGAAAGCGTACAGCTAAAAAAGCGTAATTCATTGTAACGTAAAAAACATAATATGGCAATACGTTCAAATGCTTCAGGGCGCACTGATGGCGGGACTGATAGAACTTCCAGTGAGGGAAGAAAAGAGGCAAGTGGCGGAAGTAGTAAAACGCCTGCTACGTCGGGTGTTAGAGGACGAGGAAGCGGTGCCGGTACCAGTACTAGTCGTGGTGGCGGTAGTAGCCGTAGTGCGGATAGTAAGGGAAGTTCAAACAAGGCTCCAGGAAGATCTGGAGTACCAGAAAGAAAAGGTAAGTGATGAGATTTTAAAGTTTATGAGTTTACAAGTTCACCTTTTCTTTTTAGTAAATACTCCAAACGTGAGCTTGTAAACTTTTAAGGCGGTAAAGTTCATTTAAACCAACTGTTGGAGAATCTTCATTAATACTCTTTCCTCTGAAGTAAGACCAGTAAGAAAATCTGCCTTTTCAATTTCATCCAGCTCTTTCAGGTATTTATTAAGGCTATTGCCTTCATAAAGTTTTATAATGCCGGGGTGTACATAGTACTTTTTGCAAACTGTTCGAGTATTACCTAGTTTCTTGCTTACTTCGTCCAGGGCACTAATCACATTCTTTTTGCACTCGGTCTCAGATGGGGCTTCCCCCAAAGTTCTAAAAGCTCTTAGGATATTTAAAGTGCCTGCCCATGTGCGGAAATCCTTTGCTGTAAAATCACCTCCTGTAGCGTCTTTTATATAATTGTTCACGCATCCAGAGTCAATAGGTTTTTTGTTGCCCTCTACGTCGTAGTACTGGAACAGTTCTTTGCCCGGAATATCTCGACAAGCTTGAACGGCCTTTGCTAGTTTACGACTACGAAGGCTAATGTCATGGTCAATACCCTTCTTTCCTTTAAAAGAGAAGCGGATTTTATCACCTTCAATTTTGACGTGTTTGTCTTTTAAGGTGGTTAATCCATACGACCCATTTATTTTTTCGTATTCATTATTGCCAATTCGTATATAGGTGCGCTCCATAAGACTAATAACTGTTGCAATAACCTTTTCTTCACTTAACTCCTTGTTTGAAAAGTCCTCTTCCAATTTTAGGCGTAAAGAGGGTAAAAGCTTTCCAAATTCATAAAGGCGGTGAAACTTTGTTTCGTTGCGTAATGTTTGCCATTGCTCGTGGTAACGATACTGTTTCCGACTACGGGTATCAAACCCGGTAGCCTGTATATGACCATTGGACTTAGGACAGATCCAAACGTTAGTCCAGGCTGGCGGAATAGCCAGCTTTTTAATTCGCTCCAGCTCCGCTTCATCAGTTAGCAGTTGATCGTTATAGATATAGCTAAAGCCTTGCCCTTTTTTGATACGTTGTATACCAGCCTGTTTGTCATTTACGTAATGGAGGTCGGCGATCTTAGCTGCTTGGCTATAATCCTTATCGATCTTTAAAAATTCTTTATGCGTGAGTTGTACTACTTCCATAGGTTATTCTGGTTTTATATTCCGGTTAGCTACACGGTTTTTCGCAAATTGGCTTTTCTGATTATGAATATCTGCTGCTTCATCAATGGAGTGAGAGCTAAATAGCTCATTTTCTTTTTTTGCCAATGTAGCCAGCTTAACATAGAAGTTCTTTAAAGTATCCAGCTCTTCCTGGGTAATGTCTTCAACGTCTATCAGCCGGTTACTGGCCGCTTCATTACAGGCAATAAGTTCATTGAGCTTTAGTTGTAGCGCAATTGAGTCTTTGTTTTGTGACTGCTGAATGATAAATACCATTAAAAACGTGACAATAGTGGTGGAGGTATTTATAACGAGCTGCCAGGTATCTGAAAAATGAAAAAAAGGTCCCGTTATACCCCATAGCAGGATTAATGCAAACGCAATTAAAAAGGCATAAGAGCTTCCGGCAAGACGGGTTACTTTGTTGGCTATTGTTTCAAACTTTGCAGAAAAGCCCGTTTTCCTAGAGGTGTTTAATGAACTAGTCATTGTTTTCTTTTGTCAAAAGAAAAAGTCAGACCAAAAATCTGACCTTTCCCCTTAACGAATACAGGCGTTTATTGCCCTTCTTCATGTACAGCATCCAGGTTGATGCCACTTACTGCTAACTCTGTAAGCAATTCATCAGTCTCTTTTTCTTCTACCAATGTTAAGTGTAAAATGTCTGCTACATCCTTTCTTCCCATTGTTTTTGCTAGTTGCACCAGGCTGCCGTAAGCTGCAATTTCATAATGTTCAATCTTTTGCACACAAATGATCAACCCGGCATCTAGTGCTGAACTGCCTTTGGGCATATCCTGCAGCATTTGCTGGCATTCTTTTACTAATCCTTCCATGGCTTCACATTTACGGGCGCGGGGATGTAGCTCCATCATTTCAAATGCCAACTCGAGGCGGGTAATCTGGTCCAGCGACTGCATCAGATGATTTTCAAATGCATGGGCCAATTGGGGAGACGTTGCGGCCTTTAATAGGCGGGGCATTGTTTTAGTCAAGTATTTTTCCGCCCAATAAATGTCTCGTAACTCGTCTATGAGCAATTCTTTTAGCAGTGTCCTGTCGTCTTTTACCTTAGTGGCAGGCTGTGACCTAGTAGGTGTAGCCAATATCGACTTTGCCATAAAGATTGTGGTTTATCAGTGAGTAATACCAATACTACCCGAAAATGGTGCCAGTCCCTAGGCTGTTAATTCAATTGGCTTGTGGATGAATTTACCCATGCAATAGACGGAAACGGCATTTTGGCCTTTGTTTTTTGTGGTATTTAATTTGGAGTTGTTCCTATAAGTTCCTTTGATTACTCATCAAAACTTACATTATGTCAGCAAGTCAACAAACGCAACAATTAACTTTCCTCCAAGAGAAAATCGAACAAATTGGAAGCGCCATCTTCTTTAACCAAAGTGAGTCTGTGCTAAAGCTTCCCACTTCTTTAGTATCCAACATCAAGGTAGACGATTTCGGATACATGTGGTTTTTTGTACAAAAGCCTAAACAGAACTTACAAGAGTTTGATAATGAATTTCCTGTGCGTATGGATTTCTTTAAAAAGGGGTTGATTACTTTTTGCAGGTGAATGGAAAGGGCTGGGTAGTTACTGACCCAGAAGAGCAAAGCACCTTTTTAGAAATGTTTAATGATATTCAGTCAAACCAGCTGGAAGATATGGTGTTGGTAAAAGTAAAAATGCTGAAAGCGGAATATTACGAAACCCAGTTGCGTACAAAGAACTCCTGGTGGCACAGTGCTATGGGGGCAATGACCGCTTGGTTTCGTAACCCCAATCATGTGGGCACCAGCACTTACTTCCCTGCTTCATAAATTCTTGTGACATGCGTGCGATCTGGTCGGGTACGTTGGGTTTTGGATTAGTGAATATACCAGTAAAGCTTGTAAGCGCTGTTCAATCAGAAGCTATTGATTTTGATATGTTGTCTAGAGATGACCTGGCGCCGGTACGCTACGCCCGTATTGATACAGCAACAGGAAACGAGGTCGAGTGGAAAGATATTGTGAAGGGCTACCAGTATGCTAAAGGCAAATATGTGGTAGTTGACGAAGAGGACTTTGAAAAAGCAAGTCCACAAAAATCACGCTCTATAGATATTCTCCAGTTCGCCAAAAGCGATGAAATAGATCCAATCTATTTCGAAAAACCTTATTACATCGTCCCCGCAAAGGGAGGTGAAAAATCCTACCGTCTTTTAGTAAAAGCTTTAGAAGAAACCGAATCCGTAGGGATTGCTGAATTTATGCTACGTAATCGTGAGCATGTATGTGCTATTAAGCCCTACAAGAACGTGCTTTTGCTAGATCAAATGCGTTATCAGGAGGAAATTAAAGAAGTGCCTGAAGCTGCCAAGAGTACAAAAGTGACTGCGCAAGAACTAGAGTTGGCTAAAAAACTGATAACCAATTTAACAGAAACATTTGACCCCACAGCCTTTAAGGATACCTATATCGCAGAACTGAAAAAGGTAATTAAAGCAAAGGCTGCTGGCAAACATATACGTATAGCCGAACCAGAAGAAAGGCCAACGGCCACTGTAAAAGATTTAATGGATATATTAAAACGAAGCCTGGAAAAAGGCAAGAAAAGAGCTTAGCGTTTGTTTTGTTATACAGTTTGAAATAAAGTGTGGTTAATGCCACACTTTTATTTTGTAAGATGTTAAGTACGCTGCAAGCTATACGCCTCACGCTACACGCAAAGAAAGACCGACTGAAAAATCATCCTTTCACAGCTAACGGCTTACGGCGTGAAGCGTTCAGCTTATAGCTCTCTTATGCAATTCTTTCTGGCACACAATTTTAGCCCATTTTGTAAAAAGCATGGGCCTTTCTTTATACAATAAAAAGCGCAATTTTTCACAGACGCCAGAGCCTTCTGGAAAGACAAAAACTTCAAAGTCTACGTTACGCTTTGTGATACAAAAGCACGACGCTTCTAGCCTGCATTACGATTTCCGCTTAGAGATGGATGGGGTGCTAAAAAGCTGGGCTATTCCCAAAGGACCTTCATTGAACCCTGCTGATAAACGGTTAGCAATGATGGTAGAAGATCATCCATATGACTATAGAAATTTCGAAGGCGTAATCCCTGAAGGAAATTATGGTGCTGGTACTGTAATCGTGTGGGATGAGGGATATTATACACCAGTGGCCGGCGAGCAGCTAAGTAGGAAAGAGCAGGAGCAAATTCTGTTGAAGGAGCTAGAGATGGGTAGCCTGAAATTCATTCTTTATGGAAAGAAATTGAACGGTGTGTACACGTTGAGAAGGATGAGAAAAGGAGAGGAGAAGGCTTGGTTATTAATAAAGAGTAAAGACGAATATGCTACTGATGATGATGTTACAGCGCAAGAGGCTTCGGTGAAGTCAGGAAAAACATTGGCCGATATAGCAGCGAAAAAAGGCGTAAAACTGAATCACCCCAAAGAACAAAATGCCACTCAACAGAAGGGGGCAAAGAAAGCTATTACTGCGGTGAAGACAGCTGCCGGTGCAAAGAAGATAAGCCTAACGAAGAGAGCTGGGGTACTATCTCCACTATTAAAATCGTATAAAGATCTCATTCAGGCACAACCAATGCCTGCTAATATAAAACCTGCATTTGCTACTTTGGTGGATGAACCTTTTAGTGATCCCCAATGGCTATATGAAATCAAATGGGACGGTTATAGAGCTTTAGCGTATTTGAATAATACTAAAGTGAAGTTAATCTCAAGAAATAATAAGCCTTTTACCGATAAGTATGCGCCGGTAACAGCGGCATTGAAAGAATTAGGGATAAACGCTGTGTTTGATGGAGAGATCGTGGCTATTGATAAAAATGGATTAGCAAACTTTCAGCTTTTACAAAACTGGCAAAATGCGCCGGTGCAATTGCAGTTTTATGTATTCGATATTCTCTGGCTCAATGGATATGATCTTACGCGGCTGCCTTTAATAGAACGTAAAAAGATCTTGTGCGAGTTAATACCTCCAAAAGATTTGATTTTGCGCTATAGCGATCATGTAATTGGGAATGGAAGTGCTTTTTATAAAGCGGCTTTGAAACAAGGATTAGAAGGGATAATGGCTAAGCGCGCCGATAGTATTTATGAAGCAGGAAAACGTACAGCTGATTGGTTGAAGATTAAAGTGAATAAAAGACAAGAGGTCGTAATTGCAGGATTTACAGTGCCACGCAAAACCCGTAAGTTCTTTGGAGCCTTACTGCTTGGTGTATACGAAGATGATGAATTCGTGTATGTAGGCCATACAGGCAGCGGTTTTAATACCAAAAGCCTGAAAGAGATCTATGACCGCTTACAGCCCTTGGTAACGAATAAAAGCCCATTTAAAAAAGTGCCTAAGACTAATATGCCTGCCACTTGGGTAAAACCGCAATTGGTTTGTGAGATCAAGTTTACTGAGTGGACCAAAGAACATATTGCCCGGCATCCCATTTTTATGGGACTGCGTACAGATAAGAAGGCTAAAGATGTCCGTGTAGAAAAAGAAGAAAAGCGAAGCACTATAGTAAAAAAAGCGGCTGGAAAAAAGGAAACCAAGACACCTGTTAAAAGGACGACTAAAAAGAAGTCTTCTTTATCTAAAAATTCTAAGAAAATATCTGGCTTGCAATTACAGCTTGAGAATGGCGCTAACCAAACAGTAACAATAAATAAAATAGACTTATCATTAACCAATTTAGATAAGATCTATTGGCCAAATGAAGGTTTTCAAAAGATCGACTCAATTAATCATTACCTGCGAATGGCGCCATATATCTTGCCTTTTTTGCTAGACCGGCCCCACTCGTTAAATCGTCATCCTAACGGTATTGGGGCTCCGAATTTCTTTCAAAAAGATATGAAAGGTAAGCAGCCTCAATGGTTGGAAACCTATACAGACTATAGCGAGTCTACTAAGACTAATGTAGAATACCTGGTATGTACAAACGAAGCGTCGCTGATCTATATGGCTAATTTGGGCTGTATTGAAATGAATCCTTGGCATTCCAGAGTTAATAGCTGGCAGTATCCAGATTGGTGTCTCATTGACCTGGATCCTGAAGGCGTAAGTTTTAATACGGTAATTGAAGTGGCACAGGTAATTAAGAAGATTCTGGATGCAAGTGGCGCAAAAGGCTATTGTAAAACATCGGGCGCCACAGGTATGCATATTTATATTCCATTGGGCGCAAAGTATGATTTTGACCAAAGCAAGCAGTTGGCAGAATTGATCTGTAAATTAGTGCAACAGGAGATGCCCAATAGTACCAGCATGGAGCGCAGTCCTGCTAAGCGCAAAGAAAAAGTGTATCTGGATTTTCTGCAAAATAAGGAAACGCAAACAGCTGCTGCCCCATACTCTATCCGTCCTAGGCAGGGGGCTTCTGTTTCTACCCCCTTACATTGGGATGAAGTAAAAAAAGGACTTGCACCTACTGACTATACTATCAAAAATATTTATGAAAGGGTGAAGGCTGAAGGTGATTTATTTAAGCCAGTTTTAGGAAGAGGTATTAACTTGGAAAAAGTGATCCAGCAATTGATTACGATTCTGTAACATAATAACAAAAACATTTAAAGTGGCCACACATCCAGCATTGACCATTTATAGACCAGAACTAACGGACTTTATAAATACAGCCTTTGAAATAGAACTGCTGGATGATAGCTGTTCGTTTTCTGAAGGGCCAGTGTGGAATACGGAAGGCTATTATTTATTCAGTGATATTCCTTTAAACTCAATTTATAAAGTGTCACCCGATCAGCCTAAACAAAAATATATAGTAGCTAGTGGGTGTACGTTGCTGGATACTTCTTTTCTTTCAGAGCAAATTGGCTCGAATGGTTTGACTTATGATAGGGAAGGTAACCTGCTGGTGTGTCAGCACGGCAATGGTGCTATAGGTAGATATGATGGTAAAGAGGTGCAGCCCTTAATTGCATCGTATAATGACAAACGCTTTAACAGCCCGAATGATATTGTGGCGCATAATGATGGAACCGTTTTCTTTACTGATCCTCCGTATGGATTAAAAGATCAAAAGCTAGTGCCGGCTTCATTTCAGCCATTGGCTGGGGTTTATGTCTGGCGCAATGGAGAAGTGGTTTTGATAGAAGATAACCTGCATTATCCCAATGGCGTTTGTTTGTCCCCCAATCAAGATGTGCTGTATTGTTGCTCCAATAAGCCATTTGAAAAACTAGTACTAGCATTTGATGCGCATAGTTGGAAGTTCTTAAAGATTGCAGCCCAAGAAAACAGTGATGGTATAAAATGCGATCCTAATGGAAATCTTTATTTATGCAGCAAAGAAGGAATTCTTATTTTAGATCGTGAAGGTAACCGGTTGGGGAAAATAGAGTTGCCTACTATCCCAGCCAATGCCTGTTGGGGTGGGGCTGAAGGAAACGATCTTCTTATTACTGCCCGTCAAAACATCTTCCTGATTCGCCAACTTTTAAAGTCCCGCTAATGTAGCGTTCGCAAGGCTCAGTTTTATTGAGCCGTTAGAGAGATTATATTTATACCATGATACAAGAACAGTATGCAAAATTGCCGGTAACAGTAAGGCGCGCTATTGAGTTGGTAGGTATTTATTATTTATTCGCAATTATTCTTGTGGGTAAAGACATTATCATGCCGCTGCTAATGGCCTTTTTCCTGGCTATCATGCTGCTGCCTGTATTCCGCTTTTTTCATAGGAAGAAGCTACCAGAGGTGTTTTCAATCCTTTTGACGTTGTTGTTACTTATTATAGTAATGGCTGCACTTGTATGGTTTTTTTCAGCACAGATCAGTAGCTTGGTAAACGACTTTCCTGTAATTAAGCAAAATGTAACGGCTCATCTGAATTCGATCAGTGCTTGGATCAGTTCTAAGACCAATTATACGACGGCTAAACAAGTTCAAATAATCAATGAGCAAAGTGACAAGTTGATGAACTATGCCGGTGGAATGGTTTCAGGTGCTTTTGGTTCTATAACATCGGTGTTTGTATTTGTGGCGTTGTTGCCGATCTATATTTTTTTGATGCTCTTTTATCGAAACCTGCTGTTGCGTTTTGTATTCCTCTGGTTTCCTAAACAATCACATGAGAAGGTTGAAGAAGCAGTGCGTGAGAGCCAAACGATCATCAAGAGTTATTTAGTTGGGTTGGCCATTCAGATTACCTATATCACAGTTTTGCTTGGAGGTATACTATTCTTTATTGGTATTAAACATGCCATTCTTATCGGAGTCATCTTTGCTTTTCTAAACCTTATACCCTATATAGGTGCTTTAATTGGAAATATCATTGGTGTTTTACTAACGCTTACTTCTTCCCAAGAGATCTGGCCCATCTTTGCTGTCTTGGGTACTATTGCTTTTGTACAGTTTCTCGACAATAATATTTTGATGCCGCGTATTGTTGGATCTAAGGTGAAAATAAATGCACTGGCCACTATCGTAGGTGTTATAGTAGCAGGCGCAGTGGCTGGCGTATCGGGTATGTTTCTTTCTCTGCCCGTTATAGCCGTTATGAAAATCATTTTTGATCGTACGGATAATATGAAACAGTGGGGCGTATTGTTAGGTGATGAACGTCCTGCTCATAGCCCGTTGGCTTTTCCCATATTGCGCTCTAAAAGCAAGGAAGTTCAGGAACAACTGGAAGTACAAAATAAAATAGAGCCAACTAATGAAAATGAAGAGGCTGGAAAGAAAACGGATGAAAGCAATAAAACTGATAATGACGACAAAAAGCTTTAATGTTTATTTGTTTAAGAAGTAAAGTTTAAGGTTATCGTAAGCAGACAATTGAATTGTCGACTAGTTCTTACAATAACCTTAAATAGTAGACTTTAAACTTTAAACTTTTAAACCGTTGCTGCTGCAGGTATTTCCTCTAGGCTATAAAAGATCTGTTTGCCTTTCGCTTTACCTGTATTTACCATCTCATCAGCGCCAGAGGATGGTCCACCAATGCGTAATACACCATCGCAGTGATCAATGAGCTGTACAGCTACAGGATGAAAGATTTCATTGAAAACAGCATCACCGATCTGTTTTGAACCAGCCGCTTCTATCAAGGGTAAGGCGAACCATTCGCCCAATACTGGCAAGTGCCCTTTGCGATACAACAGCAACGCTGTGTCAGTCATGTTTTTTACGTTGGCTTCAATAAGATGCGGATCGTCATTAGTGCCAGAGCGATAGGGGCCAGCCACTAAAATCATAAGCGAAGTTTTGGTTGTCATTAGAAGAGATTATTAAGTTTAGCGTATTGAAGAAGCATAATTGTTTTAGCATCCTTTATCTCGCCAGATGCAATCATGTCGTAAGCTTTTTGAAAGGGCATTTCCAGTACTTCTATTTCTTCATGCTCGTGGGGCACTCCACCGCCTTCTGCTACTTTCATGTAGGGTGCATATTCACCTACAAAAAAATAAAGGATCTCTGTAACTGCCCCCGGCGTCATATAGGCCTCAAACACTTTATGCACTTCTTCCAGTTGGTAACCGGTTTCTTCTTCAGCCTCCCTGCGTATGCAGGCTACAGGATCGTCTTCATCCAGCAGGCCGGCACAGGTTTCTATTAAATAGCCTTCCTGGTTGCCATTAAGATAGCTTGGAAGACGAAACTGGCGGGTAAGTACAACCGTTTGTTTCTTTTTGTTATATAGGAGTATGGTAGCACCGTTGCCTCTATCATATACTTCACGGCTTTGTGTTTGCCAGTTGCCATCATTCTTCTTGTAATCAAATGTTACTTTTTCCAACTTATACCAGTTGTCAGAAAGCACATCTGTCTTTACATTTTTTATTTTGTCTTTCATACTCTTTTTATTTGAGCCCGTCAGGCATTATATATTTTGTCGTTACCTCTAAGCGGTTGTTATCGGGGTCCAGTGTTTCAAACTCATAATAACCATCACCCGTCCGGCGCGGACCACGCAGGATAGGATAGCCGGCTGCTGCCAATTCTTTTGCTTTCAGATCTACCTCTTCCATAGTATTAACACCAAACGCCAGGTGAATAATTCCCAGGTATTGTTGGTGAATGGTATCATTCCGGTTTACCGGTACATCTGGCTTAGACATTAATTCCAAACGCGCGCCAGATTTAAACGTTAGAAAGTAACTCTGAAATTGGGAGGTAGCGTTGGTGTACTTGTCATTAGGCACACCATTGAAGTAGGTTTGATAATAAGTCTTTAGTTCTTCCAACTGGTTTGTCCAAATGGCTACATGCTCTAAAGTCATTTTTTAATCTTTAGTGTTGGTGGTTCAAGCTTAAAGGTGTGGTTTTTCCCAACAGCAAGTTTGATTATAAACAATTTTCACAGTTCCTTATTATTAAATATGTAGCCGTACGTGCTCCTTGAGAAAGGTTGATGCCTTACCCTACTCAAAGTGTATGGAAGGCATGCCTTTGCCTTCCAAATGTCTTATGTAAAGCTTGGTTACTATTTGCCGAAAGTTTACTCAACTCCGTAACGTTACGGAGTTGGTCAGAACAAACCTAGGCTCAAGAGTGGGGTAAGCAAATAGATGGGTATAGTAGTAATGATTAGTGTTTGTAATATGGTAGAGGAGGTTGATAAGAAAAAGAGGTGAAAGTGAAACAGAAATACATTGCTTGTAGTTATAATGTAAAAGGTTCAAGTAATAATACCTGAACCTTTTTCTCTCATCCCTGCGCTGGCATTACCCAGATCAGGTAGTATGGGTATGATCTCAGGTTTATTGCTAAACCACCCCAGAGAGTTATAAGTGGTAGTAAAAACAGAAATAATGCCAACCCTTCTAATCGTATAAGTTATCTTTTTAATCCTTCCTCTCAATCTTTTAAATCTTTTAAATCAAAGTTCTATTACCCATTAATAATTTCACCACCGTTAGGATGTAGCACCTGTCCTGACATATAAGAGGCATCTTCACTGGCCAGGAACAAATAGCATGGCGCTACTTCAGCCGTTTCGCCGGGGCGTTTCATAGGTACATCGGAACCAAATGTTTTGACTTTCTCTTCATTAAAAGAACCAACAATCAATGGCGTCCAGATAGGGCCGGGGGCTACACCATTTACACGAATGCCTTTCTCTACCAGGTTGGCCGACAGACTGCGTGTAAAGGATACGATTGCTCCTTTAGTAGAGGAATAATCCAGTAAACCTCCACTGCCGCGGTAGGCCGTAACGGAAGTTGTATTAATAATAGAAGCACCTTTTTTCAAATGTTTCAAAGCCTGTTTGGTGATCCAAAACATGGCAAAAATGTTTGTCTCAAAAGTCTCATACAGCTGCTCGGTAGAAATATCTTCCAGCGATTTTTGTTCTGTTTGGGTTGCGGCATTATTTACCAATATATCCAGTTTTCCTAGCTTCTTTACTGTTTCTTCTACAATCTTCTTGCAAAAGTCTTCCTTACGAATATTGCCAGGCATCAGTATGCATTTGCGACCATGGTCTTCTTCTATTATGCGTTTTACTTCCTCAGCATCTTTATGCTCGCTGAGGTACGAAATAGCAACATCAGCGCCCTCCTTGGCAAAAAGGATCGCTACTGCTTTTCCTATCCCACTATCGCCACCGGTAATGAGAGCAACCTTGCCTTCCAACTTGAGAGGTTCCTTGGGGCGTTCAGATTTGGGCTTTGGTTTCATTTCTTGTTCTGAGCCCGGCATAGTTTGTTTCTGGGCCGGTTTTACCTGCTTTTTTTCTCCACCTTTCTGCATAACCAAAAATTTAAGGAAAGAGAGAAATTATTATGCCGTCCGTATTGTTTCAAATCCTATTTTTGCACCTCGCTCGGGGAATTAGCTCAGCTGGCTAGAGCGCTTGCATGGCATGCAAGAGGTCACCGGTTCGACTCCGGTATTCTCCACCTCACCGGACAACTCTAAATTTTTGAAGGGTTGTCCGGTTTCTTTTTTGTTTAAATCCTTATCTGTAGCCATTATCAGCCAAAGTGCTTCATTGATTTTAGTGGTTCGACATTTCTCTTTACCAATAATTAAGTTTTCTGAAAAGATCGAACCAAAAATTTGTCTTTTAACTTCTATAGAACTTGTTTTGTAAAATAGGGGTAGTTGTTCTAATGCATTAATCCCTTCTTTTAAATAATGCTGGTGCTCGCTTAAATGGCTGTTATTATCCGAAAGTTCTTTCCTTAGTTTCTCACTAATGGCTTCAAATCTTTCTAAACTCTCATTAAATGCTTTTGCTGTGATTAAACCATCAGCATAATCATCCTGGATTTTTACAATCCTTTTTTTGTATAGCTCTATCTCTTCTTCGATTTTTTTTACAGGTCTTTTCTTGATAGATTCTTTTTCAAAGAGTTTTTTGACCATCAGATCAAAGAGCTTTTTAGCACCCTTGGATACTTTGATTTCTTCTAAAATAGTTTCTACCTTTTGGTGAACTTCAGCCGTCTTCAACCGTACTTGTTTACAGTGGTTGCAATGGTAGTAGGAGTGAAGGCTGCCGTTTCTGCTTTTAGATTTGCTTCCAGTCACTTTGCGGCCACAAGTATCACATAAAAGCAGACCCCGTAGTTGAAATGCCTCAGAAAAGCTTTTTGCTTTTACAAAGTTTTTCTTTCGTTTGTATTGCTCAAATATGGCTTGAACTTTTTCAAAGGTATTGGTGTCTATTATAGCTTCGTGTAGTCCTTTGACAAAATACCCACAACCGTCATCTTCCTTTATAAATATCTTACCGATATATACTTTTTTTCGAAGCAAGTCGGATAACGTACTGGTTGAAAAATTATAACCTTGGCGTTTTAATTCCGCACGAAGTTCAGCCTGGCTCTTACCTCCTGCAATGGACCGGAAGATATGCTGAACAACAGAAGCTTTTTCATTAGGAATAATAACGGGTTTGTTTTCCGTGTCTCTAGCATTTTTGTAGCCAAACGGTGCAATGCCTAAATATCGGCCAGTGGATTTTGCTTTTCTTACCCCTTCGGTGATCTTTATTTTTCTTAGTCGATTATCCGAGTCCGGAGTGGCAAAACCAATAGCAAATGAAAATACTCCCTGAGGGGAGTTATAGTCAAGTGGCTGATCGGTTGTTTGAAGTTCTACTCCATAATTTTTTAATCTTTTAATTTCTACAAAGGCCTCCATCATGTCCCTAGAAAAACGATCAGGAGAAACAACCAATAATAAGTCTACTAATCCTTTATTAGATTTAATAAACTGTAGAATCTGTTTGTATTTGGGACGGTTAAAATCTTTCGCCGAATGGTCTTCTCTATAAATATTTACAATTTCAATATTATGGCGTTTACAATAGTTGATCAGCTTTTCTTCCTGAATATCCAGGCTATAACCTTTAGCTTGTTCATCTGAGCTGACCCTCGCCATTAAAATTGCGCGTTTATTCTGCGTTACCATTGCTTTTGCTATTTAAATTGTGTTCAGTAGTTAATTGGGCTAATTGCCATAACAAATTGGTGATTTCTAAAAGTTCCTGCTCACTATAATGGTTTCCATCTTCTTCCAGGAGTTTTCGACAGATTGCAGCGTCGATCATACAACAGCAGTTGTAGTGTCAGCATCCTGGTTCTCAGGTCAGCAGACGGATGAACAATGCAAGCTGGGATTTCCAGTTGTTGTTTATTTGTCATTTAATTATTCGTTTTTCGGTTTCAACAAATTGCAAAATGTTTCCCTCTGCCATATGCAAGGAAATGTTGCCATACTTGCCTTTAGCAATTATTTTTTCTATTTGGTCAATGGTGCCTTTAGTAGGCCTGTAGCGTTTAAATTCTACTTTGTAAGGACCTTCTTCTTTTATGTCAATTTCAATTCGGTGTACCCGTTGCAACCGGATTATATCCAGCACTTCCTTTTCCTTTCTGCTTAATGGAGACAGATTGTAATACACACTGCCGCTAAAATGGGTAGTAGAAAAAAAGGCTTCTATGATTTGGGTAATGTTGATGCTTAATAGACTGCTTTTTTGCATTTCTTCTAACAGGATATGCAGTTTTTCTTCAGTCTTCACTTTATTTAATAAAATTGGAGCAAATTCTCCCTTGGCATTGACCAGTAAGTATGCCGGTGGACGGCTGTAAATAATCTCAACCAGAAGAGCAAAAAAGTTGGTTATAGAAGATTTTTCCTTAAGAGATTCTTTTAGCTGCTTTATATCTAATGCCGCCAGTTGGTCCTGGTCAATATTTTCTTGGTCTTTAAAGGACGCTTTTAGATGCTCTAATAGGTCTTCATTAACAATGGTTGATATACTAGTAAAATCAGCTGAAGAAAATAAGTAGGCTTTTATTTCTTTAATCAAGGGAATGGGGGTGCCGAAAACTCGCAGCTCTTTGATAATCCTGAGCCATACATACTCTTCGAAAGAGAATTTTCGCCAGGTACCCTCTTTGGCTTCTCGTTTTTCAATGAGTCCTTCCTGTTCCCAATGTAAAATAGTGCGGTGCTCTATATCTGTATCCTTAATAGCAAATTGTGATACCCTTAGGTTTCGCTGCATTTCCAGTAAATCAATTAGGTGATTACTATATAACTCCTCAAAGCTTTTACCGGTTAATTTATCGAGTTGTATGGTTTGAATGTTCATTGTTTTGAAAAAAACGTACCTAAAGGTACACTTTTGGTTAAATATGAGAAACCTTATTTAATATTTTTTAATGCCTCCTTTAGTTCCTGGACAATTTCAGCGTTCATTACAACTACGCGGGTACCTTTTCCATACTGCGCTTCAATTCTCAAGATGTCTTTGTTGGTTTCTGTTGCTTGAATAAGCCGCTGCAGCAATTCTTTGTATTGGAAATAATAGGAGGGCCTGGGCACTGTGGTATGGATTGTGGTGGTTTCTGGCTTATACAGCTTGGTGAGTACATAGTCCGACAAAGCCATGTTTTGATCCGCAGCTTTAGATAATAACTGTGCGTAGTCTTTAACTGGTAAGCGAAACGAAACGACTTTTGATTGCATACAAATTGGGTTGATAGTTAAAGTATACGGTTGGTGTATACATCTTTCACTTACGAAGTAAAGCACAGAAAATGAGGAGTTTAAACTATTATTTGCCACAATCGTATACAGTTGTTGCAGTTCATCTTTAGATACTCTTACTGAAATTTGCAATCTCTGTTCATATTGGTATTCATACACTTATTGTTGTGGCCGTATGAGATATTGTTGGATATGTTAAACAGCCGAAGGCGTTACGGAGTTAACAGTCCTTTAAACACTTTGGCTTCATTGCTTCTTTTTAAAAAAAAGTATAGGCAATTAAGGCTGTCGATGATGCATGCATAACTGATATTCCAGAAAAAGGTGCTTGAAATTTTATTACGTTGAAATAATAAATTAAAAGAAGGCGAAAAAAAAGTTAAGCCTTTGAAATGCTTACTGGTGCTAAGATAGCAGGTTTTTACAGCGAATGTGGATAACGGAAAATTTTTTTCCAAGGGTGGATACTTCATATTTGATGCACTAAATAAAAAGATATTATATGGTAAAAATATTCTTCCATTATAGCAATGTATTGCTTCTAAATAGAGCCCTTGTTAGTGTGTTAGATCTGGTAATGACAGATTATGCAATGATTTATGATGGTGATATCCAAGGCTTCGAGAGTGTATTGTTAAGATATATAGACTATGATGACTCATCAGATGCAATCGATAGGGCCATTCAGCACGGAATCGCTTTATCGGTAATTGAAGAAATGGTACAGCAAACAAGGTTAATTGCAAGCAAAGTCGGCACTATATCATCCGGATATATAGAATTGACAGTAGCTGAAGTGGAATGTCTACATAATGTGGTACACATGTATATAGCCGAGTTTTTGGATTCCCTAATATCGATATTACCGGATGAAGGTGAAGACTTTAATATTTATGAATATATCCCTTTTTTAAAACAAGCCAATAGCAATGGCGTGTGGGATGGCTTTATTAAAAGCAATATGGATTCGGACTTCATTAACCAGGAATATAAAGCAGCAGAAGATCTTTACTCTTTCTTACAATCGTATTATAAAAGAAATAACCTGCTTCAATCCATAGCTAATTATAATAACCGCATTGAGGAGTTGCTGAAAATAATCAAGGAATATAACAGGCAAAATGGTATTGAATAATACTTGGAAAGTTGATTTTACTTTTCAGTAGGGAGTGGCCTACTATTGTATAACAGTAAGCATGAATTAGAGTGCCCAATATTATAATCCGATCAACTTATAAAATGTAACGATTCTATGTCTAAAAATCGTAGCAAACGAAGTTCCTGGAATAGATAGTAAATATCCTTTTCCTAATAAAAGTAAGCGCAAAGCCTAAAAACTTTAATTCACTTCAAAACCTAAGCAAATGACTGTAGGTGTAATGGGCCTGAGGTATTATACTTTTAAAGAGCCCCAATCAAACGAAACGGTTATATTAAAAAGAGAGCCTAGCAACCCTTATGATTCCAAAGCCGTTGCAGTGTATAACCAGCAAAGTGAAAAGGTGGGTTATGTCTCTAAAAGTTATGATGTAAACGGTAAGGTGTTTAACCTTTTACGTAAACAAAAAGTATCAGCTACAGTAGTAACAGTATTGGGTGGTATGATGATCGTTTATATCGAGCTGGCCTAAAGGTTCGGATAGTAATAGAACTCCAAGTTTGTGCCTTCTATAAAATGGCAAAAAGCAGTGTTCCTTCAGGAATTAAAAAGCACAATTGTTAGTTGAACAAACACCTACTTACTAAAGATATAGCCTACTATAAGCACTAGCGTTAGTATAAAAATCCAGTTGGAAAATTTTTTTCAATTGTAGTCCGTCTACATTTACCACTTCGCCACGTAAAAACCTTACTCTTATGATTGAAATATATTTTGATGAACGAGAAAATGCCTTTTTGGTTTCTCTGCTGATGTATGACATTGCCAATGGAAAAAAGGAAGAGATGTTAGCATTAGCCGGTTTGGAGACTTATGAAATGGTAGATGCAGAAGGCAATGCAGTAAACGAAGATGCGATCCATCGATTGGTAAGAGAAGGTGAGTGGGTGTTTGATATACAACAACGATCCAATCATTGTTACACTTTACTCACGAAGCTATCGCTACAGTATTCTGGCTATTGCCAATTTACTCAAGCCGAAACAGAGCTCTTAAGTGACGTGGTGAATTATTTTTTGTTTGACTGGGGAGGTGAATTTTTATGCACTACCAACATTGCTGGTCCCTGGTGTTTTGCTCATCCCAGTTGCAATAGAAAAGAAGTGGTGAAAGATGTCGTAAATGTTGAAGCCATGCTGTTTGCGCTGGCACTACTTAAAACCGGATTTAATCATAAAATAGATTTTGCTTTACTCAAAAGTAACCGCACGACTATGAATGAGTTAAGCGATTTAATATCCAGTTGTAAATAATCTGTGGTTTTATGGAAATAATTGTAACCAACTTCATCCACTAAAGCTGACGTAGTATTGAATTAGGGGCTCAACTTTAAATGGCCTTTTATTGTATTATCTTACACAAACTCAATGCGTGTGCAGGTGAAGTCCTATTTTATCTTCAATGCCATGTAAAAGGGATGGGCTATGGGTTATATCTATTAGGCTCAGTAACGATTAAGCACATAACAAGTGAGACAGCATTCAGTATAAAAAGTACTTATATCGTTATTTCTATATAGGAAGACCAATTTATTTCTCTCAGAACCGATTGTCCTAATGATTGCAAATAATATGGTGACTAAAACCCTCAATGAAAGCTTCGAGCAGTACAAAGCGTTGGTAGCGCAGTTGTCACAACAGCATTCCTGCAAAGATGGTCTCATCAATATTCCTGTTAATCAAACTTTACATAAAGTGGCCCTAGCTTCACCTGAACCACCAATCCCTCTTCTGGAATATTTTAATCGTTATTTAGCTGCTAAATCCATGGATCCACATTCAGAAGAATTGTCCAGTTACTATACCCAGACCAGGTCCATGTTGCAAAAGTGGGGTTCTTTTGATCCTAACGATACATCGATTTTGCTAAGTAGAGAGCGCTTTGGTCCTAAAACGTTTAATGACCGAAGGAATTGCCTTTTTAAGTTTTTTGACTGGCTAGTGCGAAAAGGAAAGTTGTCGGACAATCCCCTGGCTGATGTGAGCGCTAAAAAGCGCCAGCGAAATGCGGAGCAACGCAAACCTTTTACCGAACGGGAAGTAGCTGTGATTTTAGAGGCGTTAAAAACGGATCGGTTCCGTAAGAAATATTCCCGGTATTCCCATGCCCAGTATTATCCTTTTGTGGCCTTTATGATTCAAACCGGTGTTCGCAATGCGGAGGCTATAGGGTTACAGGTTAGAGATGTATTGTGGTCTACAGGCGAAATAACGATTTGCCGGGCACTTGCTCGTACGAGTAAGGGCACCAATGAAGCAGCGCGTAAAGAAAAAGGTACGAAGACCAATAATGTTCGCTTTATTCCAATGAACGCCTTTTTAACGGATTTGCTGAAACCACTTTGTATTGATAAAAAGGGGACCGACTTGGTCTTTACAACCGAACAAGGGCGAATGATCGATGACCGCATGTTTCAACGCCGAACGTTTAAGCCCTTACTGAAAGAGCTGAAAATTCAGGAACGCGATTTATACGCCTGTCGGCATACGTTTGCTACTAGAG
Source organism: Flavisolibacter tropicus (assembly GCF_001644645.1). NCBI lineage: Bacteria > Pseudomonadati > Bacteroidota > Chitinophagia > Chitinophagales > Chitinophagaceae > Flavisolibacter > Flavisolibacter tropicus. The sequence goes on along the minus strand of NZ_CP011390.1, from coordinate 2,212,013 downwards.
CAGTTTTGGCTGGAATAAAAGCCCATGAAGTGGCGTATTTGATGGGCGATAACCTACAGACAGTAATAGCCAACTATTACCACAAAGAGAAAGTTACAGTTGCTTTGCCAGAACTTGCTTAGTTATAAAAGTTATGAAACACAGTTAAATAAAGAGTACATCAAACTTGCTTTTTTGAACCAACGTACTTACAAGATTGTAAGGAGAAAAATAGGCCTTTATACTTCTGTTGGTAATACCGTTACTACACGTCATCTATAAATTTCATAACATTAAATAATGGATTAATTATATTTAAAATGAAAACCGACCTTTAATCAAGCCGGTATTTATTAATCCATGGAGCAGCCCTATTATATTCCTCAGACCCAAAACCATTTCTTAAAGCTTACCAGACCCATCATATTTTTTGACCTCGAAACAACCGGAACTAATACATCATACGATCGGGTCATTGAAATTTGCGCCATTAAATTGCTGCCAGATGGCAGTCAAGTAGAGCTGTATCAATTACTAAATCCAACTGTCCCAATAGCACCGGAAGCATCAGCAGTCCATGGTTTTACGGATGAAATGGTGGTTGATAAGCCAACTTTTGGTGACTTGGCAGATGAATTAACTACTTTTTTTGAAGGGTGTGACCTCGGGGGATACAACATTAAACGTTTTGATGTGCCGATGTTGATGCAGGAGTTTCACCGTTTTAAAAAATATCCTATTATATACACAGAGGTGAAGTTAGTAGATGCCATGGTAATCTATCATAGCAAGGAAAAGCGAGACTTGTCTTCTGCTGTACGATTTTATTGTGAACGAGAACATGAGGACGCGCACTCTGCCAAGGCCGATGTGCTGGCCACCATTGATATTTTAAAGCACCAACTTCTCAGATATGAGGATTTGGAGCCTAATACAAGCTTTCTGCATGATTATCTCAGTGGTGGGAGTCTGGTAGACTTTAGCGGAAAGTTCGTGCGTGATGAAAACGGTGAAGTTGTATTCAACTTTGGGATGCACAGAGGTAAGCTGGCTTGTACTGAACTTGAATATTTGAAGTGGATGTTAAGTGGTGATTTTCCTATTGACACCAAAATGGTAGCAAAGAAAGTCTATATGAATTGTGTATGGGAAACTGAGATCAAAATGTGGCTGCAAGCAAATAAGATCTTACAGAATGAAGCGGTAGCCTCCGCTTTGTATACTACGATAAAATTTGGAAGAGACATGTTCCCATTTGCTACAAATAGTGAGGGGGAAAAGGTAACGGTTACTTATCTGACAGAGCCCCCTTCCGCTTATATTCTTTCTCATCCTGATGCTATAAAATTACTTCTAAACCATTTGGAAGATATTTTAAGTGGTAATAAAAGTCATCAGTAATTGCTGTTTTGATTTAACTATTACCACTTCCAAATAAAGTTTTCTTTTCTTGGGATAGCTTTTTGTTGTAGCAATTCTTAATTGCTGTCAACTGAAAAAGCAAGTGTAATGCCCCAATTATTACGTGTAAAGCATATTATTTCAAAATAATATTGCTTTTGTATGAATACATGGAATATAATAAGTATCAGCTAGCATTTTCAAGATAGGAAAAGGTAGGAAATGCAAAAGAGTTATATTATTCAAGTGTATAAGAAAAGTGTTTTCTTTTTGCTCTAAAAACGTTGGTTTCCACGAATATTTTCAAATTATCTGGAATATTCTGACAAGTTCCAGATAATCTATTGGTTATAACAAGAGGTACAATCGGAATATTCCAGATTGTGCCGGTTGATTTTACTAGAATAAGTTTATGTTAATGTATTTGAAGCTCAATTGTCGTACATATCGTTGATTGGTAACTTATTTAGTATTTAAGCCTTTCCTAATGAAAATCATACTGTTAGATTTGCTGGGTTTTAATAATAATATTACTTTACGGCTTCTTTAATTTCACCAAACTAACTAGTAATGAAAGTATTTCTTGTTCATATTTCTTCTTTGCGCCAATACAAGGCTCGTCAAGGAAGCGTTTTATTAAATGAAGGAAATAGCATTAAAGTAACTACATGCCATGGTGCTGGCGTGTTCCCTCAAACATATTTTCGGCTGCATTCCTCAACTAATACGTTTATAGTTACTTCTTAAGAAACATAGATGAAAATGGTTAATAGATAAAATTTACTTACGGCAAACAATAAATCCAATCTTCAGTTAACATGGATGCATTTGTAACACATAATCATATAGTTTCAAACTACCGCAACTATCTAAAGTCCTTTCTTTCCATTGATGACGAAAGAATAAAAGAAGAGGTAAATAAAGCGTTTGAAAGTGATGGCTTCATTCCAGAGCCATTAGTACAATTCAATCCGGCATACGAGACCGGAGAATCATTAAGTGAGTTGAATGTACACTCTAACTTGTCAAAGGCATTTGGCTCTTATAACTTATATAAGCATCAGGTTGAAGCTTTAAAGATTGGCCTTCAGGGAAAAGGGTTTGTTGTTACTTCCGGTACCGGTTCTGGTAAGTCGTTGACATACCTATCTACCATATTCAATGATATTTTTAATCAGGGTCAGAATAAGACTAAAGGGGTAAAAGCCATCTTGGTTTACCCAATGAACGCCCTGATTAACTCACAAGAAGAAGAGATAAAAAAGTTTGAGGAAAACTTTGGTCCCAACTTTCCAATAACCTATAAAAAGTATACAGGTCAGGAAAAGCAGGATGTAAGAGAAAGTATCCGTGAGCTACAGCCTGATATCATTCTTACCAATTACATGATGCTGGAATTAATAATGACCAGAGCATCTGAATCTTGGTTAAGAGATTCCATGAAGCATCATTTAAAGTTTCTTGTCTTTGATGAATTGCATACGTATAAAGGAAGGCAAGGCGCTGATGTAAGTATGCTGATCCGCCGGATCAAGAGCCATTGTAAACAGGATTTGATTTGCATTGGTACCTCGGCAACGATGGCATCCAGCGGCACGCCTGCCGAAAAGAAACAAGCAGTGGCAGATGTGGCTACAAAGATTTTTGGCCAGCTATATACACAAGATCAAATTGTTGATGAATACTTAAAGGCTTGTACAAACGGTGTATTGCCCAATGCTGTAGAATTACGACAAGCGGTTACTACTCCTATTGATTCAGAGGCTGCCGAGCAAACTTTCGTTGATCACAAATTGAGTAACTGGCTAGAGCTGAAAATAGCACTCAGAAACAATGAAGGAAAGCTGGAAAGAGGTAAGCCCTTATCCATAAAAGACATTGCAGAAAAGCTAAGGACAGAAACGGAGGTAAATTTTAAACAGGCCTACGAAACAGTTGTTGCTTTACTAAAATGGACAGAAAAGCTGAATGAGAAAAATAGATTAGCAAGAACGCGTAAAAGCTTTCTGCCTTTCCGGTTTCATCAGTTTATCTCTCAAACAAGTACTGTTTCTGTCACCTTAGAGTCTAGAAAAGACAGGGTCATAACTATTAAAGCTGGCCGTTACGTAAAAGACGAAAAGGGTGAAAAAACATTATACCCGGTTTTATTCAGCCGCTATTCAGGTGTTGACTTTATTTGTGTGGAGAAGAACACAAACGAACAAGTCTTACTTCCAAGAAATCCGGAAGAGCCTGTACCCACACGTAGCCAACAAGAGTTGACAGGGGATAATTTAAATGAACATAATCTAAGGTTTGGTTATCTGGTATTGGATGAAGGTGAAGCTTTTTGGAATGATGACTTACTCGATCTAGCTCCCGAGGCTTGGTTAAATAATGCAGAAACAGCATTCAGACCGTATTATGATTGGCACATGCCAAAACGTATTTACTTTAATTCGGAAGGTAAATACTCAAGCGAGCCTATCTATCCGCTAAAAGGCTACTACCTACCGGTTAAACTGAGAGTGGATCCTACAGCAGGTGTTTTCTATGAAGACTCAAAGACCAATGAGGGGACCAAGCTAATGAGCCTAGGCCATGAAGGTAGAAGTACAGCTACAACCATTCTTTCGTATGCTGTCGTTCAATCTTTGTTGGAACAAAAGGAAGAAATAAAGAATCAAAAGCTGTTAAGCTTTACTGATAACCGACAAGATGCGGCATTACAAGCCGGTCACTTCAATGATTTTATTGCCTCAGTAAGACTGAGAGCTGGCTTGTATGCTGCCGTTGTAAAAAATGCGGCTGGTCTAGAGATTAATAACATTGCTGAACGGGTATTGGATGAATTGAAGTTAAAAGAGACTGACTATGCCAATCCAAACTTCATGAGTAAAGATCCAGACTTTCCGGAGTTGGAGAATGAAAAAGCGATCAAGAGCTATATTTTGATCCGGATATTCCAAGATCTAAAAAGGGGCTGGCGATATACCTTACCAAACCTGGAGCAAACTGCCCTTTTAAAAGTTGACTATTTCCGGTTAGATAAGCTTTCAAATCTTGATGACCGTTTTCAAGGTTTAGCATTGTTGAATCAGGCTTCAGCTGAGAAGCGAAAAGAGATACTCACCCAATTACTAAATTATTTCCGAACCAACTATGCCATCTATCACCGCTACTTAGTGGAGGATATTGCAGAAACCGAGAACCTTTTGCGAAACCGACTTGACGAAAATAAGCTGTGGTCACTTGACCATAGTGAAAAGTTGGATCGCCCTACCTACATGGTTTCAGTGCGGCCTGGAAGGAGTGAGCAAAGAGGCGTCTACTTTGCGACAATGGGAGCTAGATCTGGTTTTGGAAGATACTTGAAAAGAGAGTTTAGCGCAGTAGGTCTTAATCCATTAAGTCAGGATAACTTCAGAACTTATATTGAAACCTTATGTGACCTATTAGCCAACACTGGGTTCTTAATTAAGAAAGAGGGATTACGAGGTGAGCGAGGTACAGTTGACGGTTATTTACTACGAAGCGATTGTATCCGTTGGATGCCTGGTGATGGACAAACCGTTGTAGTTGATCAAACGCGCATAAACTCTTATAAGGCATTAAACTTAAGGCCAAACCCTTTCTTTAAAGAGCTATATCAAACAGATTTTCAACAATATCAACGAGAGCTGATTGGCCGAGAACATACTGGCCAGTTAAGTTCTGATGATAGAATTCAACGGGAAGATGATTTTCGGGAAGGCAAGCTGGCTAGTTTGTTTTGTTCGCCTACCATGGAATTGGGAATCGATATAGCTAACCTTAACATCGTGCACATGCGCAATGTGCCCCCTAGTCCTGCTAACTATGCACAGCGCAGTGGTCGTGCAGGACGGGGCGGACAAACGGCAGTCGTTGTCACCTATTGTTCGGCATGGTCACCACACGATCAGAACTATTTCCATGCTGCTGCTAAAATGGTAGCAGGCTCAGTTATTCCTCCACGTATTGATTTGATCAATGAAGAGCTATTAACAGGACACTTGAATGCTTATATCCTAATGGAGTTATCTCTTAGGGATTTAAGTAAGTCAGTGGCGGACCTGCTGGATTTAAGCAATGAAAACAATATTACTGTAAGGCAAAATATCCGAGATGCGATAGCCAATGGCATCAGAACGCAAAAACAAACATGGATTGCACACTTCAAAGAAATTATTGCATCTATCTTACCAGATTTGAGCAGGGCCTGGTGGTATAACGATAACTGGATTGAACAGCGAATTAATTCTTTTGAAGGCCACTTTGAAGCATCCTTTACCCGTTGGATCCATTTGTACAAGTCTGCCAGGAAGATGATTCAGGCTTCAAGAGCCATACTGGATGATGTTACAATCAAGCAAGATAGCGACATGAAAAAGGATGCCAAAAGAAGGCATGTTGCTGGTTTAAAGCAGGTTGAACTTTTATTGAACGATGCTCAAAGAGAAATTGGTAATGAGTCAGAGTTCTATGTATTCCGCTACCTTGCCTCCGAAGGTTTCTTGCCTGGCTACAACTTTACGCGCCTTCCAGTACGCACTTTTGTTGGATACAAACATGCAGATCAGGGCGAGTATATCTCCCGCTCCCGTTCTGTGGCATTAAGTGAATTCGGTCCTCATAATGTTTTATATCACAATGGTAGCAAATATGAAGTGAACCGGATGAGCATTCTAAACTCTGAAGAGCTACAACGTAAAATAAAGATATCTACGAATTCAGGCTATGCTTTTCTTGATGATGAAGCAGAGGCAGCGAATAATGACCCAATTACATTAACAGAATTAAGAGGTGCCAATGTAGAATTCAAAACCAACCTGATTGAGCTGAGTGAAACAGAAGCCCGGCCCAGAGAACGGATTTCTTGTATAGAAGAAGAACGATCATCGAAAGGATATATAATCGAAGAGTATTTCCGGTACCCATCGGGTATTGATCATACCAAAAATGCCATAATAAAAAGAGCGGATTCCGATCTATTGAAACTGGTATACGGTCAGGCCACTGAGTTGATCAAGCTAAATAGAAGGGCTCGTCGTGCAGATGTTGAAACGGAAGGCTTTGCTTTGGATACACGCAATGGCAAATGGCTCACACAAAAAGAGCTGGAAAATCAAGAAACTTTCAACAATAAAAGGGATGTACTGCTTTTTGTAAGAGAAACGGCTGATACGCTTTATCTGCAGCCATTGGAGTCCTTGCGCCTTAGCGGTGATCAGGTTATTACACTGAGTTATGCATTAAAGCGTGCTATTGAAATTCAGTTCCAGGTAGAGAGCAGTGAAATTGGTGTAAGTGTTTTAGGGAAAAAAGATGCACCCAATATCCTCATTTATGAAGCCGCACAAGGAAGCCTAGGCATCTTGTCGCAGCTGATAGACGAGCCACTTAAGTTGAGAGAGCTCTTTGTTACCGCTTACAAGGCCCTCCACTTCGATCCAGATACAAGGCAGGAAACAGACTATGGAAAGACACTGCCGAAAGCCTCTTATGAAGACCTGCTTTCCTATTATAACCAGCGCCATCACACGATACTAGATCGTAAGAGTATAAAAGAAGCATTGGAGTTCTTAATGGACTGCAATGTTTCTACCATGACGCAAGGAAAAGATTATGACCAGCAATACCAATACCTGCTTGACAACTACGATAAAAACAGTAACTCAGAGTTGCCCTTTTTAAAATACCTGTATCAAAACAAACTGGCCTTGCCACACAAAGCGCAGGTGCGGCTGGATGATTTTTATATCAGTGCCGACTTTGTTTATAACAATGGCCATGGGCCTGTGTTAGTCTTTTGTGATGGATCAGTACATGATCTGGAGTCGGTACAAGTAGATGATCAACACAAAAGAGCCTTGTTGAATGAAGCAGGATACGATGTCATCGTATGGCATTACAAAACACCACTAGAGGAATTGGTTAATAGCAGAAAAGACGTTTTTAAAATATTAGGATAATAACATGTCAGGAACTACACAACATAAACCGGGAACATTGGTTCATTACCGCCAGCGCGATTGGATGGTGCTGCCCTCTGAAAACCCAGATTTATTACGCATAAAGCCATTGGGTGGATCAGAAGAAGAGGAGACAGCTGTCTTTCTCCCACTAGCAATTCCATTTGAAAAGATTAGATCGGCTCAATTTCCAGAGCCTGATCCTACACAAGTTGGCTCTTTTGAAACAGCAAGGCTTCTATATGATGCGTTTCGTCTTTCGTTTCGAAATGCATCTGGCCCTTTCCGCTGTATGGGTAAGTTATCTTTCCGTCCAAGAGCTTACCAGTTAGTTCCATTAGTAATGGCTTTAAAGCTAGATGCTGCGCGTTTATTAATAGCAGATGATGTGGGTATCGGTAAAACGGTGGAAGCCCTTATTATTCTGAAAGAGTTAATGGAGCGCGGAGAAGTAAAACGTTTTGCCATTATCTGTCCACCGCATCTATGTGAGCAATGGCAGCAAGAGCTAAAGAATAAACTGGATATTGATGCTGAAATTATCCGCTCCAGTACGGCCGCAAAGCTTGACCGCCAACTGCCGGATGATCAGAGTGTTTTCCATCACGTGCCTTTCCAGGTAGTATCCATAGATTATGTAAAGGCTGATAAGCGTCGAGGGATTTTTATCAATGATTGTCCAGAGTTTATTATCGTAGATGAGGCGCATACCTGTACCTTGCCAGCAGGATCAAAAAGTAAATCACAACAACAACGCTATTCCTTGCTTCATGATCTGGCAAAAGATGGCCAGCGTCAAATTGTTTTACTAACGGCTACGCCACACAGTGGAAAGGATAGTGAGTTTGCCTCTTTACTAGGATTATTAAAGCCAGAGTTTGAGCGCTTAAACTTTGAAAAGATTGATGGTGCAGAAAAGAAAAAATTAGCCCGTCATTTTGTGCAGAGAAAGCGAGATAATATAAAACGCTGGATATATGAAAGTACAGGAGTTGAAGAAAATACAGAGTTTCCAGATAGGGACTCACGAGAGCTAGGGTTCTCGTTAACCAACGAATACCTACTTTTTTACAACAATCTGCTCCATTTCGCAAAAGGAATTTCTACGGCTAGTGAATCAATAAGCACGCATACACAATTGTTGCGTTCATGGGCAGCCATTTCGTTGATCAAAGGCGCCATGTCTAGTCCAGCTATGGCCATGGAGATGCTTACTCGAAGAAAAGAGAAAATAGAAAGTGCAGAAATAGATGTAAATGGTGATAGTGAAATTGAAAATACCTTGTTTGAGGAACTGGATCAAGTGTCGGATGTGCCACGCCAGGATTTAATTGAAAGCCTGGAATTTGCCCGGAATGAGTTAAGAGATCTGGAACAACTGCATGATGAAGCACAATCTATTCTAAAAAATAACGCTGATCAAAAGATTGAAACTACCATCAAGTTGATTAAAGAGTGGATTAAAGAGGGCTTTGCTCCTATCATTTTTTGTCATTATATACCTACTGCTAATTATGTAGCGGAAAGATTAAGAGAAGCCTTGCCAAAAGGTATTCATATAGAGGCCATTACTTCCGATCTGGCCGATGAACAACGGAAGGAGAAGATAGATCTGATGGGGAAAAGTGAGAAGAGGGTATTGGTAGCTACCGACTGTTTGAGTGAAGGTATTAACCTGCAGGAGCATTTCACGGCCGTACTGCATTATGATCTTCCTTGGAATCCAAACCGTATCGAACAACGGGAAGGACGTGTTGACCGCTTCGGACAAGCGGCTCCAACCGTAAAAACCTATTTGCTTTATGGCGAGAACAATGATATGGATATGTTTATCCTGGAAGTACTAATTCGTAAAGTAAGGGATATTCAACGCTCAACCGGAGTCTCTATCAGTATTGGTGAAAACAGTAAGTCCATCATGAGTGAGGCGGCACAACGCTTACTATTTGATGCCAAAAAGGATGCGGTTCAGCAAGAGCTATTTAGAGATACCAACGAGACCATCACTAATGAACTGGAGTTAGCCCGTAAAAAAGGGGAAAACATCCGTAGCATATTTGCTCATGAGTCTATTAATCCAGATGCCATTAAAGCTGATTTAGAAGCAGTGGATGAAGCCATAGGTGATATACAAACGGTTGAGCATTTTGTGTGCAGTGCTGTACAGCAGTTGGGCGGCTCTTGTGAAGAGGATAGTAATGGTGGCTATATCTTCCGCTTACAAAATTTGCCGCCGCATATCAGTCGGTGTTTCAACAATGCAGCTAGCATTAAAGTAAGCTTTGACTCTCCTACTCCAAAAGGTTACACTTACATAGGCCGCAACCATAAGTTTACGGAGCTACTATGTCAGTTTTTAATTGCCTTATCGTTTGAGCCTAGAAGTGAGCATGGCCGAATAGCTAGAGTGTGTGAGGTACAAACCAATACAGTCTCTACTAAGACGGTACTAGTTGTTTTCCGGGTACGAAATGTGATCAAAGAAGTAGCATCCAAAAAGGAAAGCATTGCTGAAGAAATGTATCTATGGGGCTACCGATCTGTAGGTGGTAAAACAGAAACCCTGGACTTTAAAGAAGCAAAAGAACTGCTGCTGCATTCCAAGAGCTTATCCAACTTATCAGTAGAGCGGCAACAAGCCGATATACAAAATGAAATGGCCCGCTTTGAGGACCTGAAGCACCAGTTCTTAGAACTGGCTAGCATACGAGCCGACGAACTCGTAGCAGCGCACAGCCGCTTCAAAGAGTTAATAGGCGGACGACGTTATGAAAAAGCAACGCCCGTACTGCCGCCCGATGTAATAGGTGTGTATATGCTGATGCCAAAACCAAAAGACCTGTAAACCATGAATTATTCTGCTATCAACATACAAGGCAATATCCTCAGTAGCGAGGTGTTGGAAAAGATCCGTACCGAAGATATTCGCTTTCAAAACGCCAAAGACTTTGGCCTTGATCCCCAAGCATCTGTGCGTGATGAGATCAGTTTGGCTTGGTCGCTGGCCCTTTCGCACTGGAAGGCCTTTAAGCAAAAAAGAGATAAACTCTTTACAACGGATACCGGTACAACGGAAACCCGCAACTATTGGATGAAACCCCTGATGGGTATTCTTGGGTATGAATTATCGGCTGCCACTGCGGAAATCATTAATGGAAAAAGCTACGCTATTTCCTTCCGTGCTACTAACCTGGGGAACTATCCCGTACATGTGGTAGGTATCAACCAGTCACTGGATGCCAGGGCAGAGTCTGGCGGGCCCCGCCTTTCTCCGCATGCGCTGGCGCAAGAATACCTTAATAACCAAGAGCACATGTATGCCTTAGTAAGCAATGGTAAGTTTTTGCGTCTGTTGCGCGATGCTACCCGGCTTAGCCGCTTAAGCTATATTGAGTTTAACCTGGAGCAAATGATGGAGGAAAGCCTCTATGCTGAATTTGCTTTGCTATACCGCGTATTGCATGCCAGCCGCATGCCACAAAAGATGGATGCGGGCCCGGATAGTATATTGGAGTTTTACCATCAGGAAGCCTTGGCTTCGGGATCACGTATTAGGGAGCGATTGAGCATAGCGGTAGAAACATCTATAAAAGAACTGGCAAATGGATTCCTGCATCATACTGCTAATGAAAGCCTGCGTACAGCAATAGCCAATCATTTAGATGCTAAAGACTATTACCTATACAACCTGCGTATTATTTACCGGGTGCTCTTTTTAATGGTGATCGAAGAGCGTAAGCTCATTTTTCCGGCAGAGCGTAATGAAAAGCTGGAACAGCAAAGGGCTATTTATTATAACTACTATAGCGTACAGCGCTTAAGCAAGCTAGTGGAAAAAACAGTTTATGTAGATCCTAAGAAAACAGATTTATGGCAGTCGTTGGTAACCTGCTTTGCTTTATTTGAGCACAGTAAGTACAGCGCACAACTTGGCATTGCACCACTTGGCTCGGGATTGTTTGCACCAGATGCGTTAGGTATTATGGGCAAGCAGATGCTGGACAATGAAACGGTACTAAAAGTCCTGCGCAATCTTGTAACCTTTGAAAGTGAAACAGGCCAGCGTGTACGCGTAAACTATGCTGATCTAGATGTAGAAGAGTTTGGTTCGGTATACGAAGGGTTGTTGGAGTATGAACCACAGCTAGTAGATTTAGGAGGAGAGCCACATTTTATATTTAAAGAAGGAAATGAACGTAGCAAAAGCGGTAGCCATTATACACCAGAAGAATTGGTAAAGCCACTAATCCAACACTCGTTGGATCACTTAATTGTAGACAAGTTGAAGGAGAAAGATCCAGAAGCGGCCTTACTCTCTTTGAAGGTTTGCGATGTAGCTTGTGGTAGTGGTCATATTTTGCTTTCTGCTGCTAGACGCATTGGCTTTGAATTAGCCAAGCTACGCAGTAAGGAAGATCAACCTTCGCCAACAGTATTGAGGCTAGCCATAAGAGATGTGATAAATAACTGTATATATGGGGTTGATCAGAATCCATTGGCAGTAGAGCTATGTAAAGTAGCAATGTGGCTGGAAGCTCATAATCCTGGTGAACCACTTAACTTTTTGGATCATCACATTAAATGTGGGGATGCTATTATAGGTTTAGCGCACAGGGAGGAGCTAGAAAGAGGTATTGCTGATGAGGCCTTTAAAACATTGCCTGGTGATGATAAGGGGATCGCAGCTGCCTATTTGAGACGTAACAAAGCTGAACGCAAACAAAAGGAACAGACAGAGCTAGGTTTTGGTGTAGATGTTAACGCCGAAGTCGAGGCGATCATTGAACAATATAATTTGTTTAAAAAATTACCTGAACGTACACCAGATGAAGTCGCAAACAAAGAAAAACAATATCGAAAGTTTGAGCATGATTATCATAGGATACGATTACGTCAACTAGCAGATGCACAAATAGCACAGTTCTTTATTACTAAAACAGATAGTAATAAACATTATTTAATAACGGATACTGAATATCGCAGCTTCTTACGACAAGTAAACAAACATTTAGGAATATTACAAAGTTCTAAGCTGGCAAAAGCTGAGCAAGTATCTAATGATAAGAGGTTTTTTCATTGGTTTTTAGAGTTCCCGGAAGTATTTGAACAAGGTGGGTTTGATTGCATTTTAGGAAATCCTCCATTTTTAGGTGGCCAGAAGTTGTCTGGAACATTCGGAGATAATTATTTAGAATGTATAAAAAAACAGTTTGAGCCTATTGGTGCGGTTGATTTAGTTACATATTTCTTCAGAAGGATATTCTCAATAATAAATAATAATGGTTTTCAATCGTTGATTTCAACAAATACCATAAGTCAGGGAAAGGCTCGCGAAGATGGTTTAGATATAATTGTAAAAAGTGGAGGTAAAATTAACCATGCTGTTAGAAGTATGAAATGGCCTGGGCAGGCGGCTGTTGAAGTTTCATTGGTCACTATCACTAAAAAATCTTGGAAAGGCGAACTTTTTCTTTCAAGTAGACGAGTAACTACTATTACACCTTATTTAGATGATTCAGAAACAATTGGTAATCCCTTCACCCTAATTAAAAATCAAGGAAAAAGTTTCCAAGGGAGTATAGTTCTTGGGAAAGGGTTTTTATTAGAGCCAGATGAAGCGAGCAATCTTATTAATCAGGATCAGACTAATAAGGAGGTATTAATGCCTTATTTAAGCGGTGAGGATTTGAACAATAGTCCAGATCAAAGCGCGAGTCGATGGGTAATTAATTATTTTGATTGGACGGAAGAAAAAGCTCAAGAATATGAAGCCTGTTATAGTATTGTTGAGAAGTTAGTTAAGCCAGAAAGACAACGCTGGGCAAAAGATAAAGATGGAAATGAAATTGTTGGGGAGTATGCATTGAGGAAGCCCCTTCCTGAAAAATGGTGGATTTATGGTGAGAAAAGACCCGCTCTTTATAGTGCTTTGAAACCAATGCAAAGGGTTTTGGTAGTAGCACAAGTAAGCAAAACTCTTGGATTTGTGTTTGTTCCTACCAATCAAGTCATATCAATGATGTGTATAGCTCTAACTTTTGAGAGCAACTTATGGCTTTCTTATCTGCAGTCAACTATACATAAGGAGTGGGTACATAAATATGCTTCGGCTTTGAAGTCAGATATAAGATATACACCTTCTGATGTATTTGAAACATTCCCGTTCCCTCAAAAAGAACTAATTACAATAGGGGAAGTTTTAGAAAATATTGGGCGACAGTATGATGAACATCGTCGTCAACTTATGTTATCTATGCAATTGGGGCTGACTAAAACTTATAATGCTTTTCATGCACAGGAGGTTCATTATAAGGTCACATCTAATGAATTGAAGTCTTTGACTAAAAAGGATATAGAAAAAAAGTACGGCAAAGAAGTGTGGAATCTTTGGAATCATTTGCACAATTCATTAGGCACTTGCACACTAGAAGAAGCGATCATTAATATAGAAAAACTTCGTGAATTACATGTGCAAATGGACAATTCCGTACTGGATGCCTATGGCTGGAGTGATATACAGCTTCGCCATGACTTCTATGAAGTGGATTATCTACCTGAAAATGATCGCGTTCGCTTTACTATCCACCCTGATGCCCGCAAAGAAGTGTTAAAGCGGTTGCTTGAGCTAAACCATAAAATACATGAAGAGGAAGTAAAGGCAGGGTTATGGGATAAGAAGAAATCAAAAAAGAAGGCGAAAGAAATAGAAGGGCAGGAAGAACTATTTTAAAATTCGTACTTATGAAATATTGGGCTTTTAAAACGACAGACCCTAATATAATTCAAACATTAAACAGTAATAGACCTGAACTTGTTTATTCGTTCTTACAAAAAAGAAACTTCGGTGGTGCTGAAGGCGACCAAGTTGTCTTTTTATTGGATAATAGTAGGTGGAGGTTTTCACATAAGGGAACTATTTCTAAAATCAGAAGATCAAACTCTGAAGGTGTTAGAAACACAAAAATCCTTTTTGAAGTAACTGTTACTGATATCAAAGCATTGTCTGAGCCAAACAGCTTAAAAGATTTTAGTTATACGCTTTTGAAAATTAATAAATGGTTTAATGACCCAATTAAGCACTTTAGAGAGCCATACAGCCACTTACCTGACCATGATTATGAAGCGATAACGAATAGCCAGATCTTCATCTCGCGAACAGCTTTTGGGAAAGTCGTGAATGGCCTGCATTTGGAACATCGAAAGTCTTTTCTTCAGCAGATTATACAAGATAATACTCAGCTATTTAGAAGAGGTAATAATTATATAGAGGCATTTCAGATGCTCAAGGAATATATTGAGGATTATATATATCCTGATATTGAAATGATGCGCGAGATAGGTGACTATTTATTAAGGCTTGATGAAAATAGTGCCCATACTCTGGAGTTCTCTGAGCATGGGAAAAGAGAGAGGAACGATAATATTATGCAACAGGTAAGTATCTGCAATACTTTCTTGGGATCAGAATTTGGCGAAAACTATTTGACAGCGCTATTAAATGAGATACAAACTGTTGCAAGCGATGAGGCATCATTTGGTGCGTCTTTCAATTCAATTCCATTACCCATATCACTAAATTAAATATATGCCGGCCTCTACTAGGACTACTTTGCTTAAAGAAATAGATTCCTTTGCGAAAAGCATTGAAAATGTATCATCATGGAAAGGTTCTAAGAAACCTTTTGGTCATATAGTTAAGACTACAAAGGAAAATTACGTCTATGAGTTTTGGTGTTATTTAAAAATACTTTGCGAAATCAATAATGTTCCAAATCAGAAGGTCCATCTAAGAGGATCTCGGAAGTTCCCGGCGGCACCTTCCTCTAAAAAGAAAAATTGGGCCTATTATGAAATTACGGATAATAAAGGCAAGCCATTATATTTAGTCTGTGCCGGAACTGGCATTAAGCGAAAAGATGCGCCTGACACCATACATCATCCTGACATTTCTTTTCAAAAGCCATCCGCTCCCAAAAATGATGATCCTGCTGGTGATGATGTTGTGTTATTGCTAGACGCAAAATATGTATATCCTAAAAGAAAGAATGGAAAGCCAAAAGAGCCAGGAAAAATTTCGGTATCACAAATAAATGAATTTAGTCACATTGTTGAAGTTTTACTAAGAGCCAGGAAGTCGCAAAATGTAAAGTTGAACTTTGGTTCATTTAAAGACTTGAACGCAAATGCTTTATTGTCAAATGCCTCTGTTTTAGATAAACATAAAGATGCTTGCAAGGTTGATTGTATAAAGCAGGTAGGGGAATTTATTGTTGGTAAAACTTTTAATGTGATACCATAATGCTTTTGGTGCCTGTGCACACTAGGAACAAGGGAAAGGACAATTGATGGTGAACTAATAAGCTTGTTAAACGAGAGTAAAAATGATGGAATATCACTATTTCAGTCAGGGTAGTACTCCTGAAATTCATGCGGCTATTGTAGGCATTTCGCAAAAAGAGTGGATATGTACTCAGTCAAATGAAACCTTATCTGATGCTTATGAAAAGATGGTAGAATATGGCTTTGATATTCTGCCTAAAATAAATAAAGACGGAACCGTAAATACCTTTTATCATACAGAAGAGTGGGGTAAGTATTCTGTTCAGGACATCAAATGGAGCAGAATAAAGCAAGAAGACTGCTTATATTACCTGACGCACATAAAAGATGTAATTAGGCTGATGAGTGACAATGATAGGGACTTTTATTTCCTTACCAATCATTCAACTGTAATTGGACTGATTACCATAGGCAATTTGAACTGTAAGCATGTTGCTATCTATTATTATAATCTTATCTGCTCCTTAGAACGAGAGCTAGGAAAGTTTGTGTGTGATAGCTTGGAGACAAGTCAGATTTTAGATTCATTGGAACTTTGGGGAAAGGAAAAAGATATTCCATCTGCATTGGATTCAGCAAGAAGATTTAAGGAAGATGCCAAAAAGGGCATGGACAGCAGCATTATTGAATACTTGTACTTAAGTGATCTTTTCCTTTTGATATCAGAGCTCCAGTTGTATAAAAAATTAGGCTACAAAACAAAAGAAACATTTGAGAGGAGCTCTGGTAAATTAAAAGCACTTAGAAATGGCATTGCGCATCCAAATAAAAGTTTAGTAAAAAGTCGCGGTGCGTTAAATGACTTATGGAAGGCTACTGTTAAAATAGAGGAACTTGAAAATGCATTAAGGTTCTCATTTGCAAACAATGTTTCATCCTAGATATAAAAAGTAAGTTGTAAAAACATAAATGGGGAGAGCCAATTCGCACAATCTTAAAGAAAACGACTAAATAATTCAAAAGCATCTATCAAAACATAACTGCCATGGAAATCAAAAACATTAAACAGTATCGGAGCTTTTATAAAACAACGCGTCCAGTTTCTACTTCACTGGAAGAAGACTTTATAGGTAACTACTATATTGAAGAAGCCACTAGTGAAAAGAACTTTGGTTGGTTTACCATGTATCATGGGGATAGAGATGGCTTTAGCACTCCTGAAGCAGGTATTAAAAACTTTTTGCAAAGTTTCTTGGATATGGCTAAGGATGGACAAGCTGTTTATGAATTTCTGCAAAATGCTGTAGATGCCGGCAGTACCCATTATACTATGGTTTGGGGCAAAGATGAAATAGATGGTAATTACTATTTGCTTGTTGCTAATAACGGTGAAATGTTTAGCCCGAATAGCATTCGTTCTATACTAAATGTTGGTTCATCTACTAAAAGTGCCGACAGTAGAACCATTGGTAAGTTTGGAATTGGCTTCAAGCTAGCACATAGATTAGTGGGTAAAGACAATGGTCTGCACGAGTTGATCAATGAAAGCTCAGGCCCCTTGTTGTTTAGTTGGAAAAATTATGAGTTAGCAAAGTTGGCAGCGGGCTCTAATCCAATTCCAAAAGAATTGAGCATAGCTAAAAACGAAAAAGGAGAAATTCTTATTAAAGACGAAAATCCCTGGCTTTTTAAGATATTAATCACTTGCTTTCCCTGTTTGCCGGAAAACCCATTAATACAAGACTTACCTAAAATGGTAACTGGCGAAAAAGCGCAACTGTCTCCTTTTAGTAAATCGGAATATGAAGTTTTATCTCGTTGGGTCAAGAACAATAGCCACATTTTAAATAAAGAAGTTTATAATGAGGGGTCTTTATTTTTTATCAAGTTAGGTACTGGTAAGGAAACAGAACTGGCTGAGAAAAATTTAAAAGGGGGAGTAAGGTTTGCTTTAGCCATTCTGAGGGAAACGGCAGATGTAGAGATGAGAAAAGACAAAGTTCTTCGAACTGTACAGTTAAATAACGAAGATCCAATTACTTACCCTGATTTGAAGTTTATAAAGCTTACGGTTGATAAAGAGACGGAAAAAGATACGTATGCATATGTGCGTTTTGGTGTTCAGAATTTTGAAGAACTAACAGAAGAACAAAGGAAAGAAATTAAAGAAGAAGCAAATATTGAAGCGCTGTTTGGATTTAGGAGGCATAATGAAATACATGACTACTTTCAAGGAGCACCTAATTTATACCTCTATTTTCCTTTGTCAGAGGAGGTCCACAATTTTAACTATATACTACATTCTAATGCATTCTATAAAGGCAGCTCTCGTACTTTCCTGCATAAGGGCAGTAGCAAGGAAGACGGTATAAACGAGCGTTTGTTAAAAACTATTGTAGAAAAGATAGATAGTGAACTAAATCGTCTTTCCACTTCTACAATCCCGGATGAAAGAGAATTGTTCCTTGATTTCTATGCTGCGTTGCTAACATCTGGTAGTAGCTTAAACCAGGACAGGAAATGGATCGAAGACCCATATATAAACCAGATAGACAAAGTAATTAAGAAGTATATCCCTATTAAGTCATCAAATGGATCAACTGATTTTGAAATAACTGATAATCCCGAGAGTGTTTTTATAAAGAAAACGAACGTTGATATTGATACTGATGAGTGGGGCTTAAAAGATGTTAATTGGTTTTATTGGGGAGAAGATGCAGAGCCATCAATACGAATTAATGCAGATTTGAAGCTTGGTGTGCAAGGTTTTGCAATTTATAATTTACTTACTTCCAATGACACTATAAGCACTCACTTGAATAATTGGATAGGTAATGATCATGCTAAAGCCAAAGCTATCTTATCGGAAATTAAATTTCTGGATGGCGAGCTAATTAAAGATCAAACGTTCAAAAAAAATCTTTTTGCTACAAAGTTGTTGAAGTTCAATAATGAGGAGATTCTCGCTATAACAGAATTTCAAGAAAAAGAAAAAGATGGGTACTTCATTATCTTTAATAAGCTCAATGATATTCGGGATTTACTACAAAAGCTCGGTTTGTTTTATACGAAAGATAACTTTGATGACTACAATTTCAATCCAAAATATTTCGGTTTTTTCGCTAACGAGTCTCAGGTTAAGAGTTATACGATATTAACAAAGTTGTTCAGTCAAGTAGTCGATGATGATCAGTTGGCAAAGTTGACTATTGGTGAGAAGCATAGAATTTTCGAAGCCTTCAGGACTTTAAATGATTCGCCAGGCGATAGGATGGGAGAACTGAAGTTGTTTAGAAACAACAATAATGTTCATGTACGGTTCAAGAATTTGTATGCCAAGTCTACTGCCCCTTGGTTACAGAAGTTTTGTATCAATAGTTCTGAAGATAATGCTAGTTATAAAAGCTACCTTCTTGACAAGCCAGAGTCGTTATACCAAGGCATTATACTACCATTTTGGGATCAGATAGCTAATTACATAGCTTCTAATCATAAAATGGCCAAAGAAGTTTTAGAATCTATTATTGATGCATATGAGAAAAGTACTTGGCAAGAAAAGTCAAATTTTCTACTTCATAATTCTAAACTGGCAATATTTAACGCTGAGGTCCTTGAATCAGAAAAGATATACTACAATAATGACTTGCTAAATCTTACTGATGAAGATTTTAAAAATATTCAATTATCAGTACTTAAATATTTTGATTGCCATATACCGGATAAGTATGTATTGCCTTATCTGGATAAGTTACCTCTTTCTTATACCCCATATAGCATTCAATTAGATATCGAGGAGACAGTTAGCAGCTTAGAAGAGATAAATGATTTATTGCTGTTCTCTAAAGTTTGTAACCTTGACTTTTTTGCATCTAACCATATTAGTCTTTCTGATGGTAAATACTATGTAAGCTCTTCTGGAAAGGTACAAATAGCTACATCCAAACCAGCAGTAAAAAAATATATTAAAACGTATTATTCTGATGATTTTATACTTATACCTAACAGCTTTGAAAGTTATAAATCGCAAATAGAGTTATCGGGTAGCAAATTAATATCTCATTTGATTGACATTTTTAGTGAGGATGATAATCTAGAGCAAGAGTTGGATTTAGTTGAAATTGTTCTACCGGAGCGCTTTGATGATAAAAAGGAATTGCTTCAGAAACTTACATATACAACTTTAGATGCCAATTGGCAGGAGGTAAGAGAAAATGAGCTGTATATAAAACTTTTAAAAGAAGTTGTAGAGGGTGACATCTCTTCAGAAGAACTGTCTCAAATCCATAATAAAATAGTAATTAATAAAGATGACCAACAAATTATAATAGGAGACATAGATAGTGCTCATGACTCAATAAAAGTGTTTAGAGAGGATAAAGAAATAATATTGTCCCAGTCCCAAATCTTGAATCTTGAAAGTGCTGAGAATATTAAGTTAATTCAAGCTTTTCATGATGAAGCTAAAAAGAGGGATTTAATTAGTCAAACAAGTGCAGATAAGCTTTTCAAGTTGTCTGATGTGGGTATTACTGATGAGCTAGTATCTCGGTTTACTGCTAACTTAAGCGATAATCAATTGGTAAACTCACATCAATTGCTCTTTGTTTTATTGTCTGGTAGATTTGAAAAGGAAAATTTTAAGGATTATAAGCTTAAGTCCCATAATGATGAATGGTATACTATAGAGAAACCAATAATAATTTTTTCAGAAGAAAATCAAAGTTATATACATGGCTCTTACTTACTAAATAGAGAATATAATGATTTGCAATCCTTATTACAGCTTAATGATTTGGAAGTGTTTAATTATGGGGAAGGTGAAGATGATATAATAGCTCCCAGATTTTTATTTGTAAAAGGTTGTAATCCTGAAATTTTAGATAATGAAGCCGAAATAAGCGATAAGCTAAATTATCTATATAAAGGTTGGATCAATCTGTCTCAGCAAGCGAAAGAGTATAAAAGAAATCAGGATTGGGAAGATTATCTGGGGTTATCTCCAAATGAGTATGTGCTAAACGGAATCTGTTTGGAAAGTGAATGCTTGCCCGAGGAGTTCATATTGTGGCATAATAAGGTAAAAAGGAAGGATGATTTTTTTATTGCACTTGGTATTCATGTTAATGACAGCCCTCTTCAAAAGCTGAGAAGATACTTATTAGGTGAAATCAGTGATCTGCCTGATACAGTTAAGGTTGAGGCCTTTAGTAATAAGCTGCTACTGAATTCTTTAAATGGTGCCGCAGGTGCTTTTATACCATTAGCCGGGAAGTACATCGTTTATCAATCGGACAGGGATAAAGATCGTTTGGAATTAATTCAAAAAGTCGTCAATGACTTGGCTTGTTCTGACTTGGGGGAATTTCCTGTAATTGTATATGACACAACTGATACCTTTAGAATATTAGATTCAAGCATAGAGGATATATACACAATAAATGAGGACTTACACGCCAGGTTAACGCTGTATGGTGAAAATAAATTAAATAAAGTTTACCAAAGTTATAGTGTACTCCGCATGTCTTCTTCTGTGGATGAAGCAGTGGTAAATAGTAGTACTGAGCTAGAGTTTGATAGAACATTCATTATAAATGAAACTAGCGAAGAACATGACGAGCCATTTTATCATCAATGGAAAGAAGAAAATGATATTGAACTTCTTAAAGAGAGAGAACTTTTTTATGATGTTTCAATATCCACAGAAGATGATATTATGATTATGGTTGGAAGGGTTGATGAAGGCTCTTTTTATGTTGAAGAAGGTGAAAAGGTTACAACAATTCATTATTTACAAAGCATTTCATTAGAAGACTTAAGAGATCAGTTAGAAGATGACTATGAACATCTTTCGGAGGCTGTAGAAAACTTGATACATAGAAGGAACATAATGTTAGCAAGTTTCTATAATACTTTAAATGCTGCTGGCAAAGGTGAAGTCAATACAGCACATTTGGAAGCCCTGAAGTCTGCTTTTCAAGAAGAGAATCTAAAACAAGAAAGAAAGGAGCTTATTGAAGATATAAAGTCAAATGATGATTATTCTTATGCTTGGTTTGATTCATATTTGAAGTTCTTGTTAACATTTGAAACCAAGCAGGATAATACAAGACAAAAAACAATATCATTTCAAGAGATTAAGCGTTATGCTATCAATGGCGAAATTTCAAACAAATACTTTCTGCTATGTGGTGCAAGCTCTCTAATTCCTGTAAACATTGAAGATTTTGAAGATTTTCGAATTACACTGATCATAAAAAACCGCCAAAACGAAAATGTTTTTGTAGAAGGGGTATCAAAAAAAGGTCAAGATCTTTTAATCTATTGTAGAGAGCCTTTATCTCAATCAACAATAGGTCTTTTCAAAGATGTGATCCAGGTTAAGATTAGTTTCTCTCCTGTTATAGATTTATTGCAAAGATTATATAGTGCATTTAGCAATAGATATTATTTAAATGTTTGGGAGGAAATCAAAGATGTATTACCCGGCTTACATTTTATATATGGCCCTCCTGGAACAGGCAAGACTACATCACTTTGTTGTTCTATAATAGATGGTGTAAGCGAAAAGTATAACGCAAAATATCTATTACTAACACCAACAAATAAGGCTGCAGACGTTTTATGCAAGAAGTTATTATTACCATCTGATAATGATAGAGACATTGTAAGGGGTAAATTAGACAGTTTAGAAAAGGCTGGTAAATCTATATCTATTATTAGGGTTGGTAAGCCGACAGATCCTGAATTAGAAGTTCTGGAAGATGGCGTTTATAGCGACTCAATAGATATGAAGCAGTTGGATTATGCCCATATTATTGCTTCTACTATACATCGAATCCCATACTTTGAAGTAATGGACGATGAAAATGATGAGAGTTATAGACTTTTCGAGTTGAAAGATCATTGGGATTATGTGATTTTTGACGAGTCATCAATGATTAATTTACCATACCTGGTTTTTGCAATCCTTTCTATTCACAATTTTAACCCTAATGCTAAGTTCATTGTGGCAGGTGATCCTAAACAAATTCCACCGGTTGTAGATGTAAATGATAAAGATTTAGAAGAATTGGATTTACAAGACGAGAACGTTTATACTATGATGGGTATAAGCAGCTTTAAAAGCTCTGAGCAGAACCTTCGAAGTGTAGATAGAATCACAAACCTGGAAACGCAATATAGAAGTGTTAAGCAAATTGGTCAGCTCTTTAGTTCATTATCATATGGGGAACAATTAAAGCATGATCGGGAGAATAAGAATAATAAAGCTAAAACCCTTCCATCCAATTTCGCAAAATTGATTAATAAGAACGTAACGTTTATAGATGTCCCTTTAAATGCTGATAATTCTATATTTAAAATAAGTAAGCTTTTATATAGCTCATATCATACCTATAGTGCCATCTTTGTCGCAGAGTTACTAAAGTACCTTGACTCACTGTTAGACGAAAAAGAAAATTGGTCAGTTGGGCTGATTGCTCCTTATAAAGCGCAAGCTGTATTGCTAAACAAGTTAGTTACATCATACGGCTTGTCAGATAAACTAAAAGTATATGCTGATACAGTCCATGGTTTCCAAGGGGATGAATGCGATATTGTGTTCTTTATTTCAAATCCAAATAATTATCACTATACAGGGCATCCTAAGTGCCTTTTATCTAAAGAGTATATATACAATGTTGCAATAAGTAGAGCTAGAGATTATTTGGTCATTTTGCATCCTTTCGAAACAATCAAGGGGAATCATTTTATTCAGTCTATATGCTCTAGCTATCACAAGCACTTTGAAAACCCACTTATTAGAAAGTGTTCAGAGTTCGAAAAGCATATTTTCGGACAAAAAGATTTTATTGAGAAGAATAGTTACATAACTGGGCATGATAACGTGAACGTATTTGGGCAAATTGAAATGAAATACTTTATAAAAGCTAATGAAGGAGCAATTGACATTCAGCTAAGAAAGTTTAATGATTGATGGATGTATGGATATATAGTTCGTGAGGATATTTTGCTTTTACTGAAAAAGAATTATTTTGTAAGCCTGATAGCAAATGAATAAGCCAATAATATATACTGTAGGACATTCAACCCACCAGTTGGATTATTTTGTTTCATTGATTCAAGAATATGGAGTTACCTGTTTAATAGATGTTCGAAGTGTGGCAGCTAGTTCATATAATCCACAGTATAACCAAGAGCCTCTAAAAAATTATTTGAAGAATCATGGAGTAACTTATTTGCACTTTTCAGAGGAATTTGGTGCTAGGTTTACTGATCCAGATCTATTAGATGATGATGGGCAAGTTGACTTTGAAAAAGTGAGAAAATCATGGTCTTTTAAAAATGGAGTTGAAAGACTTTGGCAAGGTGTTGAAAAAGGATTTGTAATTGCCATGATGTGTTCAGAAAGCGAACCATTAGACTGCCATAGGTTTTCAATGGTTTCCTTGGCGTTAGTAAGGGATGGTTTTGACGTAAAACATATCTTGAAAGACAAAAGCCTAAAAAGTCATACCGATCTTGAAAGTATACTTTTAAAAAAGTATGATAAAAAGCTGCCTAAGCCAGATATCTTCAATCCTAATGTTTCTGTTGCAGATCAATTAAAAGAAGCGTATCGATTAAAGAATAAAGAGATCGGCTTTTCGCCCTATTCAAAACAACCGCAACAGGAAAATCATGATTAAGCTTTACACTATTGGATTTACAGAAAAGCCTGCAGAGAAGTTTTTTAACCTGCTAAAAACTGCAGGTGTTAAAAAAATAATTGATACACGCATAAACAATGTTTCCCAATTAGCTGGTTTCGCAAAAGGAAGTGATTTAAGATTCTTTGCAAGGGAAATTGGGAATATGTCCTATGAACATAATATAGACTTTGCACCAACAAAAGAGTTGCTAACCAAATACCGGGATAAAAAAATGTCTTGGGAAGAGTATGAAGTTGGGTATTTAAACCTACTTGATATAAGGCGCGTTGCTCAGAAAACGAACATAGAGAAGCTGCATGAACACTGCTTATTGTGTAGTGAACACACTCCTGAAAAGTGTCATAGAAGATTGTTAGCTGAGTATTTAAAGCATGTGAAGAGTGATATAGAAATTATTCACTTAATCAAATAAATACATGAAGATCGTTTGCTTAGCTAACTCTTTTAGAGTTGGTGGCCGCTGCGTTGGCGGCATTGAATTAGACCAAAACAATAACCCAATCTTCCAAAACGGTCGTCCAAAATGGATAAGGCCGGTTTGCAATACAGAACATGAAGAGGTTCCAACTATATTAGTCTCACACATTAATCTTTTAGATATTATTGAGTTTCAGCCCATTCATGCAAATGGTCATGGACACCAATCTGAGAATGTGCTTTTTCAAACAAACAGCATTAGAGTAGTTGGTCAATTCCCAATTACTAATCTAGATGTACTTACAGATAATAATCGATACCATTTAGTTTTCGGCAATCGCGGAGCTGCTGTGCCAGAGCATCAAGTAAGTGATTTTAACTACTCTTTGATGTTAGTATTATTAAATGAATTCGAGACAAACGAAAGGAATTTTGAAGGACGCCAATATCCACAAGTAAAACTTTCTTTCCGTTATAATGGCACTTTATATAACCTCCCAATCACTGATCCATATTTTCGTCACAACTATGGATTGAATAATGATATTTTATTAGGAAGGCAGAGAGTGTATGTTACTTTATCCCTTGCCGCGCCACATGAAGAATGGTCGTCTAAGCTTGTTGCAGGAATAATCTATGAGCACGCAAATGTTCATAGGTTACATGCAAATGTTCGGGCAATAATTGATGATATTGCTGATGATCTGCCATTCTGATGAAGGAATATCTATACATAATACAAAAAGGGCTACCATCTGTTACGGAGGCTGATCTTTATTTGCCAATCAATGAGACAAACATTGACAGCCTTGATATTGTTGTGATTAGAGTAGCCTTAGAAAAGCACTTTAATCATGTAATTACAGATCCTGTATGGTATCAATTCCAATCTTTATCTGAAGCAATACATTATTTTCATAATAGCAAAAGTGATGAAATAACATCAGCGGCAAGTAAAGACATAGAGCTGACGGATATTGTTGAAGTAAGGATGCCGCAGATGGCAAATAGTGCTTTGTCTGAGAACTGGTTAATGAAGTATTTAGGAGATGTGCACTGGCTTTTACTTTCAAAAGGTTTAGTGCAAAGCTCTTCTCAATTTAAAGATGATCTAGGGAATCGCTTATACGCAACCTTCGTAAGAATTAATTACAGTTTGTCTTCCCTGAAAAAATTCAATGAAAACAATATAATAAACTTCAAGGGAGAGATAAATCGATTTGGCAACGAGACTTATTTAAGTAAAATCTTAGGAGATAGCAACAGTAATAATATAGATGCCACATTAATGACTATTTTCTCGATTAGAGAGAATGGAGGCAATAATGAAATGGTTAAAACAAAACCTGTGCAATGCGTTAACCATATTCCTGAGATATCACACACACCTCCTTTCCTAGATGATTATCGGCTTCTTAAAAAGAGCTTACTGGAAGAGTATGCTTGTGCTTTTGGAACGTTTGATCTGAGTGAAAGATCAATATTTTCTTGCGAATATGACCTAAACCCTTTTTATGACATTAATGGGGTTGGCCTATTATATTTTGCCTCTTATGTAGCAATTGCAGATAAATGCATTTTAAATTATTTCAAACAAGAAAACAATAGTATTAATTTTTGCGATGATTATCATACAGTCTATAGGGATATCTTTTATTTCGCAAATTGCAATTGTAATGATACAATATCATTTACGTTGAACAATTTAGTGATAGAAGAAAAGCTCGTCAAGTATGTTTGTTCATTAAGTCGTAAGAGCGACAATAAGGCTTTAGCCAAAGTGATAGCTGTTAAAGAAAAGACGGGAGCATAAATAATAAATATTAATCTGTACTAATGAAATCATTTAACGTTGTTTATCGCTATGGTAAACTTTATGATCGCGATACAAATAAGCGTATTCTAATATCTGAGGAAGCCGAATTTGGGCTTTTTATTGAGGAATATAAATTACTATCGGTAGACCCTTATAACAAGCCTACTCCTCCTAGAGATGCTGAGCAATTATATAAGGAGATTCAAGAAAAGAAGTATTACAGTTTTAAGAAGATAGCAGAAAGGGGAGATACCTTAGAATTTACTATTAAGGCAGGACGTGCAAAAGGACAAACAAAATATAAAGTCCAGTGCACTTTCACACTTAGACTGCTGGAAGAACTTTACATGTTTAAGAAAGAGAATACAACGGCTTCTGCAGTGGTTTATGGGTGTAATTGCGTGGTTGATGCAGTTCGTGGCGATCAGCTTTCAGGCTTTGAACCAATATATGCTTACTCGCTCAATGATGCTTATATGAAAACATATGATTTTTACTTTGCATTATACGGAAAGCCAACTGCTAATATCTATAATGAATTTGATCTGATAAATGGGATGGGAAGAACTCCTTTAAGACAGCTCAGAACCATTAATAGTCCTGTTTTAACTCTTGGCTAGCAAGGTTTTTACATGTTTTTAGTGTTTTTATTATTTGTGCGATAACTATATCAACAACCGATAGAACAAAAAATATGCTTTTCAATCTATTTAAAGCTATTTCCAAACTACACTTGTTGGTGAATTTTGTTCTAACCCTTCTACTTAACCCAATAATGATATAGAATTACTATAGAAATATTGAGAGATATGACAGTGGGTAGCGCTTTAATGCTAAAACTCAAATACAGTAGTACATAGAATTAAAAGACACACGTGCACTGAGAAATTAAAAAGACATGTGCATAAAAATCGATTACAAATCAAATAGCTAAATAGATGTCAAAGAGGTTTATTTATGAGTGAACAAAAAACACTATTGGGTGGCTATTTCACTATTTGCACCCAAGAACACTATGATAGATGCTTTTTTAAAGTAAAGCGGACAACTTTTCAGTATGAAGGGCAGGTGATTGATCGTTATTACTGCATTGGAAAAGATGTTAGATCATTCGAGAAAGAGAAGTTTTTAGGAGTAAAGCGCCAACATCATAAGCTTTTTACTAATGCTGAGGTTTACATTAAAGGCTGTGAGGCCATAGGAGTCTTAACCGATACAAGGCCAACCCTCTTTTTTGCTGCTGTTAACGTCGCTGAAAATGAATTTCATGCGATGCTGGTTGGTCCAAGCTTACATAAAGTATTGGAGTATCAGCTTCGCCAAGAACGTTTAATTTATGGGAAGAGCCAACTTATAGACTTATTTGACTTTCCAAGGTTTGAAAAAGAGCTAAATGTTTCTGCTTCTGACTTTGATATCTTTTTGGACAAGCAGTTCTCAGATTATTTTATAAGCATTACCATGTGTAATGGGTATGATCTGGACAAAAATCTTTGTCTATACTTTTCAATATGTCAACGTATAGACGAACATCAGATTTATGTACTGTCGATTCAACGGCTGACTAACTTCAACTCCCCTCATGGGCTGAGTTTTGCACACTCCATGTACAGCTTTATTCGCCATTATTATAAAATGTATATAACATCTATTGATAGAGAAGCTATACTGCCTGTCCTATTTGACATTTATGATATTAATGACAAGCCTTCCACCATAGAAGCTGATGATGCCCTGAAAAGGCGCGCCACTAGCTTTAAAGAAAGAGTGGAAGCCTTCCTGAAGAACAAAGCAGAATATAATTATTCGTTGATAACTGAGTTTGTTTTGCGGCAACGGTCTGTAGATAGCAGAGTAGTTAGCAAAGACCACTGGACAAATATCCAAGAAAGTTATCGGCTAAATAACTATTATCTTCAGGTTACTAATCGCTTACGCAAAGTTTTAAAGGATAAAAAGAAGAAAAATAATTACGAAAGGAATGCAATTGATAGTTATAAAAAGATTAAACATCTTCTTGTAGATAAAATAGCGGAAGAGTGAAAATTTTTAAAGTAGTATCAAAGCTTTATTTAGTATTTAAAGAATAGTAAATTGTTTGAGGTGGAGGGATTTGGAGGCCCTGTTTAATGAGTCATGCCTGCCCCTACATAAACTTCTAACCGTTTCAATTCTGCTCCATTCCGGTGCTGTGCGCCCAGTATCAACACTTTCGGGTGGCGAAAGCTTTTTGGTGATCCTGCATTTGCTTTGAGATTGTCTGACCTTGCTGGAAGAAAAACGAGAATTGAATCCCTTTTCATTGACGAAAGTTTCGGCACCTTGGATTCAGAAACGCTTGACACTGCAATTTCTGCTTTGGAAAAGTTGCAGGCTGGCGGCAAAACGATCGGTATTATTTCGCACGTAGAGGCTCTGAAAGAACGGATTGGTACGCAGATAGAAGTAAAAAAGAATCCTGGCGGATGTAGCAATATTAAGGTGAAGGTGTATGAAAAGGAGTATAAGAATGGATGAAAGTATGTGTAAATATTTATAGGATAATTATATCCAAAGGTTCATTAGTAAAGTGCTTAAGCATAGTTATTACCTGTGCATTAGGGAAACTCTATCAATATCATGAAGTAATTCATCGTCGGCTTCTATAAAAGGGTCGTACCAATCCGCCTTTTTTCGTGCCCAAGCAAGCCATTGCGTGATTTCTTCTGAAGGACCGACACTCTGAACGGCTTTTTGTTCTACTGCCTCAATATAGTTGCGTAGAGTAACGGCCTTGTGCCAGCGCTCAGCTTTTTGAAGCATAATTTTAAAATCTATTAGCTCTTTTTCTTTTCGCGCGGCAAACTCTTCGGCTAGGCGCCTTTTTTCGCGCTGTTCTTGCCAGAATTTTTCCAGCTGTTCCTGGCGCTCTTTACGACGAATGGCTTCCATTTCAAGGCGGGCTATAATTCTAGGCAGTTGCGCTTCTAAGGGCTCTTTGCCATCTTTCCATTCAGATCCACCTTCAATCCGAAAGGACAAAATACCGGTAGGGCATAATTCAGAAGATTGCCAGGACCATTTAGGATTGTCGATTATCACCCGTTTAAGTTTCTCCTTTATACTAACCTCAATTTTTAGTGTATTTATGATTACATATGTTTTTTCGGTGTCTACTTCAATTGTATGCCCCCTACTGCGTAACGCTTTGATCAGTGTATCTAAAATGCGAAGTGCCCGACTTATATTTTGAGGTGAAACACGAATAGTAAGTTCGCCTCTTGACGTGGAGATAACGCCTTGATAAGGACCATAGCTTGCTTCTTTCCGACTCAAGCTTACTTTAGCAGACGCAATGAGTGGATCGGGAGAGGTTAGTCTGTCGGGAACGACAAATTTTAATTCAGAGTTGGCTTGAAGTTGCTTCACCAATGCATGCACAGACTCCTTTTTAGAAATGTTATCTACGTCATCTTCATTTCGTAGAGAAAGCCGCACCTCACTTGCTCCTGAATAAGTAGTAGGCAGTTTGATTTTGTCAACTGGCTTTCCATGTTTGAGCTTTTCCCAATGGCCAGCTTTTGGTAACGGGATATTCATCCGAATACAAAGCTTACGCAATCCAACATCCGAAATCGCATACTTTCTAGAAAGGGAAAGTAGGGATTGTGACCACACCAACTCATAAAGCTGGTTACGGGTGAAAGTGTCTTGCCTGGTAGCTTCCATGTTTCAGGTTTTAAAGGGAAAGTACGATTCTATGGTTCTACATTTATTATAAGATGCCACGAAATCGTGCAATTTGATGGAAAGAACAGATGTGCTCCTAATTAGAGGATTGGCTTTCTGTCTTCATCTTGAACGAATAAAAAATTCCTGCTCTAACCCTTTCTTTTGTGCCTTTATAAAGTTTGCCAAACCATCGACCTCTCGATGGGCATTGAAATCGAAATCTTTCAAGTGGTTAATTTGTTTCTGGTACAATTCGCGACTTCCGTGGTGTGAGATGAACTCCTCAATTCTATCCGGTATTAGAAAACCACACCTCTGTGTACCTATTTTGTTTTTAAACTCTGTGATATAAATGTGGATGCCTTTAAGATCAAAATCGCCATAATGCAGGTATTTATTTGGAATAAGCTTAAGCCAATCAGTGATGGAATTACTATTTTGATAGCGCCATAGGAATAGCGCCTTTGTCCCAGCAAAAAGAGCTTTTTGCTTTGAAATTTGCTTAAAGCTCTCAAAGCCTTCTACTCCCACAATGGTAATTGCCTTATCAAGAACGATATTACTAAAGTCGTGGATGAAGGTAAAATGGGATCCCCCCGGTTGAATAATCACCTTCTCACCGCTGATGATTATCTCAATGGGTTCTAACGCATTTACCAAAAAGCCTTGGAAAAGCTTGCCTTTTTTAAACTTTGAATTCCCCGTTGCTTCCACGGCGTCCGCTCTGGTTGATTCTTCATTTGTAAGAAATTCAATATAGGAGGGAAGGGACGCAATTTGATATTGGCTTTTTAAATAGGATGAGAGACGGTCCGGATAATTACACCTCACTTTATACATGGCTGTTCCCACTCTCCTTGATGATAGAATACCTTCCTTTATCAACTCTTCAGCCAGTGTTTTGCCGCTGCCTTTAAAGACACTTAGATTAAGTTCTTCTTGCTCTTTTACTAGATTTAAAAGATTCTGTGCTGTGGTGATGGAAAGTTTCATTTATACTTCTATAGTATTGGTCAATAGTTTGATAATCTGCATCGTATCGTTTTTGCCATTCCTTAGCTTGTACGTGGTGTTATAGTGCATCTCCAGCTTGCTTTCGTTGGGCAAACCGTTGATCAGCAAAATGTTTTTGGGCGCCACAAACTTTAAGAGCTCTTTCATATAATTGGTTGCAATCTTGCCCACTTCATCAATCAAGCAATGCACCTTAAAGTGCTGTGCGGTTTTTTGAGTAGATTCTTTGATGAATAAGTTGAGCAGGATAATATAAATGATGGATTTAACTAAAATATCCGTTCCATCGGATCCTATTTTAGGTAGTCTTTCCACCCAGCCGGTCTCGTTTTTCTTTTCCTTGATGTTGAACTGGAGTTCAAAAGTGTCCTGGAGCTGAATCTTTTCTTTGCCTTCCTCTTCTAAAATCTTAAAGAGCTTAGCCAAGGCGTCCACAGATTTTTTGTGCAATTCGTTGTTTTGCTTGGTGTTGCTGTTAAACAAGTTGAGTTCTCCTATGCCAAACTGATGAGCGTTTTTTATCTCTGCAATGGCTTGCAATTGTTTTAACACCAGGCTTTTGCCTTCTTTGTACCGGATTTTAATAAACTGAATAAGCCGGCCTTCGGAAAAGTTACTACTTTCCAGTTCTGAGTCAATGTTTAGGATTGTCTTTTTAACCTTGTCCAGTTGCCGCATTAGATCATTAACCTTAGTGCCTATGGAGTCCAGGATCATCCAGTGTTGTCGGCCCAGCTCATCGATTGAGGTTCTAAGTCGGTCCTCCACCACAAAAGATTTTAAATTGGTAGCAAAGGCTTGATAGTCGAATTCCGTAGTGTTATTTACCTTAAAGTTGAAATGGTTGTCTGCTCTAAAGGAACCAGCCAGCTTACTGATGCTTTCGCGAAGGATTTGAGAATCGTTAATGAACTTCTGTTGTAGGCTTTGTAATTTTAAGCATAAATCAATAATTGAGACTTCTACAAAAGCTTCCGGCGCCTGGGTGATTTTGTTTTTATAAACTTCCGCTAAATGGCTGGAGCTGGCAAACTGTTTTTCATAGTAACGAAGCCCTTCTACATGTTCCTTCTTACTGGCCTCAACTTGTCTTTGTTGGCTTTCAAGTCCTAACCTAATGCCTGCATGATCCTTTTTGACCTTTTCCCATTCCTGCGTATGTTCTTCTTGTTTTTTCAATAGCTGCTGCCGCTCTTTTTTAAATACCTCTATTTTGTCGATATACTCCTCTTTATCATTTTTATACTTAATAACCAGTTCCTCATTTTGCTCTAATTGATCCAATATAGCTTTTAACTTCCTGACTTCTTCCCGAACCTGAGTAATCCTTTTAGAATCGATGCCTTCGTTTTGAAGCGCTGAGGCCTTTTGCTGGTCAATTTCCAGTTGTCTTTGGGCGAGATCAGTAAGCTTACTTTCTTTTTCTTCTTGAAGTATTTCCAAGGAACGGTTGTGCTGCTCACGTATAGCTTTTTCTTTCTCCCACCTTTCGCTTTGTAGGCTTTGTATTTCCGTTTTAAGGATGTTTTGGAGCGATGTTATTTTATTAGTGATTGCTTGAAGATCTTGCCGAATCGACTTCTGCTTGTCATTATTCTGCATAGTAAGCCGATCCTTTTCCCCTTGTGATTTGGAGATCCAATCAGAATGGGATAGTTGCTTTTCTTCCAGGGTGGTTTGCAGGCTTTGTACCTTGTAGTTTAAATGGCCACTTTGCTCATTCAACTCTTGAATCTTTTTTCGAAGAGGTGCTAATTCCGCTTCTTGTTTTTCCCCTGCTTCCTTTCTGTATTCAATAACAGCGTTTTCTAACTCTTTTATTTCCTGCTCAATGGCTCTTTGACTTGTTTCGTATTCCTGAATGGATTTTGCCTGGACTTCTACGCCACTTAGGTTTAATTGTATACCGTATAGACTAACCTGTAGCGAGGAAAGACTAGGCTCCAAATCAGTACGGAACAAGAGATCTTCACTGCAAACCTTGCCAATTGTTTCTTTCCAATCGGGGTAATTGGTTTCTAAAAACCCATAAAAGGCATTATGCTGAAGGGAAAGCTTTTTACGTAGGCTTTCCAATTGTTCTTTTTTTTCAGCAATAGCTTGTTGCTTGCGCTCCTGATAATTCTTTAGCTCTGACTTATACTTCTCCTCAACCAATCCAGCTTTTTCGATTAGGCTCTTAATGTCTTTAGGATTTTGCTCCAGCGCTAGTTTTGCTTCATAGAGTTCTTGGTTTATGTTTAGTAATTGGCGCTCTATCTCTGAGAGTTCCTTTTGAAAAGGAACAGTTCCTTTGATAAGGGAAACTTCAAGCTCTAGTTTGAACAGGGCTTCTTTTTTGGCGGCGGCGTCATAAGTTAGTTCTGTGATTTCTTGGGTTTGCTGCTGATTTAAGACATCTAGTTGTTGGGCATAAACATGTTTAATCTCTTCCTGCTTACCAGTAAAAAGGCGATCTATCTCAAGCCCCTTTTTGCTTAATTCAATTTCAAAACTAGCGCGCTCGTTGTCCACACCCTGGTACAATAATGCAAATCGCTGTTCGGTGTCCTGAAAAGCTGTAGTTAAAGTCGTGTACTCGATTGTTCTGGCATTCCATTCGGCTTTGGTGGAATCTTTCTGCTGATACAGCGAAAGCAGGGTAGGGGCATTGCTCTGGTGATAGGTACGTTCCAGACTTTCAGCTTTATTTATATTGCTCTCAATGCCCCCTAGAAGAATGTTTTGTTGATCTTTAGTTTGCTGGTGATTATATTCTTTTTCTTTAAAATTTTGGTCGGCTTGAAAGATGTGGTCATTAATTTTTCCCAATTCAAAATCTAAAACATCAATTTGGTTTTGCGCATACTTTATAGCGCTACCCAACTGTACAGCTGTATCCTGTTGGGAAAATTTATACTGTTCGAGCTGATCGAACGTTTTATCGATGAGTTGAGCTAAGTGCTGGTTTTCGGGTCTTTTGAAATTTTCAACGTCTTCCAATTTATCTTTAAACTGACGTATCTGCCGTTTTATCTGATCCAGCGATATATCGGTGCCAGTTTCGCTGACAGCATTTGCAATAAAGTTTTTGATAAAGTCGGCTTCAATGGTCGCAGAGGAACTCAAAAAGATGTCTGTAATAGCCCGCGGTACATTGTCATACTTGCTGTTACCATGAATCAGGTAAAAGTCCTTAAAGTCCTTGCTTTTGGTGGCACCGTAGATGATTTCCCTGTATTCCTGAAACGTATCAACCCGTTTGCTCACGTAAATGGAAGGCAGAACATTTCGGATGGAAGCCAGAACCTCGTTGAGTCCCAAAGCCATTCGGTCTTGAATAAAGTGTTCTTTGTTGTAGGGCCCCTCTACAAAATAAAAGACGATGCGGTTCTGACGACTGGTAATAATATGGAAAAATTCTCCCGTTTCTGTCTTTACCTCATAAATAATATAAGAGTTGTAACTGGGAAAGTAATATTCTTCAAAAGGTTTAAAGGGAAGGTTGCGTGGAATGCCCAGTTTTTGAGTATCGGCGTTATAAAAGAATAAAATGGCTCTTTGCGTGGTGGACTTTCCTTCGCCGTTGATCCCGATAAAACAAGTATTGCCTGACAACTCGATTTCAGAGTAGGGGCAATTGCCTACGTTAATGAATACGATTTTATTCAGTTGCCGAAAGTGCTTGCTCTCCATAAATTTCGATCTGCTTAATAATTTCAAGTAAATAATTAAAGGAATCCAAAACCTTATAAGTCTCTGTTTCTTCGTCTTCCAATTCCAAAAAGGTATCAGCGGTCAAGAAATCCAAAATCTCCCGCAGCTTGTCCGTTATATTGGCTTTGTTGCCGCCAATTCGGATTTCTTCGAGCTTTTCTTTTTGCATGGGATTACCCAGGCATTCCTGTGCTATTTCGGTGATTGTGTATCTGGTCCCTACAAATGGAGGGTTCTCCAGGGAGGTGAAAAGGTCGAGTATGTCTATATAGCGTTCAAATTTTAGGATCTTTTCTTCCCTTAGTGTCTCTTTTTCGCTGATCTGGCTAAAATAATAATAGCCATTACCGCATTCCAAGCTAAGGTTGATCAGTGCGAAGTAGGCTTTTAGCCGTTCAAAGTGGTCTTCCTCACTGATGTAGCGGTAGAGTTTACCTGCGTGGTCTTTTGAGGCATTTGATGATATAAAGTTGCCTTTACTTAGAAGCTGAAAGATTTCGGTGGTGTACTCTTTATGCAGGTTCATAAACATCTTGTTTGGCATAAACCAATGCAAAACCAATCTTTTGTTTTTGCCCGTTTACATTGATAAATTCATAATGGTCAAAGTCATGGTTAATAACCAAAGCGTCATCGTAATCCATGACAATTTCAATAAATAGCCGGAGCTTGTCTTCTAGTGTGATGGTTCCAAGCGCTTCGGGGTAAGGAAAGCGGACAAGGAACTCAAATAGGTTGCTATTGCTCTCAGCAAATTTCTTTACCAAGCTGTTGATATTGATTTTAAGTGCCTTTTCTGGAGCAGCTTCCTCAAGATCAATGGTTTTATGTAGGGAATCCTGGATTGGCTTTGCCTGCTGCAATTTTAGCCGCTCAGCGACTTTGGCTAAAACCTTAGAACCCTCGTCTGTCCGGAGATACTCAAGGGATATTCTTGGCTTCAGCACCTGTCTTTTTTCAAATAAAAGAAGGTTTTCTCTTTCTAATACAGCTTTGAAGTTGGTCTGGTGGTGGAGCTCGCCTCGGTTTTTTAACTCCTTTAAGTATTGGCACTTTTGAAAGAGCACTTGCTGTTCCCGGACGCGGTTGATGTATTCAAGGATTTTATTTTGGATTTCGATTAGGTAATCCTTGTCAGATTTTAAACTAAATCGCAAGGAATGGAGCAGGGAAGATAATTCTGCGTCAACTATGCTTACCAAAAGACCTTTGGATTCTTGATAGATCTTTTCAGTTTCTTCTATAAGATCAATAATAGTGTCTCTTTTGATTTTAAAACTTTCAAGCCGCTGCATTTTGATGCTGTAGTTCGCTTCATTGCGGTACGTATCATCAATGGCTTTTTGGAGCTTTATGATTTCTCGATGAGTAATCGAAATAATCTTTTGTAGCGTGTTTTTTATCTTTTTGACATACTTGGGATTTTGCTCTTGGCGGTAATAATTTAAATTCTCATTAAGAGCTTGTACGTTGTCATCAATAAAGCCAATTGAAATTTCTCCTATTTCCAAAAAGTCTAAAAAGAAAGTAGAGAGCCGCTCGTCCAAGCTAACGTATCCGTTGTTTTCATGAATGATTCCCGAATTGATCAAATACTCCATCTTGTCCAATGTAACCTCTTCCCGAGCCAGGATTTCGGAAGTCAGGATGGATTCCTTTTTTCCGAAAAGAAGGTCGATCAAGTCACTGTTTTGGTGCAGTAGTTTTAGTAATTCTTTTATAGAAAGTCTAATGGACATAGGGGTGTCCTTCTTTTGTAGTTGGACGCAAAATATTTATAGGTTTAAAAGTTGAGTAGACTTGCTAACATAAGCTAAAGAAAGTACTTAGTCAAATCTGTCATATTGGTAATGTTTAAAAAATGAAGAATAGTACTATTTACCATCTCCAAACTTTCAGGATAATCAATCATTGCCTGAGCGAGTTTGGAATACTATTATTCATTTTTAATCATAGGAAAAGTAAACAAGACCGCTTATGCGGTCTTGTAGATTTGACTAACTTTTCTTTTTAGTAGAAGAGTTAGGCTTGTTTGTTTCCTTAACCGTCGTATTTGGATGTGATTTGGCATAGGACGGTTTTACATAGCGGCCAGTTACTGCGCTACGATAACTACTCCTTGATGATTTTCCTTTGGACATAAAAAGGATGTTTTAATAAATTAAGAATATGTACCCGTGAGTGATAGATCTTCAACCGGTGCTAGAGGTGCATCACGTTTTACAACTGCAATACCATTTTCTCTACCAGATTCACTCGTATAATTTTCGCTGCGGCCGATGATCTCACCATTAGCACTTTTCAAATTAAAAGTGTAATTGGAGTAGCCATTCTTGCGTTCATAGCGGCTGTCGTAAGGGGCATTGACCTTTACTGATGCAATGCCATTGATACAAGCTTGTTTTGTGGTATAGCCTTCGCTACTTAAGACCTTTTCACCATTTGCGGCTTTTAGGTTATAGTAGTACTGATTATTCGTATTGCTTTTAAATATTTGAAACTTGGGATTATTCACTTTTTAAAATTTAGTTAGAAGACGGCAATAGAGCTGTCTTCCAGATTAATCGATTAATTTTATTACTGCTCTAAGAGCTATGCAAACCAGGGTAAATAGGGCTATGCCAGAGAGTAGTTCGGCTTCTTTGCCGTACACAGTCATGCATGTCCCCTTACTGCATAGGGTTACTTTATTTGTTTTCATAAAAACGAATTGTTGAATGATTAAAATAGATTTCCTGGAGGCTGTAGTTTCTCTAAAGCCTCCTTCGATTAGTTACTCTCTTAGACATACCAAGGGCATGTCCAATCCGAGTACCGGATGGTGTGCTTTCTTGTTTACTTGACTCTATTTTATTGTTAACAATTCCAGATAGGAAGCCTGATGGCTAGGGGAGGTATTGTAAATTCAAGAAGAGGTCTTACTTTTGAGGTGCGAATTCTAAGTAGTGAGTCAGGGAGTAAGCCTGAATTCTCTTCTTGAAAATACAATACCGGGTAGGCTTTCTATCTGGTATTTATTTTTATATCGATAAGCTATATTTTAAGTTTACTAATAGCGTTTTATCTAAGTTATTCTTCAGCCCTTTTACTTTTTCAATTCCTTGATCATATGTTATTTTACCGTTGGCCAGGCATTTTAGCATAAGTAACTCAAGGCGCCTCGGACTTTCGCTGCCCATGTAATTTCCATAATTAGGTTGAGCTTGATAAGCCTCTTTCCATTTATGCAAACTTTCCCAGGAAAGCAGCTTCAAATGCACGGCTCTTCGCCAGATAGCCTGTATGGAAATGCCAAAGGTTTCTTTAAGGGAAATAAAGTCCTGCATCAAAAACTTGGTACGGCCTTTCCAAAATTGCTTCAATACCTGTTCCGGTAAAAGAAGGGCACCTGCGAAAGTGTCACAGATTTGCTCAATATTGTCTTTCAATGATTCAACGACAATAGAGCCCAAAAGGATGTGACCCAATTCATGAAGGGCCGTAAAGCGCTTACGAGTAATCTCCTGAGTTTTGGTGTTTAAAACAATAATGGGTTTGCCCTGGTAAAAAGCGGAAAAACCTTCATAGTCGTACTGGCTGTTCTTTTCTACCACGCAAATGCCTTTGTTCTCCAAAACCCCTACAATGTTTGAAATAGGAGCAAAGCCTAATTGCCATTGCAATCGGACTTCTGCAGCCGCTCTTTCTACATCGGAAAGATCCTTAATCTGCCAATGCTTAAGCGGATTGTCAAAAACAATTGTATCCTTAGTTAGTGCTTCCAACTCTGTCGTAAGCTCCATTTCTTCTATAACTTCATCTTCAATACTAGAAAGCTTAATCATGGCTTCTTCCACTCCGGAGCGAAACGATACCTGCTCGAGCCGTTTTTCTTTTGAAAACAACTCGTTAATCGGAATATTTAAGTATAAGGCTATATTGTGTAATACCTCAGGATTCGGTGTAAGCTGGTCTTTTTCAAATTTGTAGACGCTCTGTTTGGAAAGGTTGAGCAATTTGGCCAAATCCTCCATAGATAAACCGGCCCTCAGTCTGGCTGCTTTTATTCTTTCAGAAAGTCCTACGGTCATAATTTATCTAATTTGTGAATCCAAAGATATACCTCTGCGGTAGCACATGCAAGTAAACTAGTTGGATATTTATGCACAGTTTAAGTTTACGATGTTAATATTTATTATTCGGTAATCATATTATTCGCAAATAATACTACATGGATATATAGTTGTCAGATTGCCAGAGTAATTATAAGGGAGTAGATATGCTTTTGACTGCAATAAATGATATATAAAACGTTCAATTAAAAACCTGCATTTTTTATAACTCTTTGGTA
This sequence comes from Flavisolibacter tropicus, assembly GCF_001644645.1. Classification (NCBI taxonomy): domain Bacteria; kingdom Pseudomonadati; phylum Bacteroidota; class Chitinophagia; order Chitinophagales; family Chitinophagaceae; genus Flavisolibacter; species Flavisolibacter tropicus. The sequence continues at coordinate 2,172,683 of NZ_CP011390.1, read as the reverse complement.
TCTAAATAATAGTATTCATATTTATTATTTCTAAATAATATAACGCCGGTGTAATATTTGGGGCAAAGGCTTAGTCTTAATTAGAGTAGCAAAAAATGAAAGGGTTTTGGAATAGTTCTTTTTTCAATCTAAGTTTAAGTTAGTAGACGCATAGCGCAAACACCAGTCAGACTGATAATGCAAACTAACTGAAGGTATTATATTCAAAAGGTACGGTACTCCGCGTTCAGACAAATGAAGCATCAATGTCATCAGGAATATTTCATGAAACTAAATAAAGTTGAATCTAAGAAGACATAGCGAAATGGCTCCTTGTCTTGCCAAAGAAAGGTCTTCGAACCACTGTGCGATAAACGGTAACGGGCATCCTCCCTAATTACTTGTAAATCGAAGTAGGTTTATTGAAAGGGAGGTTAACACAAAATTGCTTGGCTTCCTTATACTGAATAACCCCGATGTGCAGCCAGAGATTGAAGTGAAAACGAATTAAAGGATAGGTGTGTCTATATTACTAACATTTGACAAAAGCCTCAGTATTTAGTCAGGAAACGTGTTTGTAGCCCTATATTGTAAAATCCCGGATTGGAATACTAACACCAGCAGATAATTGAAAAGATACAAAAGAGCAATTGAGTTCAATCGAAATCCAGACAAAAACCTGTAAAAGTTAAGCGATACATTTGACGGGTCTCGCCACTCATATCTAGAGTATATAAACTTTTTTTAAATTTGCTATCAGACAAATTGACAAAATGCAGGCTGTGTTTTACAGACCTCATATTAAAGATTTGCTCAATTTTTACCAAAAGACTGCTATGTACTTATGAAAGTTAAGTTTTTGAAAGCATCTAATGGAGATGCCATATGGATCACTTTGATAGACGAAGAAAGCAAACCTAGAAATATTTTGATTGATGGAGGAATTGGCTCAACCTATCAGTCCAAAGATAAAAAAGGTAAAGCCGTATTTGGGGATTTAGGACATGAAATTGAGAATTTAAAAAAGCTCAATGAAGTAGATTGCAACCATAAGATTGATTTGTTGATTTTAACTCACGTTGACGACGATCATATTGGGGGGTTGCTGAAATGGTTTGAACAGGACCCTTCTTTTTCCAAATTGATAGGTAAAATTTGGTTTAATAGTGGTCGTTTGATAAGTGAGTATATTCATCAAAAGCAACAAGATGATTTTGACATTGTATTAAATATTAGAGATAACAATAATACAAGTATCAGGCAAGGCGCAACGTTTGAAACGTACGCTACTACAAACCAGCTCTGGGAAAGGCGGCTAATTTTACAAGAGCAGGAACATACTGTTTTTGGTTTAACATTCAGAATTCTTTCACCCTCGAAAGATAGAGTTCAGTTGTTGTTAAATAAATGGAAGTCCGAGGATCAATCCCTTAATACATCTAAAAGCAATGACTACTCCAAATCAATTGCAGATCACATTAAAGACGATCAATTCTTAGAAGATGATTCCGTTCATAATGGCAGCTCAATTGCATTTATTCTAACGTATGGAACAAAAAATTTCTTGTTCCTTGCAGATGCCCACCCAAGTGTTATTATAGAAGGTCTTAGACATTTCGGTTTCGATTCAACTAAAAGGCTCACCGCTGAGTTTGTAAAAGTCAGCCATCACGGTAGCAAGTTTAACACTTCTAAGGAGCTTCTAAAGATCTTAGATAGCTCTGTCTTTATCATCAGTTCAAATGGACAAATTCACAACTTACCTGACAAGCAATGCTTGGCTAGAATAATTGGTTGCTGTAACAACCCAAAAATTCTCTTTAATTACCCTGAGTTAACAGCAAAGATTTTCACAAAGTCAGACTGTGATTCAAACCAGTTTTTAGTTGGTGAAGTTTCAGAACTAAATTTTAATTGTGATTAATAACGATACCTTGGCCCACTTCACTGTTATGGTGAATAACGGTAGCGGTTGCCTTTTCAATGGCGCAACAACCGACTATCTATACGTTCTTACGTGTAAGCATAATCTTATTTCGAATCAAACTGTGCAGGTGGCTGCTCATTATTTAGATGACCACGGACATTTAGTTGAGGTGGCTCTTGAAGTTATAGAGCAGCCATTTATTCATAAAGACCCAAATAAAGATGCAGCGATTATTAAGGTCAAATTTGCAGAAAAGGGTCTGCAGCTCTTGATAATTAACGATCCTGTTAGTTTCAGCAAAACATTGAAACTAGCCGGATACCCAGAAGTGCGCAGTGACAAAACCTACCAACTTCGTTTAAACGACATTGAGGTTGTCCAAACTGGCGAGCATGGATATATTGAAGCAGTCGTAGGTGGGAATGCAAACTATGACGAAATTGTAGGGCAATCAGGTGGTGGAATTTTTTTTATTGAGGGTGAGCGAATCTTTTTGATAGGCATTCAATCCCGAATGGCCGCCAAAAATGAGCAATTGAGCAGAGTAGAATTTATGCCGATCAAATTCTTTGAAGAGATTATTTCGGACAATAGTGTTCACCTTAAAGAATTATTACCGCACTATTTATATAGCTTTTCATTCTTGAAAACGCAGGTCATGAAATTAGAAGGGTGTTTTATAGAACAAAATGTAGCTTTTACTAGAGATTATCTTCGTGCCATTGGAGAAGAGATAATCCAAAGCCCTTTAACCCCTCTACTGATTAAAAATGCCTTTAAAGAACGTCTTGTCGTACATAATCAGGCTCTTTATTGTCTTTCCGAGAAAGGCATATGGATTGCATGGCTTGAGTTTCTCATTGTAATGAGAATAATGATGGATAAGAAAATTACAGATATTAATTTAGAAGAAATATTTAATAGCTATCGTTTGATTTTCTCTGGAACAGATGGGGACTGGGCTCAAGAAATGCCAAGTATTATGAGGTCTGATTACAAAGGGTTAAAAAAGGGCGGTAAGGTGATAGTTAGTACGAATAGAAAACCTATAAAACCGTTTATTCCTGAAGGTATGGTTACTGATTTAGTACGCGATAACAGGGTGCAATCAGGAGAATTGAAAATTGATGACGGCATCGGTCATCCATTGAAAGCCTATAAATTGTACCATCTGCATGCTTTTCAGGCTATATGCATAATCGGAAAGGAGACAGATTACAAAAATTTTTCAACACTGACAGAAGACGAACTTTTTAAAACATTACAGACGGAATTCAATGGTTTACTCCAACAACACCCCTGACATTATAGCCATACTAAAGGACGAGTATAAAGATTTGTTCATAAAGTTCAAATCAATTGATTATAGGGGGCTTATCAGCTTATTCATAGTTCAGGTTTCAAGTAATGAGCTACTCTCGAATTATTGGGATAAGATTTCCGGTTCAATTGCGGCATATTATCAACCTTACCTCAGCAACGACTTTGAGAAATGGAACATTTACATAATGTATATCTCAACAATAAAGGTAGACCAACACCTGAAATACAAAATTGAAAATGACCGCTTCTCAAGTCGAAAAATTGTTATTGACCAGTTTAATAAGGAAGTGAATGACCTTACAATTGAGGATTTGGTAATAGATCATATTACAAACAAAGATTTGCCACTTCGGACAGTACAAAGAGGTAAAATTAAGGGTGACTACACTTCCAGTTCACCAATATGGAACCTTCTTAGCAAAACTAGTCTTAAAAGGGGCAATGGAAGAAGAGCAGAGGCAGATGTATTATTACAAGCAATCTCTACAAAATTGGGCAAATGAAGATTAAAAAGGTTGAGATACAGGCATTCCGAGCATACTCAAAAGTTACAGATTGCACGTTTGACTTCACTTTGAATGATAAGTCAACCGCAGACTTTATATCGATATATGCACCGAACGGTTTTGGAAAGACTTCTTTCTATGATGCTGTTGAATGGTGCTACACAAATAACATCTATCGTTTCGTTAGAAGAGATGCTTTGAATCGTGCCTATGCTCAAGATGAAAAGCAACTGAAATTCGAGCTAGACGAAAGTAAAAGTCCATTGCGGTTTATTCGTAATAAAAATAGTCCTGACAGCCTTCCTGGTTTCGTTAGAATTCACTTAGCAAATCCAGATGCAATCAAAGAACGTAAAATTCCAAGCCCAATACGGATTGATAGTAGTGATTATGGATTTGATGAAAAAATTACTGAGAATCATTTTTTTAGAGACGTCATTCTTTCACAAGAAAGTATAGATGCTTTCTTAAAAGAAGACCAGCCAGAGGGGCGCTATAATAAGTTCATGGCTCTATTCGGCGACAAGGAACTTGATAATGCCTATAGCAACATCCTTTATTTAATTAAAATTAACACCGAAAAATTAAATCGCCTCGAAGACGAACTTAATAAAATTCAACTTGAACTTCCATTGGATATGGATGATTCAATCTTAGAAAAAGTAAATGCCGTCGTTGATGAACTTAATGGATTGAATGTATCTGTTAATAGGCTAGCTGGGAATAGCAATGATAGCGAGCTACTTGCTTTTTCTAATACAATTGCGGACAAGATCCTTGCTCTTGAAGCCGAAGCAACTATCTCGAAATCAACAATAGAGAAAGTAAAGCAGCTTAAGCTTAAGGTTAATGAATACAATGAATCGAGGAACTCAGCCTTAAAACTGTCCACGGAAATAGATAAGTTAAATAGTATCAAGGCAACTTTTAATACGATAAATACTAGCAAAAACCTAATTGTCAATTGTGATACCAAGATAAAGTCGCAACTTGCTATTCAAAAAGAACTTCAATCAATTGTATCTATACTTCCTGAATATTTTGATCTCCTCCAAATTATTAGGGACAATGAATCTTTCCAAAAGTCCACTCGCGCAGACCTTATAGACGCGCAAAATAAACTTAATCAGGAGCAGACACGACAAGAGGCACTTCGAAAGCGGAAAAATGACAGTCTACGAAGACAAAACGATTTGTTTAAGCGGCATGCAGCCTATCCAGGCTTAGCTCATTTAGTAACTAATTCAACCACAGAGGTAGAGCAATTAGAGGCAAAAATCAATGAACTGAGAGTTGATTTCAATAGAGCTGCTCAAGACACGAACAGTCAGGAAGCTAATATTCGACAACTTGAAAATGAGATTGCCGCCATAAAGAAGTATGAGTTCAGTGAAATAACATTAAGCGATTTTGAGCTCTTACCAAAAGTTAATCTGATCCATGCTCTGCAGCAAAACGTTATCCAAATACGAAAAGAGCTTGATACACTTGAGGCTGAAAGTAGCATGCAGCTTAAACTTCAAGATGATATCAGAAGAATTATTATATTAGGCACTGAGCTTGTGGACAGACAAAAGTCCGACCATTGTCCACTTTGTAGTTCATCGTTTGAAAGTCACGAGTCACTTTCGAAATCAATATTAAATAACCCTTTACTTTCTGACCGCTTACAGATTTTATTTTCAACTAAAAGTGAAAAAGAAAAAGAGTTACAGCAAATCCTCAATGAAATAAGCTTATTGCGGGAACAAATAATCTCTTCAAATAGTGAGAAACTAGCTCTTGCTCGTGAAAAGCTTCAAGTATTAACAAGGGATAATGCGCAGATTCAAATCAATCTTGAGTTAGAGAGCAAAAACTTAAACGTTAAACAAGCAGCGCTTAATGCCACTCTGTCCCAGCTCGGTGGAAAGACATTACTTCAATACTCAACCCAGATCACGAATGAATTAGACATTTTGTCGCAACAATTTGAGATTTTAGAAGCTGAAGAAAGTGAGTGCTCAGCCAATATTGACCAATGGATAAAGACAATAAATGAATTAAATCAAAAACTTGCATCGGCAGAGAGCGAAATCTTGAAATCAAAGTCTACAATTACATATTTAAAAGTTAATCAGTATATAACCGATCATAATCTCACTTCAATTGACTCTACTTATATTGGACTGGTTGAGGAGCAGACTAGGAAGCAACTCAGTTCTCTTCAGAATACCTTATCAATGTTACAAGCAGAACTGGATGAGAATGTAAAACATGTTGATGCTCAAAATTTATCTTCTGTAGAAAATGAGTTGGTAACGTATTTAGCCCAATTAAAACAGTTGGAGGCTGACCAACGTTCTTATATTTCTCTAATTGATGAGATCTTTCCTAATCGGAAGTTTGGCATTGAAGGTGAAATTATTGCTGAAAATTTGAGCACTAGAAAGGCATTAGAAACTGCTCTGCTTGATAATTTGATTATAAAGATTAATCTCTTAAAACGGGCTGAAGAATATAAAAAGAATGTTCTTCCTTTCCTAACTTACAATAGGAACATGGCTAAAAGAGATGAATTGAATTCTGAGATCAACTTCTACCGGAATACAGTAGGTAAAGAATTGCTAAACGAAAAGGAGAAACTAGCGGCGTTTATTGATACTCAGATCCAATCATTCTTCTATGAAGATTTGATAAATAAGCTTTACCAGAAAATTGACCCCCACCCCGAATATCGACAGATAAAATTCAAATGTGATTTTACTGGAGATAAACCAAAAATGAATGTTTTTGTAAACGACGACGGCAAAACCTTCGTTATACCTAACTTATATTTCAGCACTGCTCAAATGAATATCTTGAGTTTGAGCATATTCTTAGCAAAAGCATTGAATGCAACCGACGATGATGGTAACCCAATAGATTGCATATTTATTGATGACCCTATCCAATCAATGGATAGTATCAATATTCTTTCGACTATTGACTTGTTTCGCAGTATTGTGAATAATTTGAACAAGCAAATTATCTTGTCTACCCATGACGAAAACTTCCACATATTGCTGCAAAAGAAAATTCCATCAACAATATATAGAGCTAAATACATCGAGTTAGAAACGTTTGGGATAGTCAAATCATAGGTGTCCACCAAGCGTGATGGTAGAAGATTTGAGTTGTCAAACATATTATGAAGAGGGGAGGGATTGATGTTTTTAACTTAGAAAATGCTTCAAAATGTAATTTTGGTATCAAAAACTTATCTTTTTAATTGATTTAGTTTTAAATCTTGTTCTTATGAAGCCTTTAAGGATACTCATTCTTCTAAGGGCTTCCTTTACAAAAAATACATAGAACTGAAATCAAACTTCAAAATAATAGGGAAGCCTAGGTTCAATTTCAAACTCAGTTATATAAAAAGCTGATAAAAATTTCTATACTAGTTTTGTATATAATTCATCAATAATACATGCACCAGTGCTTTTTTGCCCAATTGAATGACTTTTCTATGCATTTCAGCTCAAATTTCCTTTAGGCTTTTTCTAGATTGATGATTAAGGTGAAGATCACCTTTGCTTGGAAGGAATGAGGTCCTTTTCTCTTAAAATTGTCCCTAGTAGCTATATAAATATCCAGGCCTCTTTACTTCTCTTTTGGATAACAGGTAAAGCCCCAAGTTGCTGTAGGGGCCGCTATTTGCTCGAGTCTACCTCGATTGTAATAATACTGGGGCGCAGCCGGCAAAGCTTTGTTGAACAGAGAAACGCTACACCTCTTCAAGAGAAGCCACTAGATTGCATTTAGCTTTACTGATCGTCAACTCACTGTTTAAAATCGATTTGCGCAAGTGTGGCTTACGCCTTTATCACAGTACTAATTGTATTTTCTTTTATTAATGATAGTTTACATAACGATCCGATCCCTATAGCAATGAATAATATGTAGCGTTGCTGTTTGTGAAATTACAAAGCTCATATACAAAATCCGATACTTTAATAATAATGCTTAATAAGAAAGATATAGGGTAGTAGCATAGCGATTAATCTGTTTTTTATAATCCTAAGCTCAGTGAGTTAAATTTAGCTTTTCTCTTTCTACTGGGTTTCTGTTGTTTTTTATTGAACACATTTTGTCACAACAAAGCAATTAGCAGAATTAACTTTATAGGTTGGTCACTTGTTCTATCTTTTTAAGTGGTTTGTCAAATATGTTTTATCCAGTTTTTAAATCTGTATTCTTCTAAATTGCCCAATTTTAAAGTGCAGAAATTTTTAGGGGAGGCTGCATGCTATTTTAATACCAATATAACGTATTCGATAGTTTATTAAACTACATTTCAGCGCACTTTACTTTATCTACGTTAATAACTAGATTCAGAATTCTGCGACAAACCATCAGTTTGTAATAAATATAACAAACGAAATTATAGATAATTAAAAAATTTAATTGTCTTTATGTCTGGTCCGAGATAATAAATGGCTATACGACTAGTTTTTTTATAGTTGAAGGAGTTGGGAAAACTTTAATCATTTGCCTTTGAAAACTTTTCCACTTACAAACAGGAAGCAAGCATTCAAACATTTTGCTTAATCTAAATTGAATGAATGCTTGCAACAAATGAAAATATTAAATGGAAATTTCAGAAACATAGGCCGTCATATGTTCCTTGATTTTTTCGGCCACAGTATTCCGAATTTGGCTGTAGGCTACTGGGCTGAAAGTAGCACGCTTGGAAATGTATTCGAGTTTGGTCTTGTCTTTGGTGGCACGGAAAAACAAAATCTGTTTGATCTTATGATCAGAGGTCAACAAGAAGGTGCCCAAGTGTAGAAAGACGGCATCTTTTTCCACAACAGCCAATCCTATCTGGAAGCAACCTTTTTTAAGAGTATGCGTATTTTTTTCAAACGCTAAAATGCGCCGGTCTTCATCGCTTAAAGCTTTTACAGCTTCTAAGGTTTTTGTGATAACGGACAGGTAATTACCACCAAAAGCTGCTGTAAGAATTTTAATGATGGCATCTTGTACCTCAAAGACCTGGCCTGAGCTTTCAAAGGTGGAAATATCTTTGCCTTCTACTAGCCAGCCAATATTTGATAAGACTTCTGCAAACATTTGATACCAATGTAGGATATCGTCTTCCTTAGGATATTTCTTGTTGGCAGCAAGCTGCGCTAGCAATGTTGATTGCAATATGTCCTCACGGTTCTGTGCAGGTACATTGGTGATAAAAGAAATAAGGCTTTTATCGGCAATGAAGGCCTGCTCTACACCCTCTATTAATTTTATTCCTTCAGGCTCTCCTTCTCCTCTGGCAAGGCCTGGCGCTGCCTTAGGTAGTCCTATTTCAAGGTCAGAAACATAAGCAATCGGGTCTTGTTGAACGGGGCTGATAACTTCCATAATTAGAGTTTTAATGGTTGAAAACTTGAAAAGATTGGTTAATTTGGCTTAGCCATTTTTTCAGACTTTAGTATCCTCTACGTTTTCATTTGGATTCTCCTTCTACTGGGTGGGCACCGGCAGACAGCACGGCTGGCGATTCAATTGGATTAGGTGCCATGTACGATTCCCAATCATTAACAGCGGGCTTGATAGAGCGGTAAGGGTCTGACGAAACATCACTGTCTGCGATGGGCGTTTCTGTGATTTCTTTAATCGTGCCCTTATACGCGTTAGAACGGTCTTCTTTCACATTCCAAAGCCGTGGACTCCCATCACGCAAAACTTCTGAAACGCTTGACGCTGCCGCTTTTAAATACTGTTCTTTGATAATGGTATCAATCTTTACAATGATTTTCATAGCCACCAGCTGAAAACCTTCATTGTTAGGATGTATTTCGTCATACCATTGGTCTACTCCATCCGCCTCGTTATACTGAACAATATTGCGTACATCTATGTAAAATACATTCTCATCAAATGTTGCTGTTGTTGCTTTCAACTGTTCATTGAAAGTGTCCATGATCAACCGGATAATGGCTTTCCGATCTTCTGGGCGGCTGATACCTTTTTCAATCATGTATCGTCCTAGCCAGCCTTTATTGCTATCATTTAATTTTATCGGATAGTCATAGCCGTGAACTAAAACATACAGTTTCGGATAATGCGTTTTAATGTGATTGAACATGGTGCGGTAAATTTCCATCAGGCTGTTCAGCTCCGCAAACAGGCTGTCTTTTAAAAACCGTCGCGGGTTCTTTCCTGCCGGTTCGTTTTGATCGGGATGATCTACCAGGTAGGATCTGAATTGAGAACCTAGAATATCATTACCGCCGCCACTCAACAGGAAGAAGGCAGGTTGCTCTCTTTCAAGTGCCTGTAAAAAGTACTCACCACGTTTCCACCGGGCGCTCATATAATTGCGTAAGGTGTCTCCGGCTGCAGCTACACAATATACAGGATACAACCGTGATATATGATCAATAACATCTACTACCAATGGATGCTGAAACCAAGAGTCCCCTTCAGAAACAATACGCACTTTTTCAGGGAACTGGCGTCGCATTTCTGCGTAGTGCCGGTTACGACGGTTACGTGCCCACCAATTGGCCAGATCAAGGATTTTATCTTGTATGAAACCTTTTTCCTCAGCTTCCTGTTGGAATACAGGCTTAAGCGTGTATACGGGCTGAAGCGTATCGCCCACCGAGGCATCAAAATACAAGCCCAAGGCAAAATCAGCCAGGGCCGGATCATTCAGCATGGCCGTAATGTCTGCTATAGGCAATTTGTTGTAGACCGGGTTGTTGAAGCGTAAGGTTACCAGCTCGCTTGTCCATCCGCGTTTCACCTGCTTGTTGGTGCCATCCAGTACAAAACCACCTCTTGCTACCTCTTCTCCACGTGTGTACTCGCGTGGAAGCGGGGGCGCCGGTAATTCTTCCAGCTCCAGCAGCTGCAGGTCTATTTCTTCCGTACTGTAAATAAACTTAAGGAACTCCGTTTGTTCCTTCCAGCTATAAAGGCGCACTTGCTCCTGTAGGCGATTGGTAAGCGCTCCTCCAGTCAAAGGAATATCCACACTGCTCTTCGCCGCCAGCATGTACACTTTGGGGTTCAGCAGGCCGAGCATGGAACCAAACCACACAGTGAGATAAGCTACACTGCAGTACAGGGGAACATCCAGGTTGTTAATAAGGCGAATACTTAAATGAGTTTGCCAGTACTCCTCTTCGAAACCATAGTCCATGGTCACTTCTTTTTGACTGATATCTAGCTTTACAGGCTTATCATCTTTTATTTGATACAATTCCACACTGAGTGCATCTGACTTAAGCTGGCTACTGGCCACCTGATTGGTCAGGTTTCGTATGTACTCCCATTGCGACAGGTGAATGAGTTGGTTTGCAATGGTATCAATGGCAGATGGAGTGCTGATGTAAATTGGCTGAGTCAATGGCCGGTACACATCTTCTGGCTTAGTGATATAATAACTGCCATTACGGGCCCTGACGGTATAACTTGCCTGGCTTTCTTGGCTCTCCAGCAGTATAAATCCTTTGGCTTTCTCCATAATGGCATCAGTTAGCAGCAGTTGATCTGCTACAGGCCCATCCACGTTTTCCAGGTGCACCTTCACCTGTTGCGACAATAGACCTTCCACATACGCCAGGTACACTTTATCAACATCCAAGTCTATTTCCGGCGTTAACTCTGCGTAGTCAGTTTTTACCAGATCAACAGTGGCTTTACAAAGGGGGGCATGCGTGTCTGGATCCAGGAGCTGTATATTTTTATTCTTCTTTCCTATGCCATGTACACTGCCCAAGTTAAGTAGCCAGCCTTCCCGTTCATTAAAGGTAACTTCACCAAATGTGGTCTTGCCTTCTATTGCCTTATTCAGGAATGTGGTATACAGTAATTCATCGCCGGTGCCTACCGCATAGATGCGTGGCTTTTGTTCAAAATTGCTACGTAGGTATTGTCGCACCCGGCTACGGAGTGATTGATAGGTTACTTGCCCATTTGTAGCGTCCAACACCTTCAATAAGGCTTTAGTGAATACGCCTTCGCCACCAACCTCCATGGCCGATTCATTTGATTCACAGGCAGAAAGTTGAACATGGTGGCCTTCCGGAGTACTCTTTGAAGCTTCCAGCTGCTGCATTTGCGCTGCAGTAATGTCCTCGCTGAAAATGAAATCATCCCATCTCCGCTCCCGGAAAGTATACGGCACTCGCCTTTCAAGCGCACTGGAAAATGCAGCGGCATTGATAGCGCCATTGCGGGTGATATCTCCGGAGTGACAGCAGTCGAAAATGGTTACAATATGCGGTTTGTTCTGGTATACTTCGTGGATAAGATGGCGCAGCTCTTTGTCAGCCAGCAGAAATTTATCCTGGGTGGCTTCATCAAAATAACAGGCCAGGCACTCCAGCGTTCCATCAGATTCTGAGCGCCACAAGCGGTTGGCTTTTTCCCGCGTGCCATGACCCGAATAATAGAACAGGGCCACATCTTCCTGTTTCGCCTTGCCCAGGTGCCTTTTAAAATATTGTACAACTTGTTCTTTGGAGGCCGCGGCGTCCGTAAGCACTTCTACATGAAGATTATAGGAGGTGTCGTTTTGTAAATAGGTTTTGACTTTTTCAACATCGTTTTTACAGCCGCGTAAGGCAGGAAAAGTTACCGCCTCTTCTAAAATTATATCCCCCCTGTATTGGTCAATGCCTACCAGCAGGGCATACAAGTTTTTCTTTCGGGGAGCTGCTCCCATGGCTTCTTCTGAAAGTGTTCGTTCCAGTTCCTGGTAAGGAGCATTTTCTTGGGTAGCAGGCATCGGCGCCGGCAGTAAGGCATCCAGCTCCGCTTCTATTGTAATGGTTGGAGTAAGAGCTGCACTTTCATCGCTTAGGGCAGCACGGGTTAGTTCGGGCTGAAATTGTGTTGTCTGAACACCTTGTATCACTTTTTTCCATTCAAACGCAGGCCCTATATCCCATTTGCCATCTTTGCGGTAGTTGATATGCGATACAATTCCCTTGAAGCTTAATACATCGGGTGTTGTTGTGTAACGTTTTGGCTCCTCAAGGAACTGTCGTGGAATATTATAGGTGGCCGTTAGATAACGGAGCAAAATGATCAGGCTCTGGTACTGGGCTTCTGTATACGTGGCATAATAGCGTTGATTGCGAAACGCTTCTTGTAGTTTTTGATAAGCACCAATTTCAGTGAGCGAACAGTAGATGTCAGGGAGCCCTATGGTGCCATCATTGTTCCGCTGCCTGGAGTAATAGGTCTCTAGTTTTCCCTCTCTTTCTGTTAGAAAGCCATAGTTAGAAAGTTCAATACCGATAGTTCGCTTGTCCTGCGCATTCCCTGTACCTTCATTCCCTAAGCCTTTTCCTATATGCCCCGACCAGAACTTAGAAGAGAATAATTGGTAAATAGTTCCATCACGGGCAATAATAAAGGGAACTGATACGTGGCGTTGATGGCCTGTTAATGCGCCAAGGTCAGAACGTATCTGACCGGCAGTAAAGTGTAACACGATCTGGTCTTTGGGATGGACCACATCATAATAATAACCAGATCTGTTTTTGGGTGCACAAAACAGACCTTCTAGCTGGAGTGCTTCCCCCGGCACCGGAAGGCTGATCTTGCGTAATGTGTATTCCCCATTGTTTCCTGTGCGGCGAACGGAATCTTCTACAGCTGGCAAAGAATTAAAACGCATGTTAGTATGGTTTAGGTTAAGAATGAATAGGACGGGTCGGAGGGATCAGCTTCATAGCGTAGCGGCAACAGGTATCAGGCTGCTGCTGAAGGATAAAGCCTTATGCCATCTTTCCACAGTTCCGGAACATGGGATTGCAGCTTGTTTTCCGATAAAAGCAGGACTCGGGCTTGATCAAATGCCTGCTCAAAATTTTGTCCATCGCTTAATGCCTTGTAGAACTTTTCGGAAAGAATTATGGCTGCGGGGTCTGTTATGGGCGCATTCATGCCTATCACATAAACACCTTGCTCCGCAATGGCTTTCGCCTGGCTAGCTGAATAACACGCATTCAGTATAACACCTTGCACATAAGTATTTATACCTTTGAACAACTCCTTGATTACATCTTCAGTAACCTCCTTATGTTGATTGGTGTCTGTTGAAAATAGAAGGCTGTTTCCTGTAGCATGGCCTGAGAAATGAATGATTGATGGCTTATGTAAAAACTTTCCTCGTAGGAAAGCTTCAACCGTAACGGCTAAAACTGGTGGTAGTAATTCCAGTTGCTCCCTGTTCTGTCCGGAAGCAATAGCTGCTTTGATCTTATCATACTCATAGCCAGTTTGCAGTGGGGCAACATTTGTCGGTGAAGATGCCAGAAATAAGATGGTTTTTTGACTACTTCCAGGCTTAACGTTTAACTTTTTTAATAGCCTTGTTAAAATTTCTGGGCTTTCTCTTTCTAGGAAGGAAGTCAATGCTTCCCACTCATTTGCCATACCAACATCGAAAGCCTCTTTAGTAATTGTGCGTTTAAAAAAATTATTGACTAGCGAGTTGTACTGCATCAGTTTAAGCCGGTAATTATTATTGTTGGTTACAGCAATAAGGTCCCGCAGATTTTCATCTAGTGAACGACCGTAAAAAATATCGAGGATGCTGATTAATGGGTTCATCATAAATATTTTAAAAATCCAGTTCGTATTTGTCTTTGAGGTCTCCGATTGACACTTTGTTTTCAGAATGTCTTAGCAGTTCGTTCTTATACCATTTATAAGCGTTGTCAAAGTTGAAAAGGTCAATGAGGGTATCGTTGTTTCTAAAAACACACAAGTAATTATCTAAGAAGTAAAAAATACTACTTCCATCGTGGCTAAAGCCAAACAAGTCGTTGGCCGTCAGCTTAAAGGCTGCCTTTAAGATCATGTTTTGATCCAGTAATAAGAGTCGATTGTCGTTGGTTAGCGCTAGGATAGCATCTTTCTTGCTGTTATATTCAAAGCTTTTAAAGCCTTTATTTTCAACAAAGTAGTTGATAGTGTTTCCATTGGCATTTCGTCTATAAATAGTATCGGGGATATTGTCTGTCAGTGTATTAGATAAAGAGCTGTTGTATGTAATGAGAAGATTTCGTTCTAGGTTAAAAGCAACCAAGTGACCTAGGACCAACAAGCTTTTCGATGGATTTTTTAAATTAGTGATGTAAATAGAATCTTTGCTATAAGTCGGTGTAAACGCATACTTCTCATCCCAAGTAACATCTGAGCTTATGTTTCTACCGGCTCTGTTATAAGCGATTTCAATATTGCTACTTATTATAAACGGTATATCAGGTGCAGCTTTCTTTAAATCACCGTTATATCTCCGCAGGAAGGCTGTGCCTTCTTGATTTCGAATATAAAATATAGACCGGTTAATAGAAAAGTCCGCATAAGAGATATTTTGTATACTGTCATATCCGCATTTGTTATCATTTCGGGGTCCTTTCCCGTTTTCATTATAGATATAAATGGCACGCTGAGGTTTATTAATAAATTCGCCAACCATCAGCAGTTTCCCATCTTTTGACATACTTATTGACATATCAGAATGCAGTATGACAGTTTCGCTATTTGGTGATATGATCGCTACCTTCCTTATAAACTCATTTTTAGCATTCCTTTCTAAAAACGGAACAAGTAAATTGCCTGCATAAGTATACCGCACCCTGTATGAGTCAAACTCATTGTACAGATGACTATTTATAAATTCTGCTGGGTATAAATACCGGCCAGTTCCAAGTGGTAATATCTTGACTAAGTTTTTTTGTTTGCAGTCATATATGATTAAGGTATCCTCTCTACGAGAGGGAGTTATATTAATCCATTTGTAATTGGGCGATGTTATTGCCAGTGCGAGTCTATCAGTGTTGTTTAAAAAGTAAGAATAGCCTACTCGGCTAAAAGTGGTATCCAGGCGACTTTTCGTTCCAACCACTTTGTAATTGACCTGCATTGAGTCTAAGTTTGTATTGTCATTCTTATAAATAATAAAGTTTCCGGAGGAAGAAATAGCAAACTCTTCATATTTCAGATTGGTTGTAGCCAAAGTGTCGTTAAAGTAGCTCAACTTGCTTTGCACCTCAGGTGTAGTAAACAACTTCTTAAGCTTTATTCTGATTTTCTCTTTTTCACTTTCAGAATACCATCTCCTTCTATAGATATAATCAGTAAGAGCTAACGCATCATCTTTATTTTGTATTGAGTCTACTGCATAACCCACATATAATAGGCCGTAATTTTTTTTGCTCTGATAGGTTATTACCGCAAGCGACAAGATGATGAAGCTAGAAATAAGTATGGTAGTGATATTTCGCTTAGTTAATCCTTTTATGCTTTGTCGCTGTGCTTCTTGCGCCATCTTCCTAATTGTGCCCCGGAAAGCTTCTTTCAGAATGAGCCGCTTATCAGAAGTTTCTGTACCGGTACCAACATTGATGCTGGTTAGCAGTTGGTTGTCCCTAACGGCCTGGTAAAGAGATTCGTTTTCCAGCTTCAGATCTTCTAATTTGTTCCCGGCCGCTAGTTGAAAGAGATGTTCCGACACCTGTTTTTTTGTCTCAGATTGTTTATAGCGGTTTAATTCATGCTGAGCAAATTTTGACAGTTTAGTTTTTAAGTCACCTAGGTCTTTGCCAGCCATTATAATTGAGTTAATAAGTGAATCGTGAGAGAGCTCGTAGCTTTTTCCACCTACGGAGTTTAGCTCAGCCCTGATGATCTTACTATCCATCAAATGCACTAAAGTTTTAGGGCTGATGCCAATCTGATGGATAAGTGAAAAGTCTAGTGATACTCGGTTTTTTGTAAAAGAATCTACCAACTTATTCTCAATCAGGTAGCGGGCTGCTAGTTGCTCGGCTTCATCATTAATACTTTCAATGCAGTCTTTATAATAGCTTTTAATGAGCCCCTCAAAAAGGAGGTCGGTACTTTGAACGTTTTCACTTTCAATGATTAGCTGCTCCGTGAGTAAAATCTCATTTATTCCTTTATTATTCCCTATATGCTTTAAAACGATTTCTTCCAGTTTACTGCAAATGATTTGCATCTCAAAGACTTCAATAACTTTTAGGTCTTCATTTGTTTTCTCCAAGAAAGCAATGATCTTATCAAGTAACCCGTCCTCGTAGTTGATTTTGGGTGTGGCAAAGCCATTTATGAGCGCACCAGGCTTTACTATAGCTGATTTTACCTGCTGTTGATTCAGGCGTTTCACTTTATGGGTATTATTCAAAAAGTCTGGCAGGTAGCTATTCAAATAGGTTAACCGGTTGAATCTATCTGACCGTATGGAAAAAACGAGCTTAACTGGGATAGATTGATTCAGAAGGGCAAATTCAGTTTTGTGTGCTTCAAGAGTTGATGTTGACGTAGATATCTCCTCGACTCCTATATCTTCTATGAAATTTTGAATAGCTTCCTGAGCGCCCTGGGGGATGCGGTTTGTATATATATTGAAAAGCTCCTCACCCAGCTCCTGTACCATCTCTTTTGGGTAAGTAAACAATTCTTCAAATTGATCAAAAAGCAAAATGTATGTGGGGTTAGTAGCAATAGCCGGCAAAGGTGTTTTAAACAAGGTATCGGCCTGTGCTGGTTTAGCGCTGAAGTTCTGCAGGTTTTTTAAATAACGCCAGGCTGATTCTTGGGAAGGAGGTAGTAATTCCTGCAAGTAATCTTCTTCTGATGCCTGGTGAAGCTGCAATACTTTCAGAAGAGTTTCTTTGGGAGATAAAGATGTATTTTTTTCATAATTATAAAATCGAATTCGAATAATCTCACAGTTGTATTTTTCCAGTATACATGGAATGGCGCCTGCATTTATTAAAGAAGACTTTCCATAACCTGACTTTCCATGGATAATCGTAGTCCTGTTATTCATGATCAGAGTAGAAAGAAACTTTATTTCTTCCTCTCGCCCAAAATAGACATCTCTGTCTTCGTACATAAATGGCCGAGGGCCTGGATATCTTCTTTTATTAGCAGTTTCGTTTGTCATTATTCAATTGGTCCTGTAAACTGTGTTATAATATCATGAAGGGCATCTATGATCTCTGTTAGCCTGACTTCATAACTTTCTCTTGTAATTTTTCCTTGGAGCTTCAACGACCGCACTTGGTAGTATTCCATACTTTGGCCCTTAAAGTCTTTTTTATAAAGCCCGGTATAATTTATTTGTTTGTATAGCTGGAAAAAGTCTTTAAGCGCACTTTCTTTATCGGTGTGAATACTGGCTTCTGCCCATTCTTTGAAAATTTGGATGTGCGTTCCATTTAGGATTATAGCGCTGGCTTGCCCCGTGTTTAGACTCTCTTTCTCGCGTTTAATAGAAATAAACTGATGTAGGTGGGAAATCAACTCAATGCTTCCCAAAATCTTGAATTCTGAAAAAAATAATGGGTACTTGCTCAGGCTTTCTTCAAATCCTTCCCGTGGAGGAGCGGTGGAATCGTCTAAACATACAAAACCATCAATTGGAGTCTTACGTTGATTGGCTAAGATAAACTGATTCAACTTTCTGATGATGATAGGTATATACCACTTGCTCAAATCAAAGCCTAAAAGCAGGAAAGAAGAGGCTTGCTTTAATGTCTCTCTAAGCTGCAACGGAATTTGCGTTTCAGCTTTAATAATGCTCATCAAGAATTCGTATAAAGAATCATAATCGACTATTAATGCATTCAGATCATTCATGTCGCCAAACACATTAAAAATGACTGGCTTTTCAGAAATACCTTGGGATTCATCTTCTGCCACCACAAGTTGTCTTCCATTAAAGGCATAGAAGTCATACGCATTTTTAGTTGCATTGGCTTTACTTAAAAGCAAGTCAGAGGTAAAGGAGATAATGCCACTAAAGCCTATGTCAAGCAACTTGTCATAGATTTCATTACGTGCGATGTTTTTGTAGAAGTTGGTAATAACAGACTTGATGCGGGCATTATTCAGACCATCCGATTTTCTAAGTATGTAGAGGTTATCAAATTCGCTATCTAGGCTAAACTTGTAGCGGTCAGATGTTAAGAGATCCTTTAACTTACTGTGTATCTTATTTCCGTCTGCATCTATTCCAAATAAAGGTCCTAATAGTAACACGCAGGAACCATTTTCTACAAAAGTTTTTAGAGTTTCAAAATTGTCAATATCCTCACTTGGGATTAAGGTAGATGATGGTTCCTCAGTATTTAATGGTTTAACAAGTTCTGCTCCGTTGGGCATTCAATCAGTTTTGGTTATACAAAATAGTAAATCAATACAGCCTCTTTATCAGCATGGGCTGCTTTTACGATCAGGTTTTCAGACATGAAGACTCCATGTTAGGTAGGATTGTAAGCCGAATATTGGCTATCAGTTTTTCAAAAGGTAGATTGCTAAGACAGGCTGCAATTAATATGTGTAATTTGGGATAACTATAGAAAGAATCATATTGAATTTTTTTCTTTCAGAATGCTAGCCAGTTAGTTTAGCATGAAGATATTATTTATAGCGTTTAAGTGCAATAGCTAACTCTCATAAATGATAATTAAGCAATTAATGCAGAGCTTTACTTATATAACAAATTATAAATTTCTGGTAAATGAAAAATTCAAGAAAGTCGTAATAAGAAAAGCAGTGAATTAATAAACCGAAATATGCATCTCGCCAAAATGCAAAATTTCAATAATTCCCGGACCCAACAGTTCAGAGTTGACAGTTAAAACACTGATAGGCTAGGTCCGGGAGCAAACCCGATAGGTTTGTTTTCTACTAACCGTTTATAGTGGCTAGCGCCTAAATTGAAAGAGCATTGCTATTTTGAAAACAGTTAACCATATTGTAAAGGGCAGACAGTAAAAAAGCCATATACAAAAATCCGATACTTAATAGGAAGGATATAGGGTAGTAAGCTACTTTAGTGAAAAACTGCTTCAATATCCTCTTGATTTTATAAAAAGTCGCGGTGCTCATTTTTTAGCTTGGGGTTTTGTGTGAGGTAAAAAATTCTTTTGAGATTTTTCTTCTTTTTTTCAGTTTCAGCTGCGGGATAATCTCATCGTGTAGTTGTTGGCGCAGTTGAATTTTGTCTCCTAAGCGAGAAAAGCGTAGTCTTCCCTTCAAGTTGGGGTAGCGCTCTTCTAATTGGCTCCTAATAGCTTGGTCAGGGCGATCCAGCTCTAGTACTACTTTGTACTTTCCGCGGGTGAGAAGAAAGTCAGCCTCTTCAGCAGCGTTTTTTTGCTCACAGGCTATTGTTGGACTACAGTAAAGCAATTGGGCGATGCCTTTATTGGAGAGTCCATAATACTCGGGCGCTTTTCGGTCGTAGGAATAACATTGCTTGGCACCATCCTTCTTATTAGGTGCGGTGTTAAGCCTGCGAAGGCGAGCGATCTCGTAAGCGAACTTGACTCCATAAATTTTAGCGCAAATCAAAGCACCACTGATAAATGGTCTGAAATCGGTTATATGATTATAATGGAAGACTACACTTTTACGGCTGGTAAAGCCATAAGACTTTCTAATAGTTTCAAAGCTGCGGATGAAATAAATGTTGGTTGTAGGGTTAAAACCAATCCAATTTAGCCTTAATAATGTTCTAAGGTGTTTGGTTAAGGTTCTTTTGTCCTCAAAACCAGGAAGGGTTCTTAATAGCTGGAAAATGGGATCAGTAGATTTTACTTTTCCGGAGGAGTGGCACTTTAAATAGATGTACAGCAGGCAAGGCTTATACAGCTGATGTTTGGCTGTATACTCTAGTAATTCAATGGGAATCAATAGTTTATAGCTGGAAACCTTGCTTAGCATACACTATTTATTAAGGTTAATAATGGATGCTAAACTTTTAAGATCTTCTAGGAAGTGGTTCGACTTTTGTCCGGTCACCTCCACGCTTTAAAGGTTCGCAGTAATGCGGGCCTTTTTTGTTTGTAATAGCCAATAAGGGAATTGTAACGTCAACCGTGAAATGAGATAGCGTTGACAAGAGGTTTGCGTGCAATACCGGCCATGGTACTTGGCAGACAATTGAAATTCAACTTAACTTCACTGTCTGCCCAAAACTGACGAATCCCGAACTTCCGGTAAAGCCGCCAAGGCCTCAATGTTCTTTTCCGATTACTATTCTGTGCGGTGTCTTCTAGTTGAATAAATACCAAACCAAAATGGAGTGTATGTCACAATACAATTTGGTTTATCTAAGATCGCCGGTTGAAATGCAGCTTTCTAAAAATAATAAAAGCAGCATGCGGAAGCCCTCCCTTCATAAAAAATACCAGGTATTAACAATTTTCATTTTATTGATAGGGCAAACCAGCTTTTCGCAAAACGATTCAGCACAGCAAATGTCGGTCTATGACTCTACAAAACTCAGTTTCGACTCGACAACCAATAAACTCTATGACAACATTAAACGATTTGGAGATAGTGCCCGAAGAAAAAACCTCCTTGAATACCGGCAGGATACAATAGCTACAAAGCAGGATAGAACTATAGAATTGATAAAAATCTTAACCCTGGAAGTACAGAATTATATTGAGAATGGCCTTGATACATCTGGGCTGACTAAAGAAGTAAACCAGATTGCGCATTGGTATGAAGTTACAGGTGAAGGTGTTTTCACCAATACAAGTGCCCTGCAAACGCATTACAACCTGGAAACAACTTATAAGATATTGAGAGAGTTGCTAATCCGGATAACGGCAAGAAAATCATTATTAGATAAGTACTATAAGAACTTAGTTGATTTCAGAAACAGAATCGATTCCCTTTACAACGATGATATATTGTACCGGTTTCCTTCTGATACCACAGATTTGAAGCGTTACGTAGAAAGACTGACCGTAGTTTCACAAGAGATCAAACCGATTGACAGTGCACTAAAAAAAATATTGATTAATGTGGCGGAATTGCAGCCCCCGATAAACCTATTGGCGAACAAACTAAGCTCCAGCATAGAGCAGGTTGAGATCTTTCAAAAATCGCTTTCCTCTTCAAGGTTTAACCAGGAATCGACAAACTTGTGGGACACGGCTAGGTATGCTCGTTCCTTTAATGAGATCATTCGTTTTTCCTGGCGCAAAACAGCGCTGTCATTTGTTTTTTATGTGAGTAATGAAGCCGGAAAGATCTTCCTGTTATTGTTACTTATTATTGTGTTCACGGCTTTGTTGTTGAATTTGAGGCGAAATATGCTAAACCTGGATCTGCTGGATAAAAACAACCCTGACCAAGCAGTTTTGAAATACCCGTTTTTGTCGGCCTTATTTATTGTGTTGAATGTGTTCCAGTTTGTCTTCATCGACCCGCCTTTCATTTTTGCTGGGCTGATATGGGTGCTCTCCGCGGTATCGCTGAGTGTTATACTCAAAAACGTGGCTGCAAGGTATTGGTGGGCTGCCTGGCTGATATTGTTTATTCTTTTTCTTTTTGCCTGTTTTGATAATCTTATTTTACAGGCATCAAGACCTGAAAGGTGGGGGATGGTGGGACTGTCAATTGCTGGCATACTGTCCGCCGCTATAATAATAAAAGGCAGAAATAGAACTGAGCTGACGGCGAAATTTTTCAGTTATTTAATTGGCTTTTTGGTGATTATGCAAGTTGCATCAATTCTTACCAATGTCTATGGTCGTTACAATCTTTCTAAAACCTTTTTGACAGCAGGCTTTTTTAGTGTGGTACTTGCTGTATTATTTTTCTGGACATTGCGATTTATTGGTCAGACTCTTACCCTGTCCACGCGGATATATAGCAAATCTGATAGGAGATTATTTAATGCCAATTTAGAATTTTCGGGAAATAATGCACCGGTTGTCTTTAAGGTACTCCTTTTTGCAGGATGGTTTATTTTATTTTCCCGAAATTTCTATGCCTACAAATTTATTTCTGAGCCGGTAATAAATTTTATCATTCAAAAAAGGACGTTTGGTGATAATGCGATTTCTTTTACTATCGGGGATATACTCGAGTTTTTCCTGATCCTCTATATTTCAGGACTGGTTTCTAGGTTGATTTCATTTCTTGGCTCAAACCAACAAATTGTGCAAGGCAGTGCCGGCCGAAAAGGTGGAATTGCCAACTGGTTACTGATCATACGCATTTCCATTATAACTATCGGCCTCCTAGCAGCTTTTGCTGCTCTTGGTATACCAATGGACAGGCTTACCGTCATCTTAAGTGCATTAAGCGTTGGTGTTGGCTTCGGTCTACAAAACCTGGTCAACAACTTAGTAAGCGGTCTCATTATTTCATTTGAAAAGCCAGTTAGTGTTGGCGACATCGTAGAGGTAGGCGGACAAACAGGAACAGTAAAATCAATAGGATTCCGGAGTTGTATTATCACCACACCTGGAGGGTCCAATATGGTGATACCTAACGGGGAATTGTTAGACCAGCATTTTGTCAATTGGACTCACGATAACCCCTCCAGAACCGTTGATATAGATGTGGGTGTTCCATATGGTACCAACCTTGAGCAAGCAATCAAAATATTAAAAGGGTTACCTGAAAAGGATGAAAGAATCCTTCAGGACCCACCGCCCAGTGTAATTATCACACAATTCAACCATGGATCCATTGATATGCAGTTATCTTTTTGGGTAAAAGACATAACAGATGTGGATGAAATAAAAACGGATATTATGTTGGCAATAGATTTGGCGTTCAAGGAGCATTCCATTAAGATTCCCAATTACCCGCCGGAATTGCCTGCCGTTCCTTTTTCAAAAGGAGAGATTCACAATAAAAACGGAAGCGCATAAACCAGTAAGGCATTGTTGGGTCAACACAGCCCTTAGCATTATGATGGCCCTAATGAATATTATCTTGGTGTCCGAGGTGCATAGAACTGGATTAGAGCTCAGCCATTAGTATTAAGCATCTTTAATTGATACTAATTTTCTCAGCATTCCTAATAATTAGTTCAGCTTCAGTTCTGTATTCTCTACAAATAATAAAATTCTTTTTTAAGGTCTGCAGCATGGGGGCTTTTTTTTATTGGGATACTACTGACTAATTCCTTATTAGGATATAAGTAATGTATAGTTAGCACATCTGCTATTTTTTGTGGCGAAAAACAAGCGGGTTCTACATTGGCCTTTCAGGTTAGAGCCTTGCTTGACAATATTTATAAACTCTGGCAAACCACGCTTTTACTTAATTGCATTGATGCTGAAATTGTCAAAACTTGTAGCGGCATACTTTCTTGTTTTACTACTTTCCTTAATTAATGTAAATGGACAATTTGGAGCTTGAGTTTCATTAGTTTTTATCATCTCATGACTTGTTGTAAAGAGTATAATAAGGTTTTGAATGTGAAAGTGAACTAGCAACCGATTGTAAAGGCAATGTAGTTTGAAAATAGTAGCTGTAGAGCAATATCTGTAACTCTATGAAGCGATAATAGTATTCAAAGAGGCATTGAATAATAAATGCAAGACGCCAATAATTATAGAAGAGCAACAAGTGAAAATGTATTTTATCTATACTGCTTGTTACTCTTTTTTTTATCTACTTTGCTACTTCCTTTTATCTCCTATTGCCAAACAGATACAACTAAACATGATACCGCAGGGTTTCATCAACAGGATTTAAAGGACTGGTTGGCCAGGCGCAAATCAAAACCTGCCAAACCTGCAAAGGGTAATTTCTTACTAGTCATTCCTTATATTTCCTCAAACCCTACAGCTGGGTTTATGATAGGTGGCGGATTGACCTATACCTTTAAAACAAAAAAAACAGATGAACACGTTTCTCTAATTAGCAGTAATGTTTCATATTCAACTAATAAGCTAGTGAATGTGAATATGAAGTCCAATGTGTTTATGCTCAATGAAAAATTAGTTTTAAATGGCGATTGGCGGTTTCTGGTAAATAGTGAATCAACTTTTGGTCTCGGTACAGTAGGACCTAATACTTCAAGTATAGATATAAATGGCACGCCTACTTCTACTGATAGTATGGAGCAACCGCTAAAGTATCATCAGTTGCGGTTTTATGAAGTTGGTTCCTGGCGGTTGATCTCTAATTTTTTCGCTGGTATAGGTTTTCAATACGATCGTTATTATAATATTCAGGATGATGTATTGGAAAAGGGAGATACTGCAACATCGCAGCACTACCAATATAGTCTTCGGCATGACTTTAACCCAAAAGAATATACGGTGTCTGGCTTTAGTCTCAATTTTTTGTATGATAGCCGGGATAATCAAGTGAATGCTTATAAGGGGCTATATGCCAATATTAATTACAGGATCAACTTAGAGAGTATGGGTAGTACTCATAATAGTACCATGCTTTTAACGGAGTATCGTGGCTTTTTTGCGTTGGATGCACCTCGGTACAGACATATACTGGGATTCTGGCTGTATGGTAAGTTTACGCCTAGCGGAAATGCACCTTATCTGGCTTTGCCTGCATTAGGTTATGATCAGCAACAGCGCACCGGAAGAGGGTATCGCTATGGCCGTTTTCGTGGTGAAGATATGTTGTATGGCGAGTCGGAATATCGGTTCCCTATTTCTCCTAATACAGGAATTTTAGGAGGTGTTGTATTTTTTAACGCTACTACTACTAGCGATAGAGCCAACAATGTTCAACTGTTGGATAAGTGGAGAGCAGGATATGGTGGTGGTTTGCGTGTCATGCTTGACAAAGCATCACGTACACGACTGTCTGTAGAGGCAGGTTTGTCGCCTGGATCATTTGGTTTTTATTTGGCAGCTTTGGAGACTTTTTAGAAATGAGCAGGTACTTTCAATATACTGTAAATGGTAAATATTTGAGTTCTATTAGGTAAATAGCTCGTCTCTCAAGTAGATATATTTTGTTAAAAATGTTTCCAAAGATTGATTGAAAATAAAGGTGAACTGCTCTTTCACTCGGCTCTTCTAATTTCTCCATTGCAGAGCGTAATGATTTCATATTCACACTATTTTATTGTTGTTTAACAAAGGGGCATAACTTTTGGAAATTGCTTCAACAGTTATGTTGACACCCAGCCAGCTTCAGAAGTTTATTGATACCCTTTCGGTATTTGTTCTCTCTTTGGATAAAGAGGGGCATATCCGTAATGTTAGCAATTCTTCAATTGAATTATTAGGTTATAACAGTGAAGAATTGGTAGGGACATCTGTGTTGGATTTGGTGGCGTTAGAAGATCGCGAAAAAACAAAACAATATATCTGCCAGTTAGCTTCAGGCTTTTCTGTTAAAGAGATTGTCAATCAGGTTTATAAAAAAGATGGAACGATTATTCCGCTGTCATGGTCAGGGCGTTGGAATAGTAATGACCAACTAGCATTTGTAGCACTAAGGGATATTACGGAACAACAACATTTAAGGGACTTAAAGGATAAGTACGAAGAAGAATTGCGGCTACGCAATCTTGAAATGTTTGAAATGTTGGAGCGTGTCAAGGACGGTTTTTTTGCGTTAGACCGGGAATGGCGCTTTATATATGGAAACTCTCAGTTGGAAGCGCTGCTCCATATAAACCGGGAAGATTATTTCTACCGCAATTATTGGGAATGCTTTCCTGAAATGGTGAATACGCCATACTATTACCAATATCATAAGGCCATAGATGAAAACGTGGCTGTACACTTTGAAGCTTACTTCCCTCCATTTGATAAATGGTTTTCTGTTGATGCCTATCCTTCAGTTACCGGCCTTTCCGTTTTCTTCAGAGATGTAAGCAAAAAAGTACAAGAGGAGGAGCTGCGAAAGAACTATGAACAAACAATTGAGCGACAAAACAAGCAACTAGTAAATGTATTAGAACACATGGATACAGGATTTATATCCTTGGACCCTGAACTGCATGTGCAATATTTTAATAGTAAAGCTGAGGAGATAATGGGGTGGCCGCGTGAAAAAGTACTAGGAAGAAGAATCGTCGAATGGTATTCACAAGAGTCGCAAGAGTTGTATCGTCCGCTTTATGAGGTCGTTTTGAAGAAACAAGAGCCATTGCATTGTGAGCATGTGGATCCAGAGCACGGAAGATGGCTGGAAGTAAGTATCTATCCAACAGACAATGGTATTTCCATTTTTTTCAAGGATATCGATGATAGAAAGAAAACGGAAATGAATTTGAGAAAGCTTTCCCTAGTAGCGCAGGAGACTGATAATATAGTTATTCTTATAGACAGGGCAGGGAAGATTACATGGGTGAATAATGCATTCACAAGTATTACAGGTTACACATTTGCTGAGGCTTTCGGACAAAAAGCAAACGAGCTGTTATTAGGGCCTGAGTCTGATACTGAAACAGTACATTTTATAATGAAGCAATTTAAAAGTGGAAAGGCCTTTACCGCAGAGATTGTAAACTATACAAAGTGGAAAAAGAAGTATTGGGTAGAAATGTCTAGTCAACCTTTGCTGGATAATAAAGGCCAAATAGAACATTTCTTTATGATCCAGCGAGATGTTACAGATCGTAAACGAATGGAGCAAGTGTTGGATGAAGAAAAACAAATGCGCCAGCAAAGTATTACAGCTGCTGCTATAGCGGCCCAAGAAAAAGAACGAGCGCTTGTAGGAAGAGAATTGCACGATAATGTTAATCAGGTTCTTACAACTGTAAAGCTTTACCAGGAGCTTTGCTTGAGTGGTATTGGTAATCAGGATGAATTATTGAACAAGTCAATGTCATTATTGCAAGATTCGATTGATGAGATTCGTAGTTTGTCCAAACGCCTTTCTGCTCCCTCATTGGGTAATATTCGTTTAAAAGATTCGTTGCAGGAACTGGTGGAGACTGTAACTGCTACCAATAAAATTCACATCACATTAGATGTCTCTCAAATTGAGAATTTAGAAGTGAATGAAGAGGTGCATCTGGCTCTTTATCGTATTATTCAAGAACAGTTGACAAATGTTCTAAAACATGCTGAGGCAAAAAATGTAGCTATTTCCCTTAAAATAGTTGATGAATACCTTTCGGTAAAGGTTACTGATGATGGTAAGGGATTTGATGTAAATAAAAAACGTACAGGCATTGGTATCGCCAATATGACAACGCGTGCGGAGAGCTTGAAAGGCAGGCTCGTTGTTAACAGTGCTGTTGGGCTGGGTTGTGTTCTTTTAGTTCAAATTCCATTACACGCATAAGGTAGTTATTAGTAGTTAAGTTGTAGGAGGAAGTGATACTGCTGCAGAGTCGATACTAAGCATTCTTGCCATAAAAAACAGCGATATTTTATGTAGTAAGTCAACGTCTGTAATGTAATACAAAAATACTGTGCACAAATATGTAAAAATGATTTGTGCCAATTAAACATTGGTCTTATTGTTGACCTAATCAATCAAAAATATCCTGTATGTTAAACAGGTTACCTTCTCTGGCTCTTTTGCTTAAACTTCATGATTCTATAAATGAAGTTGTATGCATCGTAGATGGAGATGGTCATTTTATCTACATTAATCAAGCCTGCTTTAAACTCTGGGGTTATCGTCCAGAAGAGTTGATTGGAAAGAAATGTTATCAATTAATGATGGAGGAAGATATGGATGCAGTAAGTGCTCTTTTTAGTAAGGAGCGAACAGGTTTAGATCCACATACATTTGAAAATCGTTATCGTCGAAAGGATGGCAGTATAGCAACAATGTCGTGGGAAGGAGGATGGGTTGCAAATGATCAATTGATGTATTGCACTGGAAGGGATATTACTGCACAAAAAAGATTGGAGCAAATCGCCAAGGATTACCAGTCGGAAATAAAGCAGGCAAAGGAAAATTTAGAGGAGCTTTTAGATCGGATAACTGACGGGTTTGTAGGATTAGATGATAACGCCCGGGTAACGTATTGGAATAAGGCGGCTGAATCTATTACACAAATTTCAAGAAAGGAGGCTTTAGGAAAGTTACTGTGGGAAATAATGCCTGAATCTGCACAACAATATTACAAGCAACATTATATTGATGTAAAGGCCAAAGCGCGACCTGTTAATTTAGAACTTTACTCTGAGCGGCTTAAGCGGTGGTTGGAAGTAAATACGTATATTTCTGGTAGCGGGCTTTCAGTCTATTTTCGTGATATCACGGGTAAGAAAAAATTACAAGAACAACTCGAGGACGAAAAAGAACAGCAGCAACAACTTATTACTGCTGCTGTGATCAAGGCCGCTGAAGATGAACGGGCGCTTGTTGGCAGGGAGTTGCATGATAATGTAAATCAGGTGTTAACTACCGTAAAGCTCTATACCGAATTATGTTTGACTGAAATGGGGAATAGAGATGAATTACTGCTCAGGTCTGCACAGCTATTGCAGAATTCTATTAATGAGATACGCGCTTTGTCCAAGCGTTTATCGGCACCCTCGTTGGGAGATATTCGATTAAAAGATTCAATCGGGGAATTGATAGATGCTATAAACGCTACTAAACGTCTGACTATATATTATGAAAACGATGTTGAGGAATTAGATGTGCCTGAAGATATTCATGTAGCCGTATATCGCATTTTGCAAGAACAGCTTACCAATATTATCAAACATGCTGACGCAACAACTGTGCATGTAAAGGTTACCATGGAAAATCATCATCTAAAAGTAACCGTGCATGATAATGGCCGTGGATTTGACTCCATGAGGCCGCAGCGTGGTGTTGGAATTGAAAATATGATCAGCCGTGCTAAAGGGTTAAATGGTGAAATAAAAATTGTAAGTGCACCAGAAAAGGGGTGTACACTTAACCTGGTGATACCCTTAATTTCTAATGGAGAAAAAGAAGTAAGTAGTCAATCGTAGAAAGCTGATTACAAACAGTAAAAGTACTGATAGCGGTCATGGCTATTTGTAAAATGAGATATTACTTTTGAAGTAGATTTTTAGTTGTCAAAAGATTAAAAGTCAGCTTGAGTGATAGTTACTTATAATAATTTGTAATAACTCATTCAAACGGGAAAGCGGGATCCAAGGTTCCGCTTTTTCTTTTATCTACACTGACGTCCATTCGGTGCTAGGATACACTTCAATTGTATTCCATTACTATTACAGTAACTATCTACTAAACCTTCCCCAAAGACTCATTGACTAATGGCTATTGACTTTCTTTCTGTGGACTGTCCTCTGTCAACCGTGAGCCAAACTCTCCTGTAAACATTAATTGAAAATCTTCAAACAGTTGCTTTTCCTGTGCTTATATTAGCTTATCAATTAGACCCTTAATCAGAAAAAGTTTGAAGACGAAAACACCATACATCTTTTTGGTGGAAGATGATGCCGATGACCGCTTTATGATGCAGCAGGCATTTATCGATGTAAACTTTGCCGACCACGTGCGAATGTTTTCTAGTAGTGAATTTTTCTTAAATCAAATCAACGCTATTACAGACGAAAATGAGCTTCCTACGCTTTTTGTTTTAGACTTTAATATGCTCATAATTAATGGTGGGGAATTACTTGTAAAACTTAAACAACAGGAGGCGCTGAAAGAAATACCTGTAGTGCTGTATTCCAAAGGGATGCGCCCCATTTTAAAAGAAACACTCATTGCTACAGGAGCTAAAGACTGTTTCGAAAAAGCCTTGGATTATAAAGATTTATGCAGGCAGGTTAAAGCCCTACGCTTCTTGGCAGAAGGAAATACTGTTGTGTATTGAAGTCAACGAATTAGCTCAATTTGTATTCTATAAGCTGAACATTATTTGATCTACAGATGTCGCATAACTGCTCACTAGATGGGTTGTTCTGCATGGAATGTACAATCCATCTATCGCCTATTTTTTTTGTTCCAATTAATAAAGCATTTTCCCAGCCAATTGATCGGTAGTAATAATTTTCTTCAGAACCGCCTTCAAATTTCATCATTAAGGCTGGGGCTTCAATTACCTTAGATGGCATATCATACACTTCGGGTGCTTCATTTCCAAGAATACTGAGGTCTGCAAAATGTTTAGGTAATAGCACTTCGTTTCCAAGAGGATCCACTACAGTTTCTGTGTTGTTCATAGAACAGGGTTGGATAAGGGTTGCAAGATAGAAGGTTGCAAGTGTTACCACTTATAGATTTGGGTGAACTGTTGGTAAAACTGTTTCATACAGCTTATATGTCGGTTGAATGGTTCTAAGTAAAATGAATGATTCAAGTTTTCTTTAAAATATATATCCATATATACCTATCTGTAAAGCTTTAGACTATGCACAAGCATAGTTCTCAGATTACAAATTATTTCCACTTGAAGTTTCTTTTTAAGCAATTCATCCGTATTTGCTTGCACGCGCTGAATGGTGGTTTTACTTTCGTTCACCTTTAATACTAATCTATGCTACAAAGACTGCTTATCCTGATTGCGCTGTTCTCGTTGCCATTTGCTATGCAAGCACAACTGGGCAACTTAATGAACAAGGCGAAGAATAAGGTTAAACAACGTATTGATAATAAAGTAGACAATGCCATGGATAACACCTTGGATGAAGTGGAGGGTAAAGGGAAGGGCAATACTTCCAAATCCAATGAAACCGCTACTAGTAAAACAACTACACCCGGAGATGAAACAACAGAAACTGCTTCTGTTGTTAGTTATACAAAGTTTGACTTTGTACCAGGCGATAAAGTTGTTTATGCTGAAGATTTTGCACAAGACGAAGTTGGCGAATTGCCTGTAGGCTGGAATACGAATAATAGAGGCGAGGTAATTACTTTAAGCAATGCAACAGGCAAGTGGTTGCGGTTGGTTGGCGGTTCTAAATACTTAACAGCTAATAAAGACACGTTCAGCCGCAACTTTACTGTTGAGTTTGATCTTATTTATGATGTAGAACCTAACGGTTATGGATTGCCTACAGTAAATTTTGGTTTTTTAGCAAGCCATACAGATGCCTCAAATGATAATAAGTTTTTGACACAGCCTAATTTATATCAATTAGCAAAGATAGATCTGTTGATAGGGCCTAAGGGTAAAAAAGGATATGCTGAAAATTTTAGGGCACGGTTGTATTCTCATTTGAATAGAGGACAATTCTTTGCATCTGAACTGAAGTCAGTTGATGATTTGGGCAACTATGCCAAGAAGGTGTCCCACGTTGCTATGCAAGTTCAAGGTACGCGCTTGCGTTGTTGGGTAAACAATTTTAAGTTGTACGATCTGCCAATGGCGCTACCTACACAATACGTTTTCAATCAGCTTTTCTTTGAGTTGGAAAGTTCTAACTATAAAGACAATGAGCTGGGCTATTATATTGGCAATATCAAAGTGGCTACTGGTAAACCAGATACGCGTCATAAGTTTTTAGAGGAAGGGAAGTTTAGTACTACAGGTATTTTGTTTGACTTTCAAAGTGCTGTGTTGAAACCTGAATCGTATGGAGTGATAAAGGAAATGGCTACGCTCTTAAAGGAAAATGCAAGCGTTCGCGTAAAGGTGGTAGGCCATACCAGTAGTGATGGCGATGATGCGGCAAATATGGAATTGTCAAAAAAACGCGCAGAGGCTGTTAAAAATGCTTTGGTAAAAGAGTTTTCTATTGATGCATCACGTATCGAGTCAGCAGGCAAAGGCGAGACGCAGCCGGTGGCTGATAATAAAACGCCTGAAGGGAAAATGCAAAATAGAAGGGTCGAGTTTATTAAACTCTAAATCACCTGCAGGAACCGTAGCTCTATGAAACAAATAACAGCCTTACTGATGCTAACCTGCTTGCTGCTAATGACAACAATTGTTGTTCAGGCAAGCAGGGGCAATTGTCAGAAAAAGCCATGTCGCTGCATCAAAAAAGTACAACCGAAAGTTGCTAACAAGGCAATTCAGGATGTATATGTGCAGCCGCTATTTGTTTTCGACTAAATATTAAATCGTGCAATACCAACTAACTGCATTCCTGTTTGGCTGTTTTGCTATGCTGAGCAGCTTTGGACAACCAAATCCTTTTGTATCAATTGCCAACAGAAGCCTCATTAATCCACGACAGACTTTTCCGGGACCTGCAGTCATCTCAGTGGATGCTATTGCAGCTCCTGCTTATCGACTAGGTGCAGCTGAGCGTCCAAGTAGAGTTGTGTTAGAAACCACCAAGCAAGGGAGGCCAATTGAAACATTTTATTTTCCTGGTAAATCGGATAAAAGGGCCTTGGTTATTGGAGGTATGCACGGTTCCGAACTTTCTTCTATTGCTATTGCTAAAATGCTGATTGCGCAACTGGAGGAGGATACTTCAAACTACTACAACGTATTAGTATTGCCTGTGCTTTTCCCAGACAATGCTGCCGCCGCTATGCAGAATCCTTCCCTGATTGGTTCTGCAAATAACATTGGGCGCTATAGCAATGAGCAAATGCCAGATCCTAATCGCCAAATGCCCCCATTAGGTCAATCATTTGATGCCAATAATCCTTTCGATTATGCCGGCCGTATCATCGAGAAAGAAAATCAAATCTTACTCCAGGTAATCCAATCGTTTAAGCCTGATCGGATATTAAATATACATGCCATTAGAGATCCTAGAAATGCAGGAATTTTTGCAGATCCAAGAACTGATGCAAACGGGCAATCATTAGGTTTTGAAACAGATAGTAGTCTGGCTGTAGCAATGGCAGACTTTATTGAAAACCAAGGCGGTTGTGTTTTAGGTAATCAATTAGTGGTAAAGCCTACAGCTATGTATCATAGTGATCATCGTGCCGTACCTGAAGGGACTTTTCAGAAAAGAAATTTTGAAGGATCCCAATTGCCCAATAAGAGAGGGTATGGCGTCTCATTAGGATCTTGGGCTACTACTGCTGTTGCTGATAGTAACGATGGTAGAAATGCTATCCGTTTAATCACAATGGAATTTCCGGGATGTAAGCGTCCTGAAGATTACAAAGACGAGCAACAGCAATTGTGGTGCAAGCAAGAAATTAGTCGTTATACGGCTTCTATTATAAATATCTTCTTACAAAACATTCACGAAGAATAAACAATTACTTATGAAGAAAGCACTTTATCTAACAGCCATGGTGGCTTGGTTCGGTCTTGCCACAAATGCACAGACTACTATTAGTGAACAATTAGTAAAAGGCGCCAAACCTAAAACACAACTAGGACTAAAGGTTGGTTATAACTGGTCCTATTTAACCGGTAGTGAAGATGGTTTTAAACCCGGTAACCAAACAGGTTTTATGGCAGCCATCTTTTTATCGCCAACAAAGAAGAAAACAGGTATGGGATACAGAACGGAAATTGTATTCTCGCGCCAGGGCTATAGCTTCGATGATGGTGGCAAGAACACAGATGTATTGAATGACTATGTATATATGCCGCATCTTACCACGTTTAATATTGGTAAAGTAGTACAGCTGCAAGCTGGTGGTCAGGTAGGTTACTTATTAAAGTCGCGTGGCGAGAGTGCCCAAAAGGATACTACATTAACCGGCTTAATGAACCGCTTTGATTACGGCTTTGTAGGCGGACTGGAAGTGTATCCCTTTAAAGGTATTATTGTTGGTGGTCGCTATAATTTGGGCTTAGGTAAGCTTTATAAGCGCTATGAGTCAACATCTACCACTCCTTATAATCCTTTGCCCTTTAACCCGCAAACAACTGATTTCAAAAACGGCCTCTTCCAACTCTTTGTTGGTTACCGATTTTAAAAACACTAAGGCCCCGCAATCATAAGCGGGGCCTTAGTGTTTTTAATAAAAAAAGCTTTCTGTGAATGTACAATTTCGTGTATTACTACTTGATGCTATATACGCAGAAAGTTTTTGTTAGTTTATAAGGACATTTTTAATGTCCAGTTAATTTAATTTAGTATCCCTCCAATTCTTGGTTCTCTTCCTTTCTTTTATCTCTTCCCCCTCCATTTTACGTCTTTGTAGCTACCCATCTTTTGTGCTCCTCAATGTTCTCTGTGTCACTGTGATTCCCAGGGCGCTGTGGTGTGTACTATGTATTTTATGCCACCATAGGTTCAGGAACTAATGTCTGCAGATTTTTTGAAGAAAGCACCTGCTCAATTTGCACTTGCATAAGTGCCATTTCTTGCTCATCATAATAACGTAAAAGCAATGGACGTAGCGTTACTTCTTCTCTATTTATATTTTCATGTATAACAGTACTGTACTTGTTGAATTGATGTATCAATGCTGCTGTTGCAGTAGCTTTCTCTGAACTGTGTAATAAAAGAGCCTCTGTTTTTTCAAGCAACTTCTGTCCAAGCATTTGATGTACAATCGTGTGGTCCGCAAATGCCTGCACTACACCTGGCTCATATTCTGCCAATGCCGACATTACTACAGACATTGTTTTTGCATGTTGCTTGTCAATGGCTCTTATGGCGTATTTAATTTGATTGTACACCGTCAAAAAGCTTTTCTCTGCACTTCTGTCTAGCACCTTAAGCTCGTTGTCGATGTTTTGAAGTCGCTCTTCGATAATATGGCTCGTTATGGAAAAGGGATTTGGTTTATTTTTCATGATAGCTAGTTTATTAACAAAACAAGGTTTTATTAAATGTGCTTTGTGCTGACGCGCTTAATACGCTGTCGTTAGCACAACCTGCTTTTGTTTACCAAATTTGCTAAATAGATGATCCCTAGGGTAGGTATTCAGGAATGAAAAGGCTAAAGAAGGTAATGGATTGTAAAAAACGGCTATATGATCTGCAGGTGATAGGTTAGGTCGGATGAGCTGAATAGAGGGTGCAGTTGTCTCCCTGCAATACGATTATTTTTAACTAAAAGGCTACTGTTTTTGAAGTCTTGAAAATGCACTCTCTCCGCTTAGTAGCCTTATAAATTAGCTTGGGTTTAATAGAAGAAGGCGCTTAAAATTTAAGCGCCTTCTTTATTGAAAATAAACTGTTCTTATTTACCCATCCATTTTTTAAACTCCGTTACTTTCTCACGGCTCACTAAGGCTTCTTTATCTACTGCAGGTTTTAAGTGTAATAGCAAGCGGTTGCCAAAATAGTCGTGTATTTGATCTACACTGTCAATGGATATGTAGAACGAACGGCTAATGCGGAAATAACGTTGCGGATCCAGCATCTCCTCTAATTCATCCATGGTATAGTCTACTACAAACTTCTTATTGTCTATTGTTTTGAAGAAGTTCAACCTGCCATCGCTGTAGAAGTAGGCAATTTCATCAATGTCTATAGAAACCAGCTTTTGTGCATGCTTTACCAGGAAGCGCTTTCTGTACTCCTTAGGCTGCAGTTTTTGCTGTAGTTCTTTGATCAGGTGATCAATACTCAGGTCCGACTTTTTGTCTTCTTCCTTGTAAATATTTTTAAGCTGTTTGTATTTATTCAATGCAGCTTCCAGGTCTTCTTTCTGTACGGGTTTTAATAAATAGTCAATGCTGTTTACTTTAAATGCTTGCAATGCATACTCGTCGTAAGAAGTAGTGAAGATTACAGGGCTTTTTACCTTGGTCAGATTAAATACTTCAAAGCTTTGGCCATCGGCTAGTTCAATGTCCATTAAGATAAGATCCGGCGTGGGATGATTTTCTAACCAATCAATTGTGCTTCTGATACTATCTGCAATTCCAACGATCTCGGCGGTCTCATCTACAGAATTAATAGTCTTGGTTAGCTTTTTCACTGCTAGTTCTTCATCTTCTACGATTAAAATTTTCATATAAGAGCGTTTTAGAAGGAATTAGGTCCAAAATTGTTATCATTTACAGTCAGCACATGATTCTCCATCATTGGGATCCAAATAAGTGGTAAAATAACAGAAAAGTTTTTTGTATCCACTAAAACCTGGAAACCCGACTGGTTGATAAGATCATATTTTGTTCTGATATTTTCAAGTCCAATCTTAGTAGATATCGGTTTAGACTGCTTTGTTTGCAAGTTGTTATTGACTACTAGTATATTACCAGCGGCCGTAAATATATCAATAATTAAAGGGCTGCTTCTAGAGACAATATTGTGCTTGACCGCATTTTCTACTAATAGTTGAAGGCTGGATGAGGGCAGCACATACTGCTCATAACGCTTATCAACCTCTATGTGCAGTTGCAGTGCCTCCTCGCCATGGCGGGTTTTCAGTAACTGGAAATAGGATTGTATAAAACGCAATTCATTTTCCAGTGTTGTCATGCTGGTTCTGTTGTTGCGCAATAGGTACCGGTATACCTTGCTTAGCTCATTTAAGAATGTTTCAGCTGCTTCCTTATCTTCCGAAATAAGCGAGGATAGGGTATTGAAGCAGTTGAATAAAAAGTGCGGATTTACCTGGCTTTTTAATGAATCAAACTCTTGTTGCAGGCTTAATTGCTGTAGTTGTTCTTTTTCGGCAAGACTGTTTTTCCATTGCTGCAGTGTAAACTCTGATTCTGAAATAATGGTAACAATAAAGGAAAGTGCTATTACCAGGAACGTAGTGGTTCTGAATTGATCACTATCGAAATGGTAGCCTAAAAAATGTATAGCATCGTACCCGTAAAAAAACAGTAGCAGCGTAACAAAAGCTATAGCAGCCTGTACAGCGAACAATAAACCAACACGAAGTCCTGTTTGGTTTACTTCAGCCAATTGCTTGCGTAATTGTTGAATGATAATGATATCTAAAACCAAAACCCTATGGTTATAAAAATGATTACAGGGTAGGAGTACAGTAGCACGTGCGAATCTTTCCAGCTTCCTTCTCCAAACAGGGCATAGTTAACCGCAAACGCAAAAATGGGCAAAGCGCTTAATAAACAGATCCATTCCGATTTGCTGGGTTTTCGCCTTGTCTTCATAGTGCTGTTACTCCTTTGTCTAATATCAAAGGCAATGAAATTACCCGGGTGTTATCAAATGTGTTTATGTTCACAGATTTCTGGAATAGGAGCCAAAACCGGTTGGCTAAGCTTTCTAGTCCCAGGTCACTGTCATACTTTCCTAGCTTTGGCTGTATGCTATTTCTTATCTCCAAATGATTGTCTACATAGCTAATGTTTATTAAAAGCGGTGTAGACTTATTGATTCGGTTACAATTGAAAATGTTCTCCAAGATCATTTGTAAGGTCAAAGGTGGGAGTAGCAGCTTTTTCTTTGACTCAGGTACATCCACAGCCAAATGGAAACCATCGCCATACCGTGCTTTTAATAAAAAATGATAGGAGTGGGTAAAGGCCAGCTCTGTTTCTAACGATACCAATTGGTCCTCGTCATTGCGTAGCAGGTAACGGTATACCTTACTTAGCTCATCTAAAAACTGCTCAGCTTTTTCTTCATCTTCGTAAATAAGGCTGGATAAGGTATTGAGGCTGTTAAAGAGAAAGTGAGGATTTACCTGGCTTTTTAAACCCATCAACTGGCTTTTCCGATACTCCTTCTTTAACTGTTCTGTTTCTTTTAAAGTGGCTTTGTATTTTTCAAAGCGGGAAACCCCTTCATTTAAAAAGGTGAGAAATACATTCAATACCGCTAGCCAAACAAAGCTTTGGATGAAATCCTTCTCGGTAAAACTATAGTCCAGAAAGCCGAAAAGCTCGTAAGCCCTAAGGGTAAGAGATAATACTACCGCAGAGGTGAGTATGAATATGGTGATGGTAAGGAATAGACGTAGGTTTAAAAACTTCTCATCAGAAAAGCGCTGGCGAAGAAAAACAGCCACCGAACCGCATCCTAAAAATACCCCCGCCATAATAATGAAGGTTAAGAAGGTTGCCGATGTAAAAGACCAGAGGCTATTAAAATAGCGTTCCTTAAAAATAAGGCTGTTGATAAGTATGGAATAAGGAAGCATACTGCATAGCAATATGATCCCATCCTTACTGGTATACTTAGGTATCTGGATCTTTAATGCATGCATATAAGTAGTTCAAATTACGCTCTTTTGCCGCTAAAATGTCAGAAAGGTCTGATGGATTGTTTAAATCGTATGATGAATTGTGAAAAATAAGTAATTAATTGGGCAGTATGATATAGCATCTATGATATTTATATGTATAACTAATTAATAAACAATCCTTTTTGCCTTAAGCCTGCTTTTAAATTATCGTATGAACTGTCAATATGGAGGGTGAATACACGTCATCCATAGTTGATAGTTATATGTAGATCCTCTATTTCTAGTGATGAGTAGCGGTTAAACCCGCCTAATTGTACAGTTTACTCCCTATTTCTTCCATCTAACTTCTATTTATCCTGTATATAACTCGCCTCTATATAGAGGCGAGATATATACGAGATATATACGGGTTATATACGGGTTATATACGAGATATTGCAGGTTGAGGGGCGGATAGTTATATTATGTTTCTCTAGGCTACTGTAGGGTATAAATTGATTTTCTTTTTAATGGAGTTGCCGGTTTTGAAGTGAATTGGCGTAAATTTTTATTGAAACTAGGTATGGCAAAACGCTATACAATCTTAAGGCTGAATACATGGGCGGATTTTAAGCAAACAGTTGATGGCTTATCTGATAATTGGGCATATCGTGGACAAGCCAATGCAGATTGGCATTTGGAAAATGCTATTGAACGGACCGATTTTATCAAGCTTTATAAGGGTATTGAGGCCGACTTCCTGGCTGAATTTCAACGCGGTGCTAGAAATTACTTACAAAAAGACCAAACCCCAGAACACCTGATTGAATGGCTGGCCTTGATGCAACATCATGGGGCGCCTACCCGGTTATTAGATTTTAGCAGATCGCCGTTTATCGCTGCTTATTTTGCTTTTGAGCTTAGTTTGCCGCACATCGACCGGTACCTGTCCATTTGGGCGTTTAATACCAACTTTATTCGTTTGCGGGCTTTGGAGATTTTGCAGAGCCAATTTGCGGTAGAGCTGGAGCAAAGTGGAAATCGCATTAATGATATCCTTTTTGAAAAGATTTTTTTCCAAAACAATAGGAGCTTGATTTTCCCGGTTGAGCCTTTTCGAATGAACCGGCGGTATTCATTACAACAATCCATTTTTGTAAGT
This sequence comes from Flavisolibacter tropicus, assembly GCF_001644645.1. NCBI lineage: Bacteria > Pseudomonadati > Bacteroidota > Chitinophagia > Chitinophagales > Chitinophagaceae > Flavisolibacter > Flavisolibacter tropicus. The sequence goes on along the minus strand of NZ_CP011390.1, from coordinate 2,133,151 downwards.
ACAGGCAATTCGTATGAACCGTTTATGAAACAGCTGGAGTTCTTAAAAGACGATATGGAAAAAGCTGTAGTTAAATTAGAGTTGCCTACCGTTTTGCAAAAAGAGGTGCTACGCGATTTACTTAAAATGAATTTGAACCGGGCTAGTTTGTTTCCCGATCTGGATGGTTATGCGGCGTCATTGCGTATGCGCTATAATAGTATGCGATCCAGTGAAGAAATGTTAACGGAGCAGCTTCAAAAAATGGAAAAAAGCCATTTGGGATTGATCCCTTAATTAGCATAAAATCATAGGTTTTTGAGGATTGACAAGCATCAATACTTGTAATTGCTAAGGGTTTTCCTATGTAAAGAAATCGTGAAAGCAATGCAGGAAATAAGCAGTTGTTTTTAACTTGAAGGATGAATTTAAGTCCAATAACCTACAATATGCTTACCATGAAAACATTTTTTGAAAAGTTATTAATACAGTTTGAAATTGTTGCACATCCTGCAGGCGGTTGGTTTAAAGCTGGTGAAATGCAGCAGAAGAGAAGATCTTCTAAATCACAGGCGGCTGCTATCCCTTCCCCTGATTGTTTTAATGTTAGAGGTCGTGCTGCAAAGAAAGGCGTGTACTTACGTCGTACCCCTGCTCCTTAAATACTATTGAACAATATTTTCGCAAACCGTATCTTTAGAATACGGTTTTTTTATGGGTGTTTGGAAACAAATTTCGGAGTATCTCTATTTAAGCAAGCCCGATCCAAATCGGCCTAAAACACAGTGGATCAAATACATGCACGGTATTAACCGTATCAGTATTTTTCTTTTTATTTTAGCGTTGATAATCTTAGCCTTTAAGCTTTTTCTCAAGCATTAGCATGCATAAAGTCGACAACGAGTTGTGCTGCTTTTTCAGAGGCATTGCCACCCTGTTGTAATAGTGACATCAGGCTTTTGTAATCTTGCTGAATTTGTTGCTGTCGGTCCTTATTGTGTAATAAGGCATTTAGTTCCTTGGTAATGTTGTTAGCAGTAAGCTCATGTTGTATCAGTTCTGTAACTACCGGCTTGTTCATTATGAGGTTTACCAGAGAAATGTATTTAATGGTAATTAGCCTTTTTGCAATTTCATAAGAAATAGAAGAGGATTTGTAGCAAACAACCTGCGGTACTCCAAACAAGGCTGTCTCCAGCGTAGCTGTGCCTGAAGTTACTAGAGCAGCCGTAGCTATTGACAATAGCGCGTAGGTTTTGTTTTTTACACTCTTTACTTCTGGATAATTGGCTAAAAACGGCTGGTAATAACTGTCGTCCAGGGAAGTTGCCTTTGCTACTACAAATTGATATTCAGGAAAGGATTTCGTGGCTTCCAGCATGATGGGTAGTTTGGCTGCAAGCTCTTGTTTACGACTTCCTGGTAAAATAGCAATTACCGGTTTAGTATACGAAAGCTCATTTTTGTGTGCGTCCCGGTACTCATTAACCACTTGTACTAACGGATGCCCTACATATTCCACTTTATAGTCCCACTTGGTTTCATAGAACTCACGTTCAAAGGGCAAGATCACCAGCATCTTATCTACTACATTCCGGATCAGTTTTACGCGGCTTTCTTTCCAGGCCCATACTTGCGGCGAAATGTAATAAATTACTTTAAAGCCTTGTTCCTTAGCCCATTTGGCAATGCGCAGGTTGAACCCAGGATAGTCAATTAATATCAGTACATCGGGCCTAAAGGCCAGTACATCTTGTTTGCAGAACTTCAGGTTCTGCATAATGGTAGGAAGGTTTTTAACTACCTCTATAAATCCCATAAAGGCAAGGTCGCGGTAGTGTTTTACTACAGCACCACCTGCTAGTTGCATCAGATCACCACCCCAGGCACGAATATTAGCCGCCTTATCCAGTTTTCGAAGCTCTTTGATTAAGTTGCTGCCATGCAAATCGCCCGATGCTTCACCGGCTATAATATAGTATTTCATACTGCTGGTCGATAGTTGAATGTTCTCTATAAAGTTACCATTGCCCTAAACAAATTAGATCAAATCTGGTAGTATCAATGTTGGTATTAAAGGATCATTTTAAGTAAAAGGAAAACGATACCATAAAATACAGTGATGCCAAATACACCTTTGGCAGTTTGGTATTTGCCACTGTTTATGTAAATGGTAAATAAGCCAATGTTAGCTACTAAGCACCACGCGGCTAAAAAGGTAAGTAGGCGGCTTTCTGTTTTCACCACTCCTAAAAACTCGGTAAAGTCGTAATAGGAAAAGCGTAAAAAATAAATAAATAGAAAAACAGCAAATGGTACCAGTAGGGCCAGAATGATGCCTAGTGGTAGCTTATCCTTTGCCAGAAAGAAAGTTCCAGTCTTTTTCAAGTTTCTCTTTTAGTTTATAGTGGGTAAGATCAAATTGTACAGGTACCAGGCTTACATAATTATTAGCTAGTGCCCATACATCGGTATCGGTTCCTTCGTCGAAGTTAACAAACTCGCCGGTAAGCCAATAATACTTGCGGCCATGAGGATCCTCTCTTTCTAAAAAGTCTTCTTCATATTTAGCATAAGCCTGTCGGCAGATCTTCACACCTTTAATTTCTTCAGGCTTACCAATAGGGAAGTTGACATTCAAAACAGTATGCTTATCAACATTTGTTTGCAGCATTTGTTCTACAATCAGGCGAGCATATTTTCGTGCCGCAGAAAAGTCAGCTTCCAGGCTATAGTCCAACAATGAAAACCCGATCGATGGAATGCTTTCAATGGCTGCTTCTACCGCAGCGGACATTGTACCAGAATAAATAACATTAATACTATGGTTGGCGCCATGGTTTATACCGCTTATGCAGATATCTGGCTTTTGATGTAAGATTTTATCTACAGCCAGCTTCACACAGTCCACTGGAGTGCCTGTACACTGATAAGCTTCTATACCTTCAAAAAAGTTTACCTTATGTAATCGTAGTGGCAGTCCAATAGTAATGGCATGTCCCATACCCGATTGCGGTTTGTCTGGAGCCACCACTACTACTTTCCCTAAATCTCTAACGGCTTCAACTAAATTACGAATGCCAGGTGCGGTTATTCCGTCATCGTTGGTTACTAATATTACGGGCTCTTTCTTTTCTGCCATACTCAAATCGTTTATCAATCTGTTTGCAATATAACTGCATTTTTTATGCCTTATAAAAGATGTGTTGTATATCTAAATAAATTAGTATTTTGCGGCTAAATAAATTAGCGCTATGTCAATTGCCAATAAAAACATGAAGTATCTGCGGAAGTTGCGCGGCTGGACACAAGAAGAATTTGCTAACAAACTGCGCATTAAACGTTCATTGTTGGGAGCATATGAAGAAGAACGTGCCGACCCTCGTATGGATGTCTTAGAAGCTGTTGCAGATATGTTCAAACTTACATTGGATGAATTACTTCGTAAAGATATTAGCGAAAGTAAAGGCAGTTATATCTCAAAACGCCGATCACAGAAGCTGGCAGCTGGGCGTGCCGATATTCCGTTCGTGCCAGTAAAGGCAGCGGCCGGTTATCTGGCAGGTTTTGCCGACCCAGAGTTTGTTGACGAATTGAACACATTCACTCTTCCCATGCTTGGTGGTGGTGATTATCGGGCATTTGAAATTGTAGGCGACTCCATGATGCCAACACCCAGCGGATCTGTGATTGTAGGGGAGCGCGTAGAAAACCTGGATGATGTAAAGAATAACAATACTTATATAGTTGTTTCAAAAACAGAGGGAATTGTTTATAAGCGGATGATGCGGAATAATCGCTCAAAAGCTAAATATATGTTGGTAAGTGATAATCCGGCCTACCAGCCTTACTCAGTTAATTCAGAAGATATTTTGGAAGTATGGCAAGCGCAAATGATCCTGACCAAGGCTAATACACAACAGCGTTGGGATGTTGGCCAATTGGCGAACCTTGTAACCAACTTACAGCAACAAGTAAGCGTTTTAAAGAAAAAAATGAACTAAGTTTCAAAAATAAATTGGCAACGGCTTCTGGTTTCAGAAGCCGTTTTTTTTATATTTAATGCTTCCAATACTGCTTGAATGACTTTAAGACTGCTTACGCTAACCATATTGCTTATATCTGTGTCATATGGATTTGCGCAAACAAAAAATACATCCGCCCTGAAAATAGCTGCTGCCCCTAAAATAGATGGCCGGCTAGATGACGAGGCTTGGAATAGTGCACCTGTGGCTTCACATTTTGTGCAGAATTATCCTACATATAATGCACCGCTTACTAATCAAACTGAAGTACGCCTACTATATGATAATGATGCTATTTACGTTGGTGCTTTTTTACAAGATAACCCGGCTTTAATTCGTAAACAGCTGACCTCCCGCGATGGTGAGCAACAACAAGATGTAGATTATTTCTCCGTCTTTTTTGATACCTATAACGACCACCAAAATGGGTTTCAGTTTTTGGTTACTAGTGCTAATGTGCAAACAGATGCTAAAGTAACGCCCAGTAGCACAGGTAGCTTTGGCAACTTTGGTGATAAATCCTGGGATGCTGTATGGGAGAGTAAAACCACCATAGGCGATAAAGGCTGGTTTGTAGAAATGCGTATTCCTTATATCTCATTGCGCTTTGCTAAAAAAGAGGTGCAAACATGGGGCGTACAGTTCTTGCGCTTTTCGCGCCGTAATAATGAAACAGCGTTTTGGAATGCGGTTGATCCAAAAGTGAATGGCTTTGTAAATCAGTTTGGGAAATTGGTTGATCTAAAAGAAATACAACCTCCTTTACGTTTAAGCTTTTCACCATATGTATCCAGCGGCGTTCGCTTTAATGAATCAGGTTCTAAGAAAAATGCAGAATGGCTGCGTAGCGGAGGCGCAGATGTGAAATGGGGCATCAATGAAAGTTTTACACTGGATGCTACATTGATTCCGGATTTCGGACAAGTAGTTTCTGATAATGTTATAAATAATCTGACACCTTTTGAGCAACGCTTCCAGGAAAATCGTCCCTTCTTTACAGAGGGTACTGAACTGTTTAATAAGTCCGGTTTATTCTATTCAAGGCGCATTGGTGCACGTCCTTCTGGCTACAGCAAGATAGAAAGCTATTATGGTGATCCTGAGGCATATGCAATCAAAAAAAATCCAACATTAACTCAGTTGTACAATGCGGTTAAACTATCCGGCCGTACAGAAAAGAAGTTGGGTGTTGGTGTATTTAACGCAGTAGCAGCACCTATGCATGCGCGGGTCCATGAGTTGGCGTCAAACAGTGATACATCCATCCAAACAGAGCCGCTTTCCAATTATAACATCGTTGTCCTGGATCAAGCGTTGAAAGGCCGATCTTCTGTTACATTTACTAATACCAACGTAATACGCAATGGCGCTGCACGCGATGCTAACGTATCTGCCTTTGATTGGGCACTATACACTAAAAATAATAGGCATGCACTAACAGGTACACTGCGTTATAGTAAGATATTTGGTTATACACCCTACAGTAGTGCCTATTTCTTAAACACGGATACGACTACTATAAATGGCCGCCGATATCTGAATCCTTACGATGGTTTTTCTGGTACGCTGCGTGCAGCTAAAGTAGGAGGCAAGTTCCGCTACAGCGCTTCTGTAGGTGTAGAATCGGATAAATATGATCCGAATGACTTGGGCTATTTACAGGCGCCCAATGAAGTAGTTGCACAAGCATCAGTTTCGTATAGTGAGTTTGCTCCCAAACGCCACTTACTCAATTATAGCTACAGTTTAAACTACAACCGTATAGCCTATTATAAACCTAATTTGTTTTCCTATGCGGAAATTTCAGCTAGAGGCTTTTGGCTGTTCAAGAATTTTTGGGATTTAAGTGCATCTGCTGTTTTACAACCAGAAGGAGAAACATCACTGTTTGAGCTGCAAACAAATGGCTATCGCCTGAAAAAACCTTGGGCATTTTATACGGTTGCCAGCGGAAGTACAGATAGCCGTAAGCGATGGTTTGTAAATTATGAATTTGTTTTTGCAGAAGGAGCTTCTGTATACAAGCCTTATTTTAAAACACAAGTTGGTTTACGGTATCGTTTTAGCGATAAGTTTACGTTAAGTGCAGATGTTGATAGACAACACGACAATCTTCAAATTGGCTATGCTTTTTTACGTGAAAGCAATGGCGCTCCAATCGTAGGTTATCGCGATTATAAAGATGTTACAACTGTGTTTACTGGTACATACAATTTTACCTCACGCATGAACCTTTCTGTACGCTCTCGTCATTATTGGAGCAAGGTAAACTATTTGAGCTTTTACAATGTGGATGCTAAAGGGCAACAAATACCCCGTGCGTTCATTAATGGGCAAGATCAAAACTTTAACCTCTATAACCTAGATGCTTTCTTTACTTGGGACTTTCGCTTAGGTAGCCGCATTATTGCTGGTTGGAAAAACTGGTTGGGTGGAGAAGATATAGATGGCCAACGGTACAACAATTACTTTAAAAATTTCAACCAGTCCTTTAATGTATCACATGGTAACGAGGTGACGTTACGGTTCATTTATTTCCTGGACTATAATCAATTACGCCGCAAGCATTAATGAAGGTGATAAATGTCCTTTGCTGTACGAAAGGTGTTGCAATGGGCTTCTACAATCACTTTTACATCTGGTGAGTAGCCTCCGCCCATAGCTACAACACAGGGAATACCTCGCTGTTTCAATTGCTCAAAAACAAAGGCATCCCTTTGCTGGCATCCTGCGGTTGTGACCTTTAATTTGCCAAACTTATCGGTCTCTAAAATGTCTACACCTGATAAGTAAAGTGCAAAATCAGGCTTTTGTTCATTTAATACTTTGGGTAAAGCATGATGTAAAATATCCATGTAAGTTTTAGTGTCAGTTCCATCTTCCAGTGCAATATCCCAATCGCTCTTTTCTTTGTGAAAAGGATAGTTGTGACGTCCGTGAATGCTTAGCGTAAATACATTCTGGTTGTTTTCAAATAGTTTGGCTGTTCCATTGCCCTGGTGTACATCAAGGTCAATAATAACAATCTTCTTGGCTAAGTTCTTTTTCAATAAAAAATTAGCGGTTACAGCAAAGTCGTTCAACAAGCAGAATCCTTCTCCTTTATCAGCAAAAGCATGATGTGTGCCACCTGCTACATTCATGGCTACACCCGCATCTATAGCAAAATAACAACAATCTATAGTGCCTTGAGTAATCACCCATTCCCGCTCCGTAAGCTGTGGAGATTGAGGAAAGCCAATGCGTCGTTGTTCTGAAGTAGAAAGTGTTTGGTGCTTTAATTTGTTTATATATTCTTCTGTATGTGTCCATCGAATAATCGTATCATCACAAGGGATTGGAGCAAATAGATTGTTTTGCGATATAGTGCCTTCATATAATAATTGCCCGGGTATTAACTCGTACTTAAGCATAGGAAAGCGGTGACCTTCTGGTAAAGGATGAGCGTAAATAGGGTGGTAAGCTATATGCAATAATGCCATTAGTACGTTAGAGTTTTATCAATGATTTTTCTACAATAGCATACACGTCATCTTTTCGAGAAGGTTGAATGCTGGCTAACCCAGTAAACTTACCAAAAGCGGGTAATATGCAATAGGTTGAAGTAAAGTAAAAACAGGGAAAACGTAGAGATTGTTTCCCTAGTCCATTAATAACTACTCCAGGATGTAAATGTCCTGTAAACGTATAGTTCTCAGGGTGTATGTCATTGTTATCGTGTGTAAAACAGAAGTTGTGTAAGTAAAGATCTTTTTCAATAACATCCACACCTGCATCACTATACCATTGGTCTTGTAATATATCATGATTGCCTCTTATCAACTTAATGGTTACATCAGAAATGTCATTTCGCCAACGCTTGAATAAATCAAGCTCTAAGTTATTGGTGCTATGAAAAAAATCACCTACAACAATCAGTTGTGTGGGATGGAAATATTGAATGAGATGCATCAGTCGCTGCATATCTTCCTTCATCACTCCTTGTGGAATAGGTATGCCCGCTTTGCGAAAATGCCCGCTCTTGCCTAAATGTAAATCAGATAAGACTAATGCTTTTTCTTCTTCCCAGAAAAGTATTTTCTCAGAGGAAAGCCAAAAGTGATGGCCATTGATTTTATGCAAAAGAGGTGGCTGCATGTACGGCTGCAAATTTACGCCCGCACTAAAGCATGATTTGTTAATAAATCCCATTCACGCGCCCCTTTATAGGTCGGGAGCGTGCTGAGCCTATTTATCATTTCTCCAACTGCTGCTGCATGCGACGTACGCGGTCTTCCAGTTTCTCTGATGTCAGGTTCTCCCGCATGCTATCAACTTTAATAGGGAAGCAGAACGGCGTCAGTCTTTGAGGAAATGTAAGAATGATCTTGGACTGCTGTATGCGCTCCAGCATATCGCGCAGGCGCATTTCTTCCATTTGTTGATCAAACACCTCTTGGTAAGCCTGGCGTATTAAAACATTGCCAGGTTCGTACTCGTTAAATACATTAAATAATAAACCCGCTGAAGCCTGTAAGTGTCGCTGCTTTTTGTATTCGCCCGGATAGCCTTGAAAAATAAGACCACCAATTACAGCAATATCTCTAAATTTTCGTTTCGCCATTTCTGTGGAGTTTACGCTGCGTTGAATGTCATCTAATAAATTGTCTAGTGAGAACAATTGATATACATTACTGTCATCAACAGGTATAGGCTGATCACTCAACAGCTCAAAGCCGTAATCATTCATGGCAATCGAAAACGTAATTGGCGTCAGTTTAGAAATGCGATAGGCAAGTAGGGCTGCCATGGCCTCATGAACCAATCGTCCTTCAAATGGATATACAAAAAGATGAAAGCCGTCTGCTGTTTCTATCTGTTCAATAAGCAATTCGTTAGAGCGAGGAATATGAGAAAGACGTTCTTGTACTTCAAATAATACCATCAAGGCCTGTAGCTCCACATCGTCAGATAACACGCCTTCTAGGATTTGCGCACCTGCCTCGTTCAATTTTTCTCTTAAGATCTTTCCCAGGCTTTGAGAAAGAGGGAGGCGTCCGCCCAGCCAGCTTGGAACAACCGATTTCTTAGCATTGGATTTCTTTACTAGTACAGTCATGTCCTTGATCATGATCAGCTCTAGATTTCTACCTGCTAACGTAAATGTGTCGCCAGGCTCTAGGCGGGAGATAAAGTATTCTTCTATCACACCAATATAGCCACCTGTCATGAACTTTACCTTGATCATAGCATCACTTACGATCGTTCCAATATGCATACGGTGGCGCATGGCAATGCGGCGACTGGTAATGCGGTAAACACCATTTTCTACTTCTGCTTTTTTGTATTCATCATACTGCTGCAAGGCATTGCCTCCCACGGTAATAAAGTGCAACATCTCTTGCCATTCATCTTCGGTAAGCTCTTGGAAGCAATTTGTAGCTTTAACTTCTTGGAATAATGCATCTGAAACAAAGCCTTCAGAAATGGCCAGTGTGCACAAATACTGTATCAGCACATCATAACAAAGCAATAATGGCTCGCGACTTTCAATCGTAGTTTCTGCAACCGCAGCTTTTAGGGCCGCTGCTTCAATGAGTTCCAGTGAGTGCGTAGGCAAGAAGTAAATACGACTAACAGCATCTGGTTGGTGACCACTACGTCCGGCACGTTGTAAAAAGCGAGCTACTCCTTTGGGAGAGCCTACTTGAATTACGGTTTCCACTGGGCGAAAGTCTACACCAAGATCTAGAGATGCAGTACAAACAACCGCTTTCAACTTGCCTTCATGCAGCGCTTCTTCAACCCAGGTGCGCAATTCCATTTCTATAGAACCATGATGCAGTGCAATAAGACCTGCTAACTCAGGTGCTATATTGAGTAAGGTCTGGTACCAGAGCTCACTCATTCCACGGGTATTGATAAAAATGAGTGTGGTACGGCTGTTTTCAATAATCGGTAATACTTTCTTCGCTAACTTAATTCCTAAGTGACCTGCCCAGGGATACTTTTCAATTTCATCCGGTAGGATTGATTCAATCTCTATTTGCTTATGAATATTAGCGCGTACAATAATGCCTTTAGCCGTTGGGTTTACCAATTGAAGAGGATGTAGCAAAACATCCATTGCTTGGTTCAGGTTTCCTATGGTTGCACTGATGCCCCATATAGAGAAGTTGGTAGTTGGTAGTTGATAGTTGGCAGCTACTTTTTCTTGCCTTTTTCTTTTCCCTTTTACCTCTCCATCCGTCATCTCTAAACTGACATCTCTCAACTGTTGACTGACTAATCCACAAATACGACTCAACGCCAACTCTACCTGCACACCACGCTTGCTACCCATTAATTCATGCCATTCATCTGCGGCTATGATCTTCAGATCTTTCAGTACTTCTGGATACCCTTTCTGTGCTAATAAGAGATGCAGGCTTTCGGGTGTAATAATGAGAGCTTCCGGCATTTGTCTTTTTTGTTTTTGCCGATCACTAACACTGGTATCGCCATTACGAATTCCCACTTGCCAACTCATGCCTAATTCGGCTATCACATCTTCCATGGCCCGGCCTATATCTTTTGCTAAAGCACGTAGGGGTGTGATCCAAAGTAACTGTAGGCCGTTCTTTGCTTTTGCTTTGTAATTATCAGGGTGTTGATTGATAAATTGAATTAGCGCTCCTAAGAATACAGAGAAGGTTTTACCGGTTCCGGTAGGCGCATTTACCAATCCACTTCTCCCTTCATTTATATATGCCCACGCTTCTTCCTGGAAAGCAAACGGACGAAAGTCTTTTTGTGCCAACCAGTCCTTTATTACGTGATATCCTTTTGTGTCGTGTAATTTCATTTTTGTCCGTAGATCTCCAATATCTGTTTCAGATCATACAAGGTATTAATTTCTTCAGGTTTCTTGTCGTGGCGCCAGCGCAAGATGCGTGGAAATCGTAAGGCCACTCCCGACTTATGACGGCTGGATGCGGCTATTCCCTCAAAGGCCAACTCAAAGACCAGTTCAGGCTTTACTGTACGTACAGGACCAAACTTTTCAATAGAGTTTCGTTTTACAAATGCATCAACCTGTGCAAACTCTTTATCGGTGAGGCCAGAGTAAGCCTTTGTAAACGTTACCAGTTTATCGCCATCACGTACAGCAAACGTATAATCAGTGTATAAATTGCTTCTTCTTCCTGAACCCTTCTGCGCATACACCATCACGGCATCAATCGTTAATGGATCTACTTTCCACTTCCACCAATCTCCACGCTTACGTCCTACCTGGTAGGTTGATGATTTCTTTTTTAGCATAAAGCCTTCAGCACCCATTTCACGGGATGTATTGCGTAAGGCTGCCAATTCATCCCAAGTATCAAAACTGACAACAGGCGAAAGGATTAGTGCGGGATGGTTAAAGCCAATGATCAATTCTTCTAGCTTGGCGCGTCGCTCTTCTAATGGCCGCGTGCGCCAGTCTTCTCCCTCATATTCCAATAAGTCGTAAGCAAAGAAGGCAATTGGCGCTTCCTGCAATTGCTTCTTGGTTATATTCTTACGGCCAATGCGTGTTTGCAATATGGCGAAGGGGAGTGGCTTTTGATCAATACTAGGAATGATCTCTCCATCTAAAGCAATGCCATTGGGTAGTACTTCTTGCAAAGAATGATATTCAGGAAACTTTTCTGTCATTAACTCTTCACCTCTGCTCCATACAAACAGTTCTCCCTGGCGTTTAATGATCTCGCCACGTATACCATCCCATTTCCATTCTACTTGCCAGTCGTTAGGATCTCCCAATGTATGCGGATCTTCTTCCAGTGCATAAGCTAGATAGAATGGATAAGGTTTTGATACATCGCTAGTATGTGCTTCTTCCCCTAGCAATTCATCATACGTAATTGTAGACGGATCCCAGTTGCCACTGATACGATGCGCAATAACGGAAGGTTCTGCTTCAACGGTCTTTGCCAATGCATTGACCATTAGTTTTTGCGATACACCAATGCGGAAGTTTCCTGTAATAAGTTTATTGAATACAAAGCGTTCACTACTGGTCATCTCAGCCCAGGATTCTTTTATAAATGCTTTTCGTATTGCCTCATCTTCTTTTTCCAACCGCTTCAATTCTTCTATGTAATAGTAAAGAGGTCGTTCATCTTGACGCTTTTCCTTGATCTCAGCTTCGTTGTCAGGCAGTAAGAGGGCTATGGTTTCTCCTAAGTCACCCACGGTATGCCAGCACTCATCAAACATCCAAAAAGGTATTTGTGCTACTTCCACACAATAAGTGGCCAATTGCGTAGAATTAACGGCTCGTTTAGGGCGCCTGCCGGAAAAGATAGCAATAGTCCAGACTTTATCTTTTTCGTCAGCTATTGAGAAATAGTCAACCAGAGCATCCAGTTTATCATTGGTTTTAGTAGTTGTTCCTATTTTCATCACCAACTCTGCAAACTGGCCAATGCCACTTCTTTCTTTTTCTGAAGAAGAGTGTGAAAGTGTTAATGCTGAATTTTCTTCTCTCATCTTCTGTTCTTTATTAGTTGCGCCATTATTACTAAATACCTGTGCTTGCTATTCCTCCCCTTCAGGGAGGCTAGGATGGGCATCTTCTTCATCATTACCAAATTCTGTTCTCACTTCTTTAGCGTTGATGCCAACCTCATTGAGATATCGCCCAAAGGCGGCGGTAAAACCATGCGTAACGTAAACTTGCTCCGCTTGCGTAGCTTTTATAGCGGTAATCAATCCTTCCCAGTCGGCATGATCACTTAAAGCAAAACCAGCATCTGCGTTACGGCGACGCATGTTGCCGCGCACCTGCATCCAGCCACTGCATATGCCAATGCTTAGCGGACCAAACTTCTTCAGCCAGGATGATCCTTCAGCACTTGAGGGGGCAATTACAACACTATTCTTCAACCACTCTTTTGGCGTGTCAGCGGAAACCCGGTGCACTTCAGGAAGTTTAATACCTGCATTCACCAATGCCATATGTACATTATATACGGCACCGTGTACAAGTATGCGATCGGTTACTGCTGATAATGCTGGCAATAAGCGTTGTGCCTTGCCTAAACTATAAGCAAACAGAATAGAAGATTTTCCTGCTTCCTTGTTTCGCAAAACCCATTGTAGAATATTGCTGAATATATCTTCCTGTTTCTTCCAGTGATAAATGGGGAGTCCAAACGTACACTCAGAAATAAAGTGTTGACATTTTACGGGTTCAAACTGTCCGCTCAATCCATCATTCTCTAATTTATAATCACCGCTGATCACCCATACTTCGCCATTGTGCTCCACCCGTATTTGTGACGATCCAATAATATGTCCTGCCGGGTGTAATGATACACGCACGCCATTCATATATACTGTTTGATTCCAGCCTGTTGATTGGTAATTGCCGGGTCCAAGGCGGAGTCTTAACAACGGCTTTGTATCGTTGTGACAGAGATAGCTCTTGCTGCCCCAGTGGGCATGGTCGCTGTGTGCATGCGTTATAACAGCACGCTCCACCGGGCGCCAGGGATCAATATAAAAGTCACCAGCACGGCAATACAGACCACAATCAGAGAATTCAATTAAGGGCATTGCTATAATTTACTAAATAAGCGAACCATAAACGATGCCAGAACCCCCTGTTCCCCGACGGGGGAACTTAGGTCAGGTTATTATATTTATTGGACCAGTTTTTTAAAAAAATGTATAAACAAGAAAGCCTCCCTTTGGGAGGCTTTCTTGTTTTGATTTATCACCACTGATATTTGTGTAATAAGGATATATTAGACCTAAGTTCCCCTTCGGGGGACAGGGGGCTGCCCTACTGCACCGTCTTGTTGCCATTAAAAACCTTCACGAAATATAACTTCTTATTCTCAAAATAATCCAGCGTCATATTCTGCTTATTCAAGAATACAGGCTGTATGTCAAATTGAGTAAAAATATAGTTTCCCTTACGGGTAAGGTTAGAGGCCATATCTCTTTTGGTATCCAACAGTAACAATGCAAATCGTAACGCCGTTTCATACCCACGGTAATACATATCTGTTGGTCGACCATCAACACGCGCTATAAAATCGTTGCTGATCTTTGTGCTAAGCGCTGTGGGTCGTCCATAGAAAAAAGGCGTTGTATAAATAATTTCCAGTCCTTTGTATTCAGAACGGCTTAAGTTCAAGCCATCCCAAGTAGGCATGCCAATCAAGGTTACCGGGTAAGTGCTATTGACATCTGCAAGGCTCTCAGCTAATGCCAGTCCAAAGTTTTCATCTAGAGAGCCCGCTATACATACCGTTCTTCGGGTACTGTCAAGTGCTTTGGTCAGTCGTGCGTAATCCCATTCACTACCAATGTCTACAAACTGTAATTTCAAAGGAGTAGAGGATGTCGTCTTTGCTATATCCTGAAAGTATTCCTTTAGCTGATCTTCTTGCGTACCTGGCTTTCTTAATACCACTATACGGTCACGAGAATGGTATTTCTGTAAATACTGGTAAATATTCTCGGTGTGAGTGCGCAAGGTGGAGTTCAGTACTAAATAATAGGGATTATTTATAATACCGGCGTCGTTGGGCAAGGTTGCAGAGATAAAGGGGATCTTTTTCTTTGCGGCTGCATCTGCTAATATGCGCACCTCGCTGGTGTTTGAATGACCGATGATCAGGTCTACATTCTCCAATTCAGGGCTATTAACTTGTTGTGTCAACGAGCGGTTGCGGGACCTTGAATCATACACATATACTTCTAAAGGAGCACCTACTTTGGCTAGAGAGTCAAAAGCTGCCTGAGCGCCTTGATAAAACTCTATGCCTGGGTTTAAGAACTTGGGAAATGATGATGAAAAGCGGTAGTTACCACTAACATCAAATGCTGAGTCCAAATACAAGGGTGCAAATAGTGCAATCTTTTGCCGTTGTGCTTGAGCGTTTCCACTAAAGGCAACAAGAAAAGAGAGTACAATTAAAATAAAGCGGTTTCTCATTATGATAATCTGTGTTAATCCTTAAATAATCCTTCTCGTCAGCGGTCCTTATTCCCATTCAATAGTTGCCGGCGGCTTACTGCTGATATCATATACAACGCGGTTAATACCTCTTACATTGTTTATGATCTCATTAGATACTGTAGCCAGGAAGTCGTAAGGCAAATGCGCCCAATCGGCTGTCATACCATCTACACTGGTTACTGCCCGTAAGGCTATAGTGTATTCGTAGGTACGTTCGTCACCCATAACCCCTACACTACGTATTGGTAATAAGATTGCTCCTGCCTGCCATACCGTTGCATATAGGTTGTGCTTCTTTAATGCTTTAACATATACGTCATCAGCGGCTTGTAATAATGCTACGCGGTCAGGGGTGATCTCTCCTAAAATACGAATAGCTAAGCCGGGTCCAGGGAAAGGATGGCGGTTGATCAGATCATCCGGAATACCCAATTCGCGACCTACACGACGCACCTCGTCTTTAAACAAAGAACGCAATGGCTCTACCAGCTTCAGGTGCATTTTTTCGGGTAGGCCTCCTACGTTATGGTGCGATTTGATGGTTACAGAAGGGCCGTGTACCGATACGCTTTCAATTACATCCGGGTAAATAGTACCTTGTCCTAAGAACGTAGCGTCTTTATCTTCATTCGCAGCATCCTGGAATACATCAATGAATAGGCCTCCAATAGTTTTACGCTTTTCTTCCGGATCGGTTTTGCCAGCTAACGCGTCATAAAAACGTTGTTTGGCATTGATACCTTTTACGTTTAATCCAAGGGTTTTATAAGTTTCCAAAACCGATTCAAATTCATCCTTACGTAATACGCCATTATCTACAAAAATGCCATGCAGGCGATCACCAATGGCTTTGTTGATCAAAACGGCTGCTACGGTAGAATCCACACCACCACTCAGCGCCATGATCACTTTTTGATCGCCAATTTGCTGCTTCAGTGCTTCAACAGTATCAGTAATGAAGTGCGCTGGTGTCCAGTCTTGGCTACAGCCACAAATGTTTATTAAGAAGTTCTGCAGGATCTTTTTACCCTCTATAGAGTGATATACTTCCGGGTGAAATTGCAGACCATACAATGGTTGTGTCTCTCCTTCTTTTTGACGAAAAGCCGCTACAGGAATACTGTCGGTAGTAGCCAGCAGTTCAAAATTGTCAGGAAGGTTTTTAATGGAATCACCATGGCTCATCCATACCTGAGATGCCGGGGTAATGTTGTGCAACAAGGCGTCGTCCTTTTCCAAATGCAGGTAGGCACGACCATATTCCCGCTTATTACTACGCTCTACACTGCCACCATACTGCTGGGCTGTTAACTGGGCACCGTAGCAGATGCCTAATACGGGCCTTTCGTTGGTCAATGCCTTCACATCAACCTGCGGCGCATTGGCGTCATTTACTGAAAAAGGGGAACCTGAAAGGATCACTCCCTTTATACTGTCGTCAAACGAAACCTTTTTAGAAAAAGGTATGATTTCACAATAAACATTGGCTTCTCTAACAGCACGAGCAATCAGCTGCGTATACTGAGAGCCGAAATCGAGGATTATAATCTTTTCAGTCATGCGGGTGTGAAGGTAAGAAATCAAGCAGAAAGCTGACTTTAAACCCGTTTTTCAGGCCTTTCAGCCATGTTAATTAATGATGAATTGTATTATTAGTTGTGCTTGCAGGAGCTAGTTTGGTTTTTTTTGAAAATGTTTATAACATTTGTAACCTCGGCATTATTGCCGGCGTCTAAAACGGTAAACACATACTTATGAGAGATATTAGCTTGGCTTTTGTTGCTTTTGTTCTGGCTTTTGGGGCTTGCACATTTATAGGCGGTAAACGGGTTTCTGGAAACGGAAATGTTATTACACAGCAACGTACAATTACAGACTTTAATGCTGTAGACCTGCAAGGTGGTTTCAATGTATATGTATCCCAGGGCAACACTTTTGATGTTAAAGTAGAGGCCGATGAGAACTTAATGGAGTACATAGTAACAGAAAAGGAGGGTGATGAGCTGGAAGTCCATTTTAAAGACAATTACAACATCCATTCTAGCGGTTCTGTAAAGGTTTATATAACAGCTCCTAATTATACACAGTTGGCCGTGTCTGGTAGCGGTAAATTGATTTCTCAAACTAAGATCACCAATGCCTCCCAATTGGGTATTGATATTTCTGGTAGCGGTGATGCTAATCTGGACGTAGATGCGCCTACTGTAAAGACGGAAATTAGCGGTAGTGGATCTGCACTATTAAGAGGTAATACTCGAACATTCAATGGCGATATTAGTGGCAGTGGAAAACTAAAAGCTTTCGATCTTTTATCTGAAAATAGCGATCTTGATATTGCTGGCAGTGGCGACGCAGACGTATTTGCCAGCAAGCAGCTGGATGTAAGTGTGGCTGGCTCAGGCAATGTTAACTATAAAGGCAATCCTGCTATCAAACAAAGCATTGTTGGATCTGGTAAAATTCATAAAGTAGATTAAGTCTTTTCAGAAAAAAATAAGTCTTTTCAAACAACGCTCTATCAATCGGTAGGGCGTTTCTTTTTATAAAAAGGTTTATTTACATATGGCTTTTGGCAATGGAAAGAAAAGCCTGGTATCGGTAATTCTATAACTATAGGCACCCAAATTTCATTTTAAAGCCTTAGGTGTTTTGAAAACCTTGACAAATTGAAGGGTTTTCTAACAGTTTCCAATTTAGCTAACCCACTACTGGCAAATACTGAAAGGTTTAGATAAAAGTGAATGGTTGCAACCTGCCACCCACTATCGGCCGTATTGCCAGTAGTAGACTCTTAACTAAGGTGTACCTTTTCTCTACCTGTTTTCGCATCTTTCTTCGGAACCGCTTCGAGGCTTGTTCGGGAACGCTTCGGGACTCTTCGAACAAATCTCGAAGCAATCTCGAAGCGGTTCCGAAGAAAGGGAGACGATGGGCCTTGCAATTCCTAAGCAAAGGGTAGGCCGACCATCTCTTACCAGTACATTGTAACGCTTTATATAATACAGCAAACGGTTACACAAGTGGACTGAAATCCTGCCAATCCAATTAATCCCTTAAATCTGCGGTCCTACAACTTTACATACTTTACTCTTATTAAAATATTCCGGGTGCGGCCCTTGTCGTCGGTGCAAGAGATCTTTACAGGGCCTTCCGTGGGTACAAAGAAGGGTTTGTCGCCAGCTGCTGCAGCTTTATAAAACTCGTCATTAATATACCAATACACTTTGTTGACATCATTGGCTGTATTGGCGGTTAGCTGTAAAGGCTCAGGATCATTTTGGTTGATATAATATTCACTGCCATTTGTAGGTGATGTAATAATGGGGCCTTCACCTTTGAATACTTTTTCGCAAGCCGGATTGTGAGGCGGAATGGCTTTAAAGGCAATGTTATTTTGGTGAAAATAATCTTGCATCTCAGGCGCTACCACTCGATACAATTTTTTGATATAGCCTTCTTGTGGTGCACAGGTGGTACAATAGGAGATCGATTCGTCAGGTGCAACTTTAATTTCTTGTACGTGCTGACAAGTAGCCGTAGTGCTGATAAGAGGAATAAAATGATCGAGGATCAGGTTGGTGCAATTAGGTCCGGGTGGTAATCCTGTTTCAGTACATACCTGCCGTATATCCAACGCCGCAGGTGGCGTAAACCAGTCTCCGTTATTGGCGTAATCTATGGTGTTGAAAATTTTAAAGAGAAGCGGAGTTGCCGTATTCGCGCCACTCAGCTCGGGTGCCCCAGCGCCTGAGAAATTGCCCACCCAAACACCCACCGTGTATTGTTTGTTGAAACCAATACTCCAGGCGTCTTTGCGGCCGTAAGAGGTGCCGGTCTTCCATGCTATCTTGGGCATATGCTCTGTGGCTTGCCAGTTTAAGGGAAAATCGGGGCGGTTGATCTTGGAGAGAATGCCCGTGATGAGGTAATTAGCACTTGGCGATAAGAGCTGGACCTTTTTTACAGGCTTTGTGTTTTGTATAAAAGAAATGGGGGCGTAAGTGCCGTTGTTGGCAAAGGAGGCAAACAAGCCGGTTAATTGTTCCAGAGAAGTACCACAGCCACCTAATATCAATGAAAGTCCCAGTTTGTTTTGGTCTTTGGCTACTTGGGTAAAATCAGCAGCTATTAGTTTGCTAATCAGTTTTTCTTTACCTAGCTGTTTCAGGCTTTTTACTGCAGGAATATTCAGTGATTGTTCCAAAGCATATTCTGTCGTAACAAAGCCATTGAACTTTTGATCATAGTTCTCCGGCGCATAGCCATTGTAATTTATGGGTACATCATTCAAAACGGATTTAGGCGTTATAAAGCCTTCATCCATACATAGTCCATAAAGTAATGGCTTGAGTGTACTACCGGGTTGACGAATAGCCGCAGCACCATTTACTTGTCCTCCATCTGTTGTATCAAAGAAACCTGCTGACCCTACATATGAAATAACATTGTGGGTTTTGTTATCTACTACTATCACAGCTGCATTGCGAATATTGTTAAGCCGTAGTGTTCGTATATAGTCTTCTGTTAGCTTTTCTATCTTAAGCTGTTTATTAAGGTTGATGGTAGTGTGTATGGTATGGTCGCTACTTTGTTGATTGAGTTTATAAGAAAGGTGTGGGGCAAAGTGTGGTACCACGTTACGCGTAGCCTGCAAAGGTTCAGCCAGTGCGTCTTCAATTTCCTTTTGTGTAAATACATCCGATGCAGCAAAACGGTGCAGCCATTTATTACGTTCTTTTATGATAAGATCATTATTCTTTCCAATAACTAGCGAAGAAGGTCGGTTAGGGATGATAGATAGTGCCGTAATTTCTGCTAATGATAAGTGATCAGGGTTCTTTTTGAAATAAAGTAAAGAGGCCGATTTTACACCTTCTATATTACTACCATAGGGCACAAGGTTTAGATAAAGTTGTAATATTTCATCCTTGCTGTATTTCCACTCCAATTGAAAAGCCCGGTAGGTTTCAATAAGCTTGGCGCCAATGGTGCGTGGTCGTTGTTCCAATGCTCGCGCCACTTGCATAGTGATGGTAGATGCACCAGAAGTACGCTGGCCTTTTACCAGGTTATTAAAGGCTGCGCGACTTATGGCCATGATATTAATACCAGGGTGGTAGTAGAAGTATTGATCTTCCTTTTGTATGATTGTTTTTTTTAATAGGGGAGATATCTCATTCAGTTCTGTTTTCATGCGCCACTTATCGTCCTTGGTGAGGAACGCATTGATGAGCTCGCCTTTATCGTCGGTGACAATAGTAGAATAATCAATCTTGTCGGGCAAGGGGAATATCCAATTGAGCAAGAGGAATACAAGGAAACCAATAACGGTTACAATTAAACTTCTTTTAACAAACAAAATCAGTTTTTGCTTTGTAATTTTCTCTCGCAATCGCTTTAAATTATATGGACTCATTGAGTCATCCTCCGTAGCGTTAGTTCTTATCGAATTTCTTACTTCTTTACAAGATTAGGAATAAGATCATTTAATTTAACAATCTCCCAATACTGACATTCAAAATCCCTATATGCGTATCAAACCATTAATGGCATTCATCTGTTGTGTGGTTGCCATTATCATTGCCTCCTGTAACCGTAACTATATAGCACTGGATTATACTAATGCCAAAGGCGAAGTGCCTCAGTTGGGCAACTTAGTCTTTCGATTCAATAAATCCCTGATAGCCGATTCGCTGCTGAACAACTGGGACTCTACCGAGTACATTTCTTTTGAACCTAAAATACCAGGACGTTTCCGTTGGGAAGGGCCTGACCAATTGGTGTTTTCACCATCAAAGCCATTGAAGCCGGCTACTACTTATAAAGCTACCATTCATGATGATGTATTGCGCTATAGCAAGTATGATAAAGTACGCGATGCTAATAAAGTAAGTTTTTATACCGCACCATTACAGCTCAATGATGCCCAGGTTACCTGGGTGCTGCAGGATGAAGCTAGCCGGGTAGCTGTGCCGCAATTAATGCTAGCCTTTAATTATCCTGTAAAGCCAGAAGATGTAAAAGATAAATTGAAGGTAGAGGTGGAAGGCACTACGATTGAAAGTGCGTTTCAGTCGGCATCTGCAACGAATGAACTCCTTCTAAGGTTGAATGGTTTTAAGGGAGAGGATAAGGACTATGAAGCGAAGGTATTCATTGACAAAGGCATAAAGCCCGATGGGGGACAAGATGCCACAAGTGAGCCCATTCAAACATTGTTATCCATACCATCGCCTTATGTTTTAAACATTAATGATGTGCAATCGGAGCACGATGGCACGGAAGGTATTGTACGCATTAGCACAAGTCAGCAGCTGGTAGGAGAAAACTTGACTTCCTTGATCAAGTTTGAGCCGGCGGTGGCCTACCGGGTGGAGTATACTGATAATGGGGTGTTGCTACGCAGTGATAAGTTTGATGCTGAAAATACCTATGCGCTTACCATTGCCAAAGGATTGCGAGGCCGTATTGGCGGTGTGTTGAAAGAAGAATACAGCGGCAATGTGGCCTTTGGAGAGTTGGAGTCAGAGGTGAAATTTACCAATAGCAAGGGGGTATATCTTTCTAAAAAGGGTGGCGGAAATATAGAAGTGCGCATTACCAATACACCTAAGGTAAAGTTGATCATTTCCAAGATCTATGAGAACAACCTGTTAATGGCACAGCGCTATGGCTATAGGCCTAAAGAAGATGCAGAACCTTCCTATGCCAGTTATGAAGAGGAAGGCTATTACGATAACTATTCAGATGCTATAGCAGGCGATGTAGTATTTAGTAAAGAGCTTGATACGCGTACGCTGCCAAAGTCAGGAAATGGGCGCATTCTTAATATTTCGCAGTTTGAAGACCGACTCCCCGATTTGAAAGGTGTTTATCATGTAATGCTGCGTTCAGTCAAGGATTATTGGGTGCAGGACAGTCGTTTTATTTCCTTGTCAGATATTGGATTGATTGCCAAGCAGGGCCAGGAAAAGATGTTAGTATTTGCCAACTCTATTAAAACGGCAGGCGCTGTTAACGGTGTAACCATTAATATCTACGGTAGTAATAACCAACTCTTAGGTACTGCTGCTACCAATGCAGATGGCGTAGCGGAAGTGCCCTTGCCTCGAAAAGAGATAGCAGGCTTTAAGCCGGCAATGATAATTGCTAAAACTGCAGACGACTTCACCTATTTGCCTTTCAATAATACTAAAGTAAATCTCTCGCGTTTTGATGTAGGTGGTAAGCGCAATAATGCTACAGGCCTTGATGCTTTTGTTTATGCAGAGCGTGATATCTATCGGCCAGGTGAGAAAGTAAACTTTGCCGTGCTAGTACGCGATCGCAAATGGAAAAGTCCTGGCGAGATTCCCATAAAAATGAAATTCTTACTGCCTAATGGCAAGGAGCTGAAGACCTTTCGCAAAACAGTAAATGCCGGAGGTATAACGGATGGAAATATTGATATTTCTCCTGCTGCTATTACCGGTAGTTATTTGTTGGAAGTATATAGTGCTACAGACGTATTGTTGGCGTCTAAGAACTTCATGATCGAAGAGTTTGTGCCTGATCGCATCAAGGTTTCTGCTAAGTTGAATAAAACAGCTTTGCGTCCAGGTGACGGCGCTACACTGCAGGTAAATGCGGTTAACTTCTTTGGGCCGCCTGCTGCTAACCGTAATTATGAAACAGAGATCCAGGTAAAGCAAAAAGCTTTTTATGCTAAGAACTTTCCTGATTATGAGTTTGCACTGGCTAATAGCGAAAGCTTTTTTGATAAAGTAGTAAAGCAAGGACAGACAGATGCTGCCGGTAATGCTATAGAGACCTATGAGGTGCCGGAGATGTATTCTAATGTTGGGTTGTTACAAGCCAATTTTTATACAACAGTGTTTGATGAAACAGGTCGGCCTGTAAGTCGACGCGCTAGTGCAGATATCTATACACAGGAAGTGTTTCATGGTATTAAAGACGATGGCTTCTACTATTATTCATTGAATCAGCCTGTGCGGTTTAATCTCTTGTCTGTAAATAGGGATGGAGCTGTTGCTTCAGCCTCTGCCAGGATTCAAGTGATCAAACACGAGTATAAAACAGTGCTGGTGAAAAATGGTAGCTACTTCCGATACGAGTCGCAACGCCAGGATAAAGTGATGGCCGAACGGGAAATGGAAGTTGGGAATGGAACTGCCTACAACTTTGTGCCTCGTTCTCCTGGTGATTATGAGATACGCATTTCTAGGCCTGGTGCCAATGCCTATGTAAGCAAAAGCTTTTACAGTTATGGTTCATGGGGTGCAGACAATGCCTCTTTTGAAGTAAACAATGAGGGGAATGTGGATATAGAGTTGGATAAGGAAAGCTATAATAGCGGTGATGTGGCAAAAGTATTATTCAAAACACCCTTTAGCGGTCGTATGCTGGTGACATTGGAAAGAGATGGTGTGATCTCACATCAATACATTGATGTGGTTAAGCGTACGGCAAGTATGGATGTAAAGCTGGATGGCACACATGTGCCTAATGTTTACATAACAGCCACCCTGTTCAAGCCGCATGAGGTTTCGGATATTCCATTGACAGTTGCACATGGTTTTCAGAATGTAAAAGTAGAAGAACGCAGCCGCAAGATTGCTGTACAGATAAGTGCGCCGCAGTCCTCACGTTCACAGAAAAGTCAGCGGGTTACTGTAAAGGCAGCACCCAACAGCTTTGTTACCTTGGCTGCTGTTGATAATGGTGTATTGCAGGTAACAGACTTTCAAACACCCAATCCTTATGAGTATTATTATCAGAAGCGAGCATTAGAAGTAATGCCCTATGATATGTATCCGTTGCTATTCCCGGAATTACGTGCCCGCTTGAGTAGCACCGGTGGTGATGGTGGTATGGATATGGACAAACGGGTTAACCCTATGCCAGCTAAGCGGGTTAAGATATTGTCGTATTGGAGTGGCGTGCGTAAAACAGATGGAAGTGGTAACGCTACGTTTGATATTGCTTTACCACAATTCAATGGACAAGTACGCTTAATGGCAGTAGCATCAAAAGAAGAACAATTTGGAGCAGCAGAAGCTACTATGACAGTGGCAGATCCTATTGTGATCAGCAGCTCACTGCCACGGTTTTTAAGTCCAGGCGATACAGCTATTGTACCAGTTACATTAAGCAATACCTCCACTAAGCCCGCCACAGGACAGGTGTCAATTAATGTAAGTGGACCTATGAAAGTGATTAGTAGTACCGCACAAAACATTTATATGCAGCCTAATGCAGAAGCCAAGGCTACTTTCCAGATTGTGGCAGATCAAGCCATTAATATCGGTAAGGTAAATGTTGTTGTAAAGGCTCTGGGAGAGCAGTTTAGGGAAGAAACGGAGATTGCAGTACGTCCACCTTCTACATTGCAAAAGCAAACAGGTAGTGGATCAATAGTGGGGGGAACTACACAGCGAATTACATTGGCACAAAATGATTTCATGCCTGCAAGTACCGATTATGAAATTGTAGTTAGTCGTTCTCCGGTAGTAGAAATTGCGGATCAGCTACGCTACCTGGTACAATATCCCTATGGCTGTACGGAGCAAACGGTATCTGCGGCTTTCCCGCAGTTGTATTATGGTGATATGGCCGATATGCTAAACATGAAAGGCAATAACAAGCAGAATGCCGTTACCAATATTATGGAAGCTATTCGCAAGATCAAAATGCGGCAGCTGTATAATGGTGCGGTTACGTTGTGGGATGGCGAGGGTAAAGAAGATTGGTGGACTACTACTTATGCGGCCCACTTCCTGTTGGAAGCGAAAAAGGCAGGATACGATGTAGATGCTAGTTTATTGGAAACAATGCTGGGTTATTTGTCTAATCGCCTGAAAACAAAGGAGACCATCCAGTACTATTATAACCGCAATCAGAATCGTAAGATCGCTCCTAAAGAAGTATCGTATAGTTTGTATGTACTGGCAATGGCTAATCGCACTCAGGTATCCGCGATGAACTATTATAAGGCCAATCCGCAATTGTTGGCATTAGATGGCCGTTATTTGCTGTCTGCAGCTTATGCCATTGGTGGCGACAAGCGTGCATTTACTTCTTTCTTGCCGGCTTCCTTTAGTGGTGAATACTCTGTGCAGCAAACAGGTGGTAGTTTTTACAGCGAAACACGAGATGAAGCCATTGCTCTAAATGCATTGGTGGATGTGGATCCCGGAAATGCGCAGATCCCTGTGATGGCTAAGCATGTAAGTGATCGGTTAAAGAATGAACGTTATCTAAATACACAGGAACGAGCATTTTCTTTCTTAGCACTAGGTAAGATTGCACATAGTGCGGCTAAGTCAACTATAACAGCTGAAATTAAGGTAGGTGGTAAAACTATTGCCAACATCAATGGTAACGACTGGAGGGGTGATAAAAATGCGCTTAAAGGCAATGAATTGGAGATTGTGTCAAAAGGCACTGGTCGATTGTATTACTCTTGGCAGGTAGAGGGTATTAGCACCAGTGGTGCCTATAAAGAAGAAGATAATTACCTGAAGGTGCGTCGTGCCTATTTTGATCGTTTCGGTAAGCCAATTACTGGAAATACATTTCGCCAAAATGATTTGGTAATAGTGGCTGTGACATTGGAAAAAGCCTATAGTAACTCAATTGAGAATGTGGTGATCACTGACTTACTGCCTGCAGGTTTTGAAATTGAAAACCCGCGCACGAAAGAATTGCCGGGTATGGATTGGATTAAAAATGCATCAGAGCCTACTGCGTTGGATGTACGCGATGATCGTATTCACTTTTTTGTAGATGCTACAGCTCAAAAGCAAGTATATTATTATGCCGTACGGGCTGTTTCATTGGGTTATTTCAAGCAGGGGCCTGCCAGTGCCGATGCTATGTATAACGGTGAGATGCATTCTTATCATGGAGCAGGAATGATTAAGGTGGTGAATCCATAAGAAATGGATCAATAAATAAGTACTATTTTTAACGAGGCAGCAATGCCTCGTTTTTTTATCCACGTATCCATGAAAAAAATTGCCTTATTATGTAATCCTTCTCCCGTTTCTGCAAGTAAAGTTCAGCCTATGGCAGAGCTTATAGTTGCCATACTTAAACAAAAAGAACTTTCCTTTACGGTGTTTGATTCTGAATGGCCGGTTACCTTAACTGGCTTTACAGAGGTATGGATAGTGGGTGGTGATGGAACCTTGAATTATTTCCTGAATCAATATACCAACAATGAATTGCCGCTGGTAATATTTCCAGGAGGCAGTGGTAATGACTTTCACTGGGTTTTATATGGGCAGATTGAAGTGGAGGCGCAAATTGAAAAGGTATTAAATGGCCAAGTCAAAAGAGTAGATGCTGGTATTTGTAATGGCCAATGGTTTATAAACGGCGTAGGTATTGGCTTTGATGGCGCTATTGTTCATGACTTAATTGGTAAAAGTAAATTGGCTGGGAAAGCCTCTTATTTGTTATCTATTCTGAAAAATATCGTTAGTTATTCAGAAAAATCATGTGTAACAGTCATGGATTCTGCTATCATCTCTCAGGAGTGCATGATGCTTTCTATAGCCAATGGTAAAAGATACGGAGGTGCCTTTCATGTAGCTCCTAAAGCCTTGCTAGATGATGGTTTATTAGATGTTACTATTGTTGGGTGCATCTCGCCTCTACGTCGCGTGAAATATCTGCCAGTTATAGAACGGGGCGAGCATCTGGACTTGCCTTTTGTAAAATACAATACATCCAAAAAAATCAATATTTCATCCCCTCATATGCTGCATGCACATCTGGATGGTGAGTATATGGCCAGTAATACGTTCGAAATAGAGGTAGTTCCTAATAAGGTCGCTTTTGTGGTGTAGGTTGTCGCGGCACAAAGAACTTAACCAATACTAAGCCTGTTATAAACCCGCCAATATGGGCGGCATAAGCTATACCTCCTGTCTCCTCGCCACCTAAAGCACCGAGGCCATTAATGATTTGAAAGGCAAACCAAAGCCCCACTGCTAAAAAGGCAGGAACGGCTATGGTGCCTAGCAACACCCAGAGGTAAATACGTCGGGTAGGGAAGAGTAACATGTATCCCCCTAAAACGCCAGATATAGCCCCTGAGGCCCCAAGACTAGGAATGAGTAAGCTGGTTCCAAGAAAGGCCGATGCAAATACATGACTTAAGCCTGCTGCAATACCACAGAGTAAATAAAAGAACAAGTAACGCTGGTGGCCCATCATATTCTCCAGGTTGTCTCCACAGATCCAGAGATACAGCATATTGCCTGCTAAGTGGGCTATGCCACCATGCATAAACATAGAGGTAATAAGTGTTAGGTAAACGGGAATATTAGTTTGCTGAAGTCCTGGCATTTCCAGGCGCTGCCTGGTATATGGGTCTAATAATATTTTAGAATCTGTTATCACATCATGACCAGATAGGATTTCTGCAGGTACTGTTGAGTAGGCAAACGTAAAATGGGTATCAGTTCCTAATCCTTGCAGAAATACAAAGACGCCTATATTGGCAAGGATCAATAGATAGTTGATATAAGGCGTTCTTTGCCGGTCTCTGTTATCATCTCCTATAGGGATAAACATACACTATCTTCATTTTCTTACAACTTCCTGTTGCATATCTTATACCAAGGGAGTTTATAGAGGACAGTTGTTGGATGATAAATATTCTAGTAGATTAAAATTGATGAGTAATGAATAATTAGAAACGATTGGGATATTTATTAGCCAAATAGGTTAAAGCCTTTGCGTAAAGCACAAGCAGCTACCTATAAAATTTCAAGGTGATCCCGCTAATCCAATTAATCCTTTAGATCTGTGGTCAAAAAAAAGTCTGGCTTTAGGCCAGACTTCATCAAATGGAGAAATATATTGATTAGTAGCTATCTCTATATCCACCGCCGCCACGGTTGTAACCGCCACCGCCGTTACCACCACGGTAGCCACCGCCGCCGCCGTTGCCGCCTTTTTTAAAGCCGCCACCGCCGCCACCGAAGCTTCTTTTCTTGAAGCCACCGCCGCCGCCAGTAGAACCGCCTTCTTTAGGGCGAGATTCGTTTACTACCAGGTTACGGCCATCAATTTCGCTACCATTTAATTGAGCGATTGCGGCTTGTGCCTGGTCGTCGTTTGGCATTTCTACAAAGCCAAAACCTTTGCTGCGTTGTGTAAATTTGTCAAGGACAATTTTGGCAGAGGCTACTTCACCATAAGGGGTGAATAAGTCGGTTAAATCCTGATCTTTCAGGTTCCAACTTAAATTTCCTACGTAAATGTTCATGTTGTGAAAAAATTTAAAAATCGAAAAAGTGTCAAGGGCAAACAAAAAACAAAGAACATTTACGAAACGTTCAATGACATTGTGATACTGCGCGTAACACTAAACTTTAACGAATATAAGGAAACAGATTTGAAATTCATAGTTTAAGAAAAAACCTGCAAAAAGCAGGTTTTTTCTGATTTTAATTGCTTTAATACTATTGTTTGATGATTCTAAATGCTTCAGAATGACCGTTTCCTCCTTGATACCGTAAAAAATAAGTGCCTGAAGGGTAAGCTGAAAGGTCAATTTGTGTAGAAAGCGATCCGTTTGCAGGTGTAATGGCTCGCAAGGTTCTTCCCTCTAAATTGTTAATAGTAATCAATGTCTTGCCAACTACAGTTGGGTGCTGGAAGGTAACCAGGCCATTGGTTGTAGTAGGAAAGGCTTTGAATAATGCTGCTGATAAGTCATTCTTGAATTTCACTACTGTTGTATACTTGAAGGCGCCATCATGGTCTACATTGCGTACGCGGTAGTATGCTAAACCGTTTACAGGCTGTACGTCGGTGAAGCTATAGCTGCTTTTTTGTGTGGCATCTACAGAACCGATCTTTTTAAAGTTGGTGCCATCTGTGCTTCTTTCAATTTCATATCGAACTACATTGATCTCTGTGCCCACCTTCCAGCTTAATTGCACACCGTTGTCGGCTTTACTTGCCTCAAAGCTGATGAATTCTACAGGAAGTGGTGGTGGGATTTGTTCTGGATAAATTAATGTTACAGTAGCTATTCCAAAATTAGTCGGGTTGCCATTGTCGGTAGCTCTGTACGTAAACGTTACCTCTCCTCCGAAGAATACAACTGGAGGTGTAAAGGTAAATGTACCATTTGCTTGTAAGTTAAGTGTTCCTACTCCAGGTTGTGTTTCCACAGTTGCTGTCAATACCTGGCCTGTTGGGTCGCTATCGTTAGCCAAAACATTTCCAGTAATTGGATTAGTTATTACGGCTGTTCCAAACTGATCATTTACTACTATAGGAGCTAGATTGTAATAAATGGTAATAGAAATGGAGTCAATATTAAGAGTCTTTGCTGGGCCCTGCGAGTTAGTAAATTGTATAGCAAGACCTTGATTCGGGTCTTTTATATCTTCGCCATAAAGGGGCGGGAAGCCAAACAGGTTGTTAGGGCCTCCAAAGATTTGAGTTCCTTGTCCAGGGTTAAAGGGTTTCCCACTTGGAGGTGCTTGATTAGTACCTATAGGGGTACCTTCATATGTAAATTGAACAAGGGATGCATTGACAACTCCTATATTGGTTCCTGCTTGAATGTTTACTTCAAAACCGGCAATGATAGCACTGTTAGGTATAGTGTTAGCCGCATTGTTAAGCGCTCCGGATAAGTTTAGCGTAACTGTACTGCCGCCAGCTGGGATATCCGTTGCAGTAATGTATTGATTATTACTGGATTGAATTAAAGCAACATTGGTGCTGTTAAATGCGGTACCGGGACCTGTAGTTGTTAATGCGTTAGGGATGACTGTGACCTTGCTGTTTTGACTGAATGCAATACTGCCTAAAAAAAGAATAAAAAAGGTAAAAACTCCTCTCATGATAATAGTTTAAAGGGCCAAAAAATGTGCGGCTTTTCGATAGCTGGAAATAGAGGAATTCGAATAGGATGGGTTAGATACCAGTAGTATTCAAGAGGGTAATGGTTAAGGCAGTTTGATTTAGAATATTGGTGTTAGTGAGATAAATATAACTAAATAGTATAAGTATTACTACTAGCTGTTGTATTTTTTTGGCTGAATAAAATAGTAACTAACGGAAACTATCAACGTTTTGGCAGAGAAGTAATTGTGGGGGTAATTAGGTTAGAAACGGGCCGTTATACTAATAAAAATCAAACGATAAGTTCTTATTCATTGGTGTTGATGCAGTATAAAGTGTAACTGCTTCTTGTGGGTAAGGAAGCTTGCTTAAATACTCCAAAAAAAGCCCATTAATGGCCGGCTTTTTTTGGAGTATTAATTTTTCTAAAGTTATTGTTTAATGATTCTAAATGTTTCTGAATGGCCGTTTACTCCTTGATACCGCAACATATAAGTACCGGACGGATAGTTGGAAAGGTCAATTGGTGTTGAAACGGATCCATTGGCTGGTATAAAAGATCGTAAGGTTTTACCATCCATGTTGCTAATAATGATCCACGCATTGCCGGTTACAGATGGGTGCTGCAAGGTAACCAGCCCTTTAGTAGTAGTAGGGAAGGCTTTGAATAAAGCGGTTGATAATCCATTCTTGAATTTCACTACGGTGCTATACTTAAAGGAGCCATCCTGATCTACATTTCTAATTCGGTAATACGCCACACCATTTACAGGCTGCAGGTCAGTGTAGTTGTAGCTGCTATTTTGTGTGGCGTTTTCAGAACCAATCACTTTATAGTTAACCCCATCAGTGCTTCTTTCCACATCATAATGGTTCACATTTACTTCTGTGCCCACTTCCCAATGTAGTTGTACGCCTTTGTCAGTTTGCCGTGCGTCAAAACTGATGAATTCTACTGGAAGGGCTCTTTCTGGGTAATTAAGGGTTACTGTTGCTATACTTGATGATAAAGGAGGATTGCTATTATTTGTTACATGGTAGGTAAAAGAGATCGGACCTCCTAAAAAAGATGCTGAAGGCGTAAAGCTAAAGCTGCCATTGCTGTTAAAAGTAAATGTTCCAGATGCATCCATTTCACTTCTGTTATCTATGTTTGCCGTTAGTGTTGCATTGTTGGGATCAGAATCTGCAGGGGGGTCAGTTAAGACATTCCCACTTACACTTTGGGTAGCTGTTATTGGAAAATAATTGTTGTCGGTAGCTGTTGGTGTTGGAATTGTGTAATAAATCGTAATGGTGGCGTAATCTACATCATAAATAGTAGTTTGATTGCCTTGATTGGGTCTGTTTACCTCAATGGCGATACCAAAGTTTGAATTGTTTACTACTGATGGAGTTGAAAATGTACTACCCCATAAATCCCCCGAACCGCCCAATGTTCTACTTGTAAACGTAGTAGAAACGCTATTCCCAACAAAGGTTTTCTGGAATGAGGTTATTATTCCGGTTTGATTGATCAGTCTAATCGAACCTGCAAACCCTTGGTTGCTTGAATAGCGATCAGTAATATTTACTTGTATTCCGCTAATTGTAGATGATGCAGGAATATTGAAATTAAAATTAGTTAACGTTAAATAGTTGCTTTTGCCTGCCTGTCCTAACGTAACTCTTGCAAATGTGCCCCCCGAAGTACTTGCACCTGAAGGCGTACTCCATGTTGCAGTTGAGCCGGTGAGAGTTGCAGTGCTCTGTAAGGTAGATGGGTTTGGACCCTGAGTAGACTGTGCTAAAATAGTTGAGGTAAGTACAAGAAGAGTAAAAAAAGTAAAAATCCCTCTCATAGAGAATATTTTAAAGGTTAGGAAATGTGGTGTTTCGATAGCTGGAAATAAGAGGAATTCAGATAGGGTAGCTTAGATACTACAAGTATTCAGGAGAGTAGGGACTAAAGAAGTTTGATTTAGTGTAGCGGTGTTAGTGAGATAAATATAACACAATTGTATAATTATAACTACTTGTTTGTAGTGGTTTTTCTAAGACAAATGTAACAGCAACTAACGGAAACTATCAACGCTTTGGTAGATAGGTGATTATGAAGGATTAAGTTAGAAGCAGTCTATTACACCAATAAGCAACACACGGAAGCACCCTTTGCTTCTTTGTTACTGATAATTTATAGTATCTCTATTTCAGAGAAGCAGAGGTACTCGTTTAATTACACCTAAAAAAGAAAAAGCCTGTTATTAACAGGCTTTTTCGTGGTATTGCTAGCGCTCGTGTTATTGTTTAAAAACTCTGAATGATTCTGAACGACCGTTTTCACCCAAGAACTGTAATAGGTACATGCCGGATGGATAAGCAGAAAGGTCAATTTGAGTAGAGACTGAACCCTGTGAAGGTATAGTGGACCTTAGGGCCTTACCCTCCAAGCTGCTAAGTGTAATGATTGCTTTGCCTGCTACTTGTGGGTGCTGCAAGGTCACTTGAGTGCTGGTAGTAGTAGGGAAGGCTTTATATAATGAGACTGATGATTCATTTTTGTATTTAACTACTGTAGTATACTTGAAAGCACCGTCCAAATCTACATTTCGTACACGGTAGTACGCCAAGCCATTAACAGGTTGCAGGTCGGTAAAGCTGTAAATGTTGTTTTGAGTGGCGGCTACGGTGCCAATCTTTTTATAGTTATTGCCATCAGTACTTCTTTCTACTTCATAGTGGACTACATTGATTTCTGTACCTACTTTCCAGGTTAGTTGAACACCCTTAAAGGCCTTGTTAGCTTCTAAACTGATGAACTCTACTGGGAGGGCTTTAGCGGGATAGTTAAGAGTTACAGTAGCAATATTTGATGAAAGAATTGGGGTGCCATTATCTGTTACATGGTAAGTAAATGAAATTGGGCCTCCTAAAAACGATGCTGAAGGTGAGAAGTTGAAACTACCATTACTATTAAAAGTAAATGTACCAGAAGCATCAAGTTCACTCCTATTATCAATAGACGCAGTTAATGTTTCGTTGCTAGGATCAGAATCAGCTGTTTGGTCAGTTAAGACGTTTCCGTTAACACTTTGAGTGGTAACTAATGGAAAATAATTGTTGTTGGTAGCAGTAGGAGCTGAGTTTGTATAGTATACAGTTATAGAAGCAAAGTCTACTTCAGCGGTAGTAGAGTTAGTGTTATTGGGTTTTATAATTGAAAGAACAATTCCGAAATTAGTATTATTGATTGTGGTAGCTGGAAATCCTGAGGCCCAATTGTCCGATGGGCCTCCATATGTAACAGTATTAAAGGTGTTCGCATTAAGTGTGACTGCTTTTATAGTGCCGGTTGGAGTGCCATTCGCATCTACGAGTTGAATATTACCCGAAACTCGATTGTCGCCTGTAAATCTGCTATCTAATGTAACAGCAACTCCTGAAACGGTATACCCAACTGGGACATTAAACCCAAAGTTCGAAAATCTTAAATATTCACTCTGGCCATTGGCTCCATTTTGGTTAATTGTGACACTTGCAACAAGGTTATTGTCTGTAGCCGCATTGGTAGGGGTTGTCCAACTAATTTTTCCACTAGCGTTATCTGTTTCTGTAACAAGTCCTGCTGTATTAGGGCCTTGTGTGGTTTGTGCGTGAGCTGCAGAGTAAAGTGCAGTAAGAAATAAGAAGGTAAAGATTCCTCTCATAGAGAACGGTTTAAGGTTTTAAAATCGATTCAGGCTTCGTTAGGAAAATGGAGGAGGAATTTCAGATAGGAGTGGTAAATACAGATAGGCTACTAGAGGGTCAGATATTGATTTTATATCCTACCTCCGAGTAATCTACTAAGTAGATGTAGCAGATCAGCTAGGTAAATGTAGTGAAATGTTATAAGTAAATATTCTTATAATAAAGGTTTATGCTTATAAATTTATAATTATTTGTGGTAATTAATTTTAATGTGTTGAAACAGAAATAATTATATCGTTGTGAATTGTGGATAAATTGTTATTCCAAAAAGTAAAGCCGTAGGCTAAAACCATACAGTCTATCCTTTTTCTACACCTTTCCTACCTCTAGTTGTCCTCATCGTTATACCAAAATCAAGACTGCTTCGGCATTTGTGGGCATAAAGGAGCATTTAACCGAACTTGTTCTGACACTGTCTGGAGCTTGATACTGCGAGGAGGACAGTTAGTCCACAGCAAAAGTAGAAGAACACCTTCCGCGTACTGAGTAAGAAATTCTCTGCTAAAACGGTGAACCCCCAAACTTGTGATGTACATACTGACTTCATAACAATATTGATTTCCAACTGCTTGTCAGACGAATTGAACGCCTTGACGCTTTTTTGGGAGAGAAGATTATGAACTTAAAAGGGAAAGTACCTAATCCTTTGGCTATTAAAACTGGAGAAGACTGTTAAAACTGCCTCAGGCGGGCATGGAAAAGGATAAAATTTTTAGCTCATTTGTTTAATCTGGCTTTTCTGGCTTACCTTTGCGCTCCAAATTTTAATTTTTTAACCAAACATTCAGGGTAATGAACAATTACGAATTGATGGTGATTTTTACCCCTGTGCTGAGCGATGACGAGTTCAAAGCTGCACAGCGCAAATTCACTACGCTGGTTACCGACAACGGTGGCTCTATCGTAGCTGAAAATCCATGGGGACTGAAATCACTGGCGTATCCTATCCAGAAGAAGACCACTGGTCTTTACTGGGTTATGGAATTTATCGCGCCATCCGACTTCAATGAGAAGCTGAAGATCCAGCTTCTGCGTGACGAATCAGTATTGCGTCACATGACTACTAAACTCGATAAATACGCCGTCGAGTACAATGGCCGTAAAAGAAGTGGTGTACCAACTGCTAACGATAAAGTAGAGGAGGTTTCCAATGGCTAGACCAAATGAGATCAAATACCTTACTGCCATTAAGCAGGAAAAGCGTCCAAAGAAGTTTTGCCGCTTTAAAAAATATGGTATCCGTTATATCGACTATAAGGACATTGAGTTCCTGAAAAAGTTTATTAACGAGCAAGGTCGTTTATTGCCTCGCCGTATCACTGGTAATTCTTTAAAGTACCAGCGTAAAGTGAGCGATGCAGTAAAGAAAGCTCGCCAAATGGCTTTGTTACCTTACGTAACAGATCTTTTAAAATAGAATTTTTAACCTAATCCTTCGCCTCAGGCGAGGTGAGACAGTTCCTCCTGGAGTTGGTAAAACAAACAATCATGGACATTATTTTAATTAAAGACGTAGATAACCTGGGCGGTAGAAACGAGCTGGTGAAAGTAAAGAACGGTTATGCCCGTAACTTCTTGATCCCTCAAGGTTTCGCCGTAGAAGCTAATCCTTCTAACCGTAAGCAATTGGAAGAAAGACTGAAAGTTGCTGCTAAGAAGGAAGCTGCTATGTTAGCACAGATCAATAGCGTAGTTGCTAAATTGCAGGAAGGTCCTGTAAAGATTGGTGCTAAAACAGGTACTAGCGGTAAAATATTTGGTAGCGTTACTCCTTTACAGATCAGCCGCGCTATCCGTGACCAAAAAGGTTACGATATCGATAGAAGAAAAATTTCTATCACTGATGACGTAAAAGAGTTAGGTACTTACAAAGCCTCTATCGATTTCGGCAATGGCCAAACTGCCACTGTTGATTTTGAAGTAGTTGGTGAGTAATAATACTACTATGTTTTTGAAAAGCCCATACTTTACGTATGGGCTTTTCTTTTGCATAAATGTCAAAATAAAAAAATACGGGCTTATACTATGCCCGTATTTTTTATTACGTCAACATTTAGTTTGATTTATTTTTCTGAAGGCTTAACATCGATTACGCGGAGCTGTAAGGATTTCTGGCCATTCCATTCATTTTCATCTAGTTTGTAAACAATGTCTACCGGTTGTTTAGAGGCAAGAAACTCCATCTTGTCGGCTAAGTCAAAGCCAATGCCGGTAAACGTGACTCCGTTTTGTTTTACGACAAAACGCAAGTGTTTCTCTTTTACCACCTTACTATAGCCGGAGTCAAAAACATTTCGTGTAATAAAGATGGGTCTAAGATTATCAGGGCCAAATGGTTCCATTTGGCAAAGGATCTTGTAAAAGGAAGGGTTTATGTCATTGAAATTGATCTCCGTATCAATAACTATTTCAGGGATCAATAGATCGGGGTGTATAGATGCACTTACCACTTCTTCAAAACGCTGGCAAAATGCTTCTACTTTATCGGGTTGAAGCGTCATGCCTGCAGCATAAAAATGACCACCATATCCTATAAGCAGATCTTTACATTGGTGTACGGCTTCGTACACATTGAAGCCACTAACGCTACGTGCAGAACCAGCTACATAATCGCCTGATTGTGTTAGTACTATGGTGGGCCTGTAATAATGGTCTATAAGGCGAGATGCCACAATACCTACAACTCCTTTATGCCAATGTGGTTGGAATAATACTGTACTGCTTCTGTTGATCAAATTTTCATCTGATTGTATCAAAGCCAAGGCTTCTTCTGTAATATTAGAATCAGCCTCCCTACGATTGCTATTATCTGCATGCAGTTCTTCTGCCCATTGTAATGCTTCTTCAACTGTTTGAGCAACAAACAATTGAACGGCTTTCCGTGCATCATCCATTCGTCCGGCCGCATTGACACGGGGCGCAATTATAAAAACAAGATTGTTGATAAGGATTTCCTGTGTAAGGCCGCCCAGAATACTTAAGGCTTTGATACCAGGGTTGGGGTTTTTGTTAGCCTTTATCAGTCCGTAGTATGCAAGTATTCTGTTTTCTCCTGTCATCGAAACAATATCGGCTGCAATGGCTGTAGCTACCAGATCCAAATAGTCAAATGCTTCTTGTTCATCCAACTCTAATTTCTCTGTTAACGCGCAGATTAGTTTAAAACCTACTCCGCAACCACAGAGTTCCTTAAATGGGTAGGGGCAATCTGCTTGCTTTGGGTTGAGAATAGCTACTGCTGGAGGTAGTATGTCATCTGGTAGATGGTGATCGCAAACGATAAAGTCA
This sequence comes from Flavisolibacter tropicus, assembly GCF_001644645.1. NCBI lineage: Bacteria > Pseudomonadati > Bacteroidota > Chitinophagia > Chitinophagales > Chitinophagaceae > Flavisolibacter > Flavisolibacter tropicus. Next base: position 2,096,278 of record NZ_CP011390.1, on the reverse strand, counting down.
ATACCTAATTCTTTCGCATAGCCTATGAGCTCTACTGATTTAATTCCACAGTCTAAAGAAATAATTAGTTGAAAACCATTTTCATATGCAAAGTCGATACCTGCCTTACTAACACCGTAGCCCTCGCGGTAACGGTGAGGTATGTAAAAGTCTACGTGCTCGTAATGTTTGCTGAGAAAGCGATACATGCAAGCTACCGAAGTAGTTCCGTCTACATCATAATCGCCGAATACAAGGATTTTTTCATTGTTTGAAAAAGCGTGCAAAACTCTTGCAACAGCCTTTTCCATATCCTTCATTAACCAAGGGCTATGAAGGTGATTAAGTTGAGGTCGGAAATAGTCTTTAGTGTAGTCAAATGTATCTAACCCACGCTGTATTAATATATTACATAAAGCGGGATGTATTTTCAGTGACTGAAAAAGAGCAGCTGCCTTTGAAGGATTGGCTTTTAGTACCCGCCATCGTTTTTCTATACTCATACTTTCTCAGTACTAGATTAATATTTACGGTCTGTTACATAGTGGACCAGTTGTTCAAAGCCATTACGAATTTCTGATTCAGGGAAAGTATGTAAAATATTTAAAGCTTCAGTCTTGTATTCCTGCATTCGCCTAACAGTATAATCAATGCCTCCAATATCCTTAACAGCTTGAATTACATAGTCTACTTTAGTTCTGTTATTGTTTTCGTGCTTTACAATATAGATAATTTTACGACGGGTTGGCTTATCTATATTATTAAGTGTATATATAAGTGGCAGGGTTAGCTTTTTTTCTTTTATATCATTACCAGTAGGCTTACCAATATTGTCGCCAGCATAATCAAACAGGTCATCTTTTATCTGGAAGGCTATACCTACTTTCTCGCCAAAGTTCTTTAAGCGTAAGGCATCCTCTTCTTTTCCTGAAGCAGAGAAGGCGCCGGCAGCGCAAGCAGAAGCTAAGAGTGATGCTGTTTTATTACGGATAATTTCATAATACACAGCTTCATCCAGGTTTAGTGTACGTGATTTTTCCAGTTGCAACAGTTCGCCTTCACTCATTTGTCGAACGGCTTCTGAAAGCAGTTGTAAAATGCGGAAGTCATTGTTATCCAATGATAAGAGCAAACCTTTTGCTAACAAATAATCCCCAACTAAAACAGATATTTTATTCTTCCATAAGGCATAAACTGAGAAAAAACCTCTACGTTCAGCTGCATCATCTACTACATCATCATGGACAAGCGTAGCTGTGTGTAATAACTCGACAAGTGAAGCAGCGCGATAGGTAGATTCGTTTACAGGGCCGCAGAGTTTTGCTGACAAAAACACAAACATAGGGCGCAATTGCTTGCCCTTACGTTTAACAATGTAGCGCATGATACGGTCCAGCATGGGGACGTTACTGTTGACAGCAGTTTTGAATTTCGCTTCAAAAATCTGTAACTCTTCTTCTATTAAATTAACGGGTAACTGCATTCGTAATTCGCTGGAAAGGTACAACGTCTGCAACAAATAAAGTGTATGGTATAAGAATTGCAGATCGTAGGCAAGCAAAAGCGTGTGATTGACAGACGATTGATTGCAAATTTTATAAAAGTTTGATTATTGTAAGTCAATACATATTTTTGCCTCACATTAGGACATTTAAATTTTAATCTTTAGTTATGGCAAGCAAAAAGTACTCTTTCTTAGCAGGCGCTATGTGCCTGTTAGCATCGTACGGCTTTGCACAAACCACCGGTGGAACTACAACGGGGAATGTGGGAGCTTATGATGTTTCAGATTCATCTGTAGTTCCATCTAAAAGAATGCCGCAGCATACGGAGTTTATGAACGGCACGTATAACTACCCGGCAAAACCACGCAACCAGTGGGAAGTTGGTGTTAAAGGTGGCTTATTTACAGTAAGTAGTGATGTTCCTGCGCAATTATCTTGGGGTGCAGGTGCACATATCCGTAAGGCCTTAGGCTATGTATTCTCTCTTCGTTTAAACTATATGTATGCTAAAGGCAAGGGCTTAAGCTATGTGCCTGCTACAACTGGTTACAAAAATAACATAGCTTGGACTGCTAATGGCTATACAGCTCCTACAGATCAAGTATTCTATAACTTTAAGTCTACTGTGCAAGACCTTTCTTTGGAAGGTATCTTTAGCTTAAATAACATTCGTTTCCACAAATCCAAAAGCGGATTAAACTTTTATGCGTTGATCGGTGCTGGCGCCATGATCTATGATACGTATGTAAATGCGTTGAATTCTAATGGCACTAACTACGTTGGTTTATTCAACGGTATTAATGCAACCGGTGGTTATAAAGACAGAGGCGATATCAAGGATCAACTGAAAAATGGTATGGATGATTCTTACGAAACGCCTGCTGAGAATGAAGGAAACCGTCGTGCTAAATTATGGGGTCAAACATTAAAGCCTGTAGGTCATGTGGGCGTTGGTGTTGCCTTTAAGTTGAGCAACCGCGTAAACCTGGCGCTTGAAGATCGTTTCACATTCACTAAAGATGATTTAATGGATGGTGTGCGTTGGCAAGAGCATCCTGCTGATGATCCAGCTTTAACTCGCGACTATGATGCATACAACTTTGCATCTCTAGGTCTTAACTTCAACTTAGGTTCTAAATCTGTTGAGCCATTGTGGTGGATCAATCCATTGGATTATGCTTACAGCGAAATCCGCAATCCTCGTTTGATGCGTATACCAAAGCCAGTTCTGCCTGATAGCGATGGTGATGGTGTAACTGACCAATTTGACCAAGAGCAAACTCCTGCTGGTTGTCCAGTTGATTCTCATGGTGTTAGCCGTGATACAGATGGTGACGGTGTCCCTGATTGCCGTGATAAAGAAGTTGTTACTCCAACATATTGCCAGCCAGTTGATGCTGATGGCGTAGGTAAGTGTCCATGTCCAGAAGGTTGCGGAAAAGATACTTCTAATGCTTGCGCAACTGCACTAGGTGCTTTACCAAGTGTTACATTCTCTGGTAGCTCAGTTGCTTTAAGCAATGACGGCAAAAGCATGTTGGCTTCTGTAGCTTCTCGCATGCGTAACAATCCTGAGTGCCGCGTAGTAGTTACTGGCTACTGTGCTTCTAGCAAAGCAGAACAGCAAAGAAGCTGGGATCGCGTTAACTCTATCATCAATTATATGGTAGAAAAAGAAGGTATCTCTGCTGATCGCTTCTACTTTAACTATGGTCAAGAAGGTGGCGATTGCAACACTGTAGATTTACGTGCTGCAAATCCAGATGAGCAAGGTCAAACTAGCGTACCTGCTCCACATCCAAACTTGAGAAAAAGCAAATAAGCTTCATTAAGTATAGAAAAGCCCTCCTTTTGGAGGGCTTTTTTCTTGCTTTAGATAAATCTTAACGCCTTAAAAAAGGTGTTTTTGAGTATTTAGAGAATATTTGTACAAACTAATTACCTTTGCAGGCCGTTATGAAGATTTTTAGCATTGTACTTTTTAGCATCTTTCTCTTTAGCTGCAGTAATATCAATAAGGTGATGAAGAGCAAAGACCCGCAATATAAATTGCGGATGGCAGAACAGTACTATGCCAAAAAGAAGTATAATTACGCTCAACAGCTATTTGAGGATGTCATTCCTTACTTTAAAGGACAGCAGGAGTTTGAGGATATTTATTATAAATATGCTTATACAGCCTATTACCAAAAAGATTACCTGAACGCGGAAAATCTATTCAAGACCTATTTAGAAGTTTTTCCAAATAGCGCAAGAGCAGAAGAAATGGATTACATGCGGGCGTATACATTTTATCAGCAGTCGCCAAAGGCAGAATTGGATCAAACCAATACGATTAAGGCAATGGGGATGATGCAGACTTTTATCAATACCCATCCAGGATCTGCCCGGATAAAGGACGCTACTGGAATTATTGATACTTGTCGTAAGAAGCTGGAAACCAAGGATGCAAAAGCGGCACAATTGTATTTTGATCTAGGACAATTCAGAGCTGCTTCCGTGGCCTTTGAATCCGTAATAGATGCATATCCCGATTCACAGCATTCTGACGAATATAAGTTTATGTCCATCCGCGCAGCTTTTCGGTTTGCCGAGCTGAGTGTGGTGGAAAAGCAAGCAGAACGTTTTGAAAAAGTAGTAACCGATTGTAATGATTTTATGGATCGTTTTCCGGAAAGTGCTTTTGCAAAACAAGTGCAGCAATATTTATCTTTATCACAAAACAACTTAAAAAGTATAGCAAATGAGCCGACTAAGACGTCAACTTAGTGTTAGCACTACAAATAATGTAGAAACACGTGACCTGAACGAACTCCGTAAAAAAACAGGCAATGTTTATGGGTCTATCGCTATCATTGCTAAAAGAGCTAATCAAATCAATATTTCCTTAAAAGAGGAATTGCACAATAAGCTGGAAGAGTTTGCTAGCCATACTGATAGCCTTGAAGAAATTCATGAGAATAAAGAGCAGATTGAGATTTCTCGTGCTTATGAGCGTATGCCCAATCCGGCCTTATTAGCTACCCAGGAGTTTATGGAAGACAAAGTGTATTTCCGTAAAAATGAAGATGATTTATTCCATTAATCTTCTTTTATTTAAATTATTCAAAGCGATGGACTTCCCATCGCTTTTGTTTTTAGAACTCGTATTTTAGTTCCCTATGTTAGCAGGTAAGAAAGTTTTAATAGGGGTTTCAGGGAGTATTGCTGCTTATAAAATCCCCTTATTAGTCAGGCAATTGGTTAAAGAAGGCGCCGAAGTAAAAGTCATTGTGACAGAGGCTGCCAAATCGTTTGTATCAAAGCTTACCCTGTCAACTTTATCAAAGTCCCCGGTTTTAGACGTCTTATTTGATGAAGAATCCTGGTCCAATCATGTAATGTTAGGAAGGTGGGCCGATGTAATGCTTATTGCCCCATTAAGCTGTAATACACTTAGTAAAATGGCTACCGGTTTATGTGATAATTTACTCATGGCCACTTATTTATCAGCAACGTGCCCGGTAATAGTCGCTCCAGCCATGGACGAGGATATGTGGCACCATTCAACCACTAGACAAAACCTGGTAACTCTTGCAACTAATAATGTAACGATAATCCCAGTAGAGCATGGTGAGTTGGCCAGTGGCTTAATAGGCGATGGTAGGATGGCTGAACCTGAAACTATTGTTCAGTTTCTAACAGAATTTTTTGAAAATGGGCAACAGCTTACAGGCAAAAAAGCGTTAGTAACAGCAGGGCCTACTTATGAAGCCATTGATCCTGTTCGCTTTATAGGCAATCACTCTTCTGGTAAAATGGGTTACAGTATTGCAGAAGAACTTGCCAAGAGAGGAGCAGAAGTGACGCTTATATCTGGCCCTGTATATTGTGAGGTAAAGAATAAAAGTATCAAGCTGATTAAAACTACATCAGCAGAACAGATGTATGAAAACTGCTTGGCTAATAGCGATTTTGACATAGCGGTAATGGCTGCGGCAGTAGCCGATTACACCCCGGTAGCCGTAGCGCCCCAAAAAATAAAAAAGACGGAAGCGGAGCTGATCATTCAACTAAAGAAAACAAAAGATATTTTAGGTGCTATAGGTAAAGAAAAAAGGGATCAACAGATATTGGTTGGATTTGCTTTGGAAACAGAAAATGAGGAGGAAAACGCTAAAAAGAAATTGAAAGGAAAGAATGCTGATATCATTGTTTTAAATTCATTAAATGATAAAGGTGCTGGGTTTAAAAATGCTACCAATAAAGTAACCTTATTCTTTAAAGATCAAACCAAAAAGACTTTTGATCTGAAATCAAAGGAACTGGTTGCAAAAGATATTGTGGATGCCATAACTGAATTGATGTGATGAAAAAAATAGTGCTTCTTATTGCTGGAGTATTTTTCCTTGGTCTTGTACAAGGGCAAGAGTTACAGGCTAAACTTTCTGTATTATCGAATCGTGTCAGTACGCAGGTCGATAAGAAGATCTTTCAAACCCTTCAGGAAACGCTAACGTCTTTTTTAAATAACCGTAAATGGACGGGAGAGACCTATCAGCCGCAAGAAAAGATCAAGTGTAATTTTCTTATAAATATTGATCAGGACTTAGGCCAAAACGTATTTAAAGCTACATTGACCGTTCAGGCAGCACGACCTGTATATGGTACCAGTTATGAGTCGCCGTTGATAAACTACCAGGATAATGATATGGTGTTTCGGTATATAGAGTTTCAACCCATTGAATTCAACGAAAACCGAATTCAGGGTAATGATCCTCTTGCTGCTAATTTGACTGCGATACTGGTGTACTATGTACAGATCATACTGGGCTTAGACCATGATTCATTTTCTCCCAAAGGCGGAGAATTATACTTTCGAAAAGCGCAGCAAATTGTCAATAATGCACCGGAGAGCAGGGATATTACTGGATGGAAACCATTTGATGGTATGCGCAACCGCTTTCGTTTAGCTGAAAATTTAACCGATAATCGGTTCTCTCAAGTGCATGATGCTATTTATACCTATTACCGTGGGGGCATGGATTTGCTTGTAGAAAATGAAGAGACTGCCAGGTCGGGCATTTTAAATGCTTTAAACTTTCTTAGCACTGTAAATAAGGATAATCCGAATGCAATGATCATGCAGGTGTTTTTTCAAGGTAAAAGTACTGAGTTAGCCAATGTGTTTAAAAAAGCTAATAACGATACCAGAAACCGGGCAAAAGACTTGCTTGTCAAGCTTGACGTTACAAATGCTACCACTTACAAAGAGTTGAAATGAGATTGACGTTACTAGGTATATTACTGGTCACTTTTGTTGCCTGCAGTAATAAGAAAGAGATTCCTAAGGATGTTTTATCTACTGATAAAATGCACTCTGTAATGTGGGATATGTTACGTGCCGATGAATGGGTATCGTATGAACATACGCAGGACTCTACTGTGGATCGGTATAAACGAAGTGTAGAACTCTATCAAAAGGTGCTTCAGACAAATGGTATAACCGCTTCTCAGTTTAAAAAAAGCTTTCAGTATTACGAAACGCGCCCTGATTTATTAAAGCCATTGTTTGATTCATTACAACGAAAGGTTCCAAGGCCAGGCGCATTTGTACAATAAGTCTCACCTGAACAAGTATGCAAGGGGATCATTATTTTTGATGCCTACAATGTTTGCATATGAATAAAGTCTATACAGAGGCGCTAGATGCCTTACACGATATTAATGATGGTGCCACTATCATGTTAGGCGGGTTTGGCCTATGTGGTATTCCAGAAAATAGTATCAATGCCTTGGTAGAAAAAGGCACAAAAAACCTTACCTGTATCTCCAATAATGCCGGTGTTGATGATTTTGGACTGGGTTTATTATTAAAAACCCGTCAGATCAAAAAGATGATGAGTTCTTACGTAGGAGAGAACGCGGAATTCGAACGCCAACTTTTAAGCGGAGAACTAGAAGTAGACCTGATCCCTCAAGGAACATTAGCTACACGAATTCAAATGGCAGGAATGGGCATTCCCGCTTTTTTTACACCTGCCGGCTATGGTACTGAAATAGCAGAAGGAAAAGAAGTGCGTGAGTTCAATGGTAAAAAGTATTTGATGGAAATGGCGCTACATGCCGATTTCTCCATTGTAAAAGCATGGAAGGGCGATCGGTATGGTAACCTTGTTTTCCGTAAAACAACACGCAACTTCTCTACGTCCATGGCTAAAGCTGGTCATATAACAATAGTTGAAGTTGAACACTTAGTAGAGCCCGGACAATTAGATCCCGATGAAATTCATGTGCCTGGTATTTATGTACATCGCATTTTTCAGGGGCGGCAATATGAAAAGCGCATAGAAAGGCGTACCGTTCAATTGACTGCTAAATAATCTCTAAAAACTCCTCAAATTAAAATTGTTATGGCTTTAGATAAATATGGTATTGCTAAACGCATTGCACAAGAGTTAAAAGATGGCATGTATGTAAACTTAGGAATAGGGATACCTACGCTGGTAGCCAATTACATTCCCAAAGACATGTTTATTATGTTGCAAAGTGAAAATGGAATGCTAGGCATGGGAGCTTACCCTACAGAAGATGCGATTGATGCTGATCTGATAAATGCCGGTAAGGAAACAGTGACCATTCTTCCTGGGGGTGTTTTCTTTGACTCAGCCGAAAGCTTTGGAATGATACGTGCAGGCAAGGTAGACCTGACTGTTTTGGGCGCTATGGAGGTAAGTGAAAATGGAGATATTGCCAATTGGAAAATACCAGGAAAGATGGTGAAAGGTATGGGCGGCGCTATGGATTTGGTGGCTTCGGCTCGAAATATCATAGTAGCTATGATGCATACTAACCCTAAGGGTGAGTCAAAATTGCTACCTCAATGTTCATTGCCATTGACAGGGGTTGGTTGTGTGAAAAAGATCGTCAGCGAATTAGCTGTATTGGATGTAACTCCTAATGGATTTAGGCTCTTAGAAAGAGCGCCGGGTGTAACTGTTGAAGAAATCAAAGCAAAGACAGCTGGAAAGCTGATCGTTGAAGGTGATGTACCTGAAATGGTACTATAGCGTTGCAGGTTAAGTAAAGGGGGCATAGCTAAAAATAAATACCGATAGTGTGTAAAGTCGTAGAGGTGAGGGGTTAACTTTGCGCCTGCATGAATCAATTTCCACACGACAATATCAAGCCTTTTGAGAGCGCAGGTGAAAAGAAGCAACAGGTTAGTGAGATGTTTGATCAGATAGCACCCCGCTACGACTTTATGAACCGGTTTTTAAGTGTGGGTATTGATGTTAGTTGGCGTATTAAAGCCATCAAACGATTCAAAAAAGACAATCCAAAACACTTACTGGATGTGGCTACAGGTACAGGCGATATGGCCATTCGTGCTTGCAAAATGCTGCCTGTACAAAAGGTAACCGGTATCGATATCTCAGAAAATATGCTGAGTTATGGAAGACAAAAGGTTACAAAGGAAGGTTTGGTAGATCGAATTGAGTTGTTAAGTGGGGATAGCGAGTATATTCGGTTTGATGGCAATACATTCGATGGCGTAATGGTAGCCTTTGGCGTACGTAATTTTCAGAACCTGGAAAAAGGTCTTGGTGAAATTTACCGGGTGTTGAAACCTGGCGCTAGATTGATTGTGCTAGAGTTCAGTCAGCCTCGCATACCCGGCGTACGTAATTTATATAACCTATACATGGGTATTATAGCCCCTCAAATGGCAAAACTGTTTCGGCAGAATAAAAAGGCTTATCAATACCTCAATGAATCTGCTAAAGCATTTCCTGATAGAGGACGCTTTGTTTCAATATTAAAGGAGTTAGGCTTCGCAGAAACTTCTTTTACACCTTTAAGTTTGGGAATCTGTTGTATTTATATGGGTAAAAAACCTGCATAATCATCTAGCCCAGTAATAAAGAGCGCAATTATGCAAGTAAATTTTAAGAGCTCTTGATTTTTGGTGTCTTCTTTGCGTATCTAGAAAAGGTTTTTTAGCTTTCCAAAGAAAGGATATAAGAAAACTTTGTTACCTATCTGCCTTACATTGGCAATTAAATTGACGCTCTGGCGTTAATGGTAGGATAACAAGGAGGCGTTTCTACAATATAGACGTCAATTTCATTGTTAGGTTTTAATTATTGATTTATAGAGGCTTATGTTTTTATTGCGATCTCAGCGTTTTTCCCGGACCCTATTGATGGTGGTTGCGTTTGGCTTGTTTGCATTTAAGGCATCAGCACAACAAGAAATTTATCTAGAAGAGCATGATGTTAAGCCTTATTATTTTGGTATAACGCTATCTGGAAGCAGCTCCCGATTCCATACTGAACTTCATGAACACTTTCTAAATCAAGATAGTGTGATGGTTGCTGAACCATTAAACTCTGGCGGGTTTGCATTGGGATTGCTGGCAACAGCACGTTTGAATGATCGATTTGAGGCTCGCTTCAATCCACAACTAATGTTTACTGATCGCAGTATCTATTATAAGCTGCGCTATAAAGACCGCGATTTGGGGCAGGAAGTCACAAAGAAAGTGGAATCAGTGATTGTAACCTTCCCGGTGCATGTAAAATTCCGTTCCGATCGTATTGGCAACTTTCGTGTATATATGTTAGGCGGTGGTAAATTGGATTATGACTTAGCTTCAAATGCCAAAGCCCGGATGGCTGAGGATATGGTAAAAGTTGAGAAGATTGACTATGGCGTGGAAGCGGGTGTTGGATTTAATTTCTATTTCAAAAGTTTTATATTCTCTCCAGAGATCAAGATCAGCCATGGTTTACGAGATCTCCATGCTCGCGATGTAAATCTCAAATACTCCAATGTATTGGACCGGATGCAGTCGCGTATGATTATGTTTTCTATCCATTTAGAAGGATAAACAAGTGACGCTGTTACTATTAAGAGTGTGAAGCTAGAGGCTTTTTGCAATTGTTGAACAGAAAGAGCTGTAGACGTCTTTTTGTGAAGTAGGATAAGTGATCATAAGTGTTTGAAATACTTCTGTTTCACCCGTTCCCATATAGTTTATCTTCTTTTTCACCGTTTTTCTGTAAAAGATATTTCCATTTTTGTCTGTTCCAGAAATGATAAACCAGTCTTTCTTTACGGTCTTGTAGGTGACATTCTTATTGTCAATAGCCATTTCCAATTCCTGGCTTAATTCATTAAATGGTTCTGTAGCAAGACTTCCAAAAGCTCTTACTTCTGTTTTCTTATCCGCAGATAGAAAGATCATCCCATCGTCGTTATCTGGCTTTTGTTGTTTATTAAAACCAGTGGGATACTCTATACAGAAGCTAAAACGGTTATTACAATAAGATGAATATCCCGGGTCTTGAAAACTACATAAAAGCAGTAAAAACGGAAATAAGAAGCTTTTCATAATTGTTTGGATTTGAATGGTAAGTAATACTTAAAAGATGTGTTTATCTAAAAGTCAAACTCCCTACGATGCATATTCCAGCGTACGCCCAATGACATAGTAAAGCTGCTGCGTGCGAATAAATGCGTATCGGGTGGGGCAGTTTGTTTCCGATAAAGACCATTTGCTTCAAGAAACAAGTTGGGGCGTAGCTCGTATGATACAAGCATTGAACCTAAAGCTATATTGCTAGGCATGCCATTACCAATGAAGTAGCCATAGTCTTGCTTACGGTATGGAGGCACATTGGGATAAAAGATATTGCCACCAAAAGACGTTGTGCCCGTGTCTTTACCTTGTTTGTTATAAATGGCTTTTGCTTGTAAAAACCATTTAGGGGCAGGTTGATAACGAACAATGCCAATCAATTCTTTCAAGTTGGCGCCTAAAGGATGTGCCAGTGGCTGATTGTAGTGGGTAAAATTGGCTATAGAGTCTCTATGTGAGTATGTGAATGGACGAATGATATTGGTTTCCAGCTGTAAATCCAGGTTTTTAATGTTAAAGGCATCTATGTATTTACCGCCCACTTGAAGGCCCCACTTATTACCCCACCAGCCTTCACCTTTCTTTGCCTCTACCATATTAAACTCATCTAGCAGGAACTGGCTGTAAAATTGAAAATGTTTGGCCACATTGGCTTTTAAATCCAGACCTGCTACGGCATTATCAAAGCTGTTGTTTTGCTGTTCAATAGAGCGGTAGAAGATGACAGGGTTCAGGTAACCAAATTCGAAATGATCCTCCCGTCCAAAGATTACTCCTTCAAACAGACCTACATTCAGCCATTTGGTAACACCTAAATCTAAATGGTGCATGGCTGCGTATTTCTTTGGAATTAAAACATCGGCACCCTGGCGTTCATTGGTTTGTAACTCCATGAACAAGTTTTGGTAATTCAGTTTCCAAATGCGGGTATTAAGCTTTAAAAACAAGGCACTGTTTGAGAAATCGCTGAGAAACAAGCTGCGCTGGCCATTGCCAATAAAGTTTTTATCATATCCAAAGGCGATGTCAATTACTTTGGCCACGTTGAAAGTAATATACCCTCGCGCATCGAAGTAATCGAAGCCACCGGGATCTTTAAACGGTTTATAAAAGCCAACCCCTGGTACAGCCTGGCGCTCCTTTTCAAACTCCTGTACATATAAGGGATCACGTTCCTGGTTGTCAGTAACATAGGCTGCAAAACCAATCTTGTCAGCTATGCGGCCACGAAGGGTAACACCTCTGGTATTTAAAAATAAATGTTGGTCGTTATCGCTTTCTTTTGCTACAATGTATTGAAATACAGGATCCACTGCCAGGAAAAAGTTAGGTGCATGTACCTCATATAGAGTAGCTGGTGTTTTGTAAAAGTTTTTCCAGATGGGTTTCTTACTGGCATATTTTGTTTGATCACCCGGCACCCATTCCAGATTTTTCATTAAGGCCATTCGGGTATTATAGGCATCGACAGGAGAAAGGGCCTGTGCAGAGTCAATTTCAGCCAGGTGAGTAATAAACTGCCGGCGACTGTAAGGCTTTGTCTTAGAGAAGTTTAAAATGGAATCTTTACCCGCCTTAATTTCTAAACGTTCTAATAGAATATTTTCTCTGGATCCTAAAGGAAGATAGGTTGTTTGTGAAAAAGCCGATGTTGGTAAAACGAAAAGAAGTAGCCTTAACAGGGTTTGTTTATATTGCATCACTGGCGATTATAACTGAAAAATATGCAAAAATACCTGATCCGCAATATACAAGTAGTCAATGAAGGAAAGATAGAAGTTCTGGATGTTTTAATAGCTAATGGCAGAATTGAAAGACTGGCACCACGCCTTGAAGTAAAAGAAGCGGCGGAAGAGATTAATGGCGAAGGGAAATATTTGCTGCCTGGTGTAATTGATGACCAGGTACATTTCAGAGAACCAGGATTAACGCATAAGGCTACCATTTACACAGAGGCAAAAGCGGCAGTAGCTGGCGGGGTTACTTCGTTTATGGAAATGCCAAACACTAACCCTCCGGTTTTTACACAGGAGTTGCTAGAACAGAAATATGCCATTGGCGCGCAAAACTCATTGGCTAACTATTCCTTTTTTATGGGTACGTCCAATGATAATTTGGAAGAAGTACTACGTACCAACGATAAGAAAAAAGAAGTATGCGGTATTAAAATCTTTATGGGCTCATCTACCGGAGGTTTGTTGGTAGATAATTACCTGACCATGGGACGCATCTTTTCAGAAGCTGAAGTGCTGATTGCCACCCACTGTGAAGAAGAATCGATAATCAAGGAAAATTTAAGACGTCTCAAAGAACAAAAGCCTGTATTAGAGCCATCTGACCATCCAATTATACGCGACGAGGAAGCCTGTTTTGAGTCTTCCTTTAAGGCGGTGCAGTTGGCTATGAAACATAATACGCGTCTTCATATTTTGCATATTAGTACCGAGCGGGAGCTCCAATTGTTTACCAATATGATGCCCCTTGGCCAAAAGCGGATTACCGCTGAAGTATGTGTACACCACTTGCACTTCACGGCTGATGACTATCCGCAATACGGTAACCTGATTAAGTGTAACCCAGCTATTAAAGCGGCTCATAACAAAGAAGCACTCTGGAAAGCATTGCTTGATGACCGACTGGATATTATTGCTACCGATCATGCACCTCACACCTGGGAAGAAAAGAACGAGCCGTATGAAAAAGCCCATGCAGGTATCCCTCTTGTGCAACATTCCCTATTGTTGATGCTAAAGCATTACAAAGAAGGTCGCATAAGTCTGGAAAAGATTGCAGAAAAAATGAGCCATGCGGTGGCCGAATGTTTCCAGATAGCTGAACGAGGCTACATACGGGAAGGATACTATGCCGATCTGGTAATTGTAGACCTAAATGATAATACCACAGTAACAAAAGAAAATATCTTATCAAAATGCGGCTGGAGCCCATTTGAGGGACAAACATTCCCGGCAAAAGTGACACATACCTTTGTAAATGGCAACCTGGTTTATGGAAATGGGGTGTGGAATGAATCTATTAAAGGGCAGAGGTTACAATTTAATAGGTAGGGCCCCCTGTCCCCCTGAAGGGGGAACTTAGGCGAAGCCTTCAATATTTCTTAAATTAGGTTTTATGATGTCGCTTGGTTAAGTGAAGGAAAAGTAACCCTGTTATAATTAAATATATCTATAACGATTTTATTAAATCAAATAACAATTGTAGTTCACTTATTGCTGTCTGGGCTGTGAGTGGACTACCTCCCCTTCGGGGAGGCTAGGAGGGGCTTCCTTTATGCAAATAGACAAAATCACCTTTAACGATATTTCCATTTTTCACCCGGAAGAGGAGTATTCCATCTTCAATAAGCTCAACTTTACTAAAACCATTGGTGGTAAAGAATGGTTGCGACGGTTCTTTATGGAACCCCATAGCGATTTAAAGCGTATACATGGTATACAGAGTATTTTAAAAACTTTCCTGGAGCATATTAATGACTGGCCGTTGGAAATCACCAACGGGACCATCATTGTAATGGAAAAGTTTTTTGATTATAACCTGGATCCTGTACCTGAAAACGCTAATAGCTTTAATAGCTTTAGCTATAAAGTGCTTCATAGTGCAGATTACTCCATGGTGAAATACTCTGTTTCCCATTTTGCCGACTTCTATAGAGGGCTTTACAAACTGGTGAACTTGTTTAATGGAGTGGATCTGCCTGCCAATCTTCATTTCTATTTAGATAGGATGTTGGGAGCTTTAAAGGAAGAACCGCTAATGCGTTTGGCCTACCGCGATCCAGCAAAGACTTTTACAGTTAATGAAAACATCTATTACGCCTATTATTTACGGGTAAAGTACCGTTTGTTGACTCAGGAAATGATTGATGTTTTTGGGCGATTGGAAGCATGGTATTCTATGGCCATTGCTATTAAAACCTACAACCTGCAATTTCCCACTTTTAAAGAACAGGATCAGCCGTTCATAAAAGCAGAAGGATTTTACCATATACTGTTACAACACCCGGTTGCTTATGACCTGGTCATGGACCCCTCTCAAAACTTTATTTTTCTTACGGGGCCAATATGGCTGGGAAGAGTACGCTGATCAAGTCGGTTGGTGCCGCCGTATTCTTAGCTCATATAGGCATGGGAGTGCCTGCGCGTAATATGGAATTAACGGTTTTTGATGGCATGCTTACCAACATCAATGTGGCCGATAATATTTCAAAAGGAGAAAGCTATTTCTTTAACGAAGTACAGCGCATCAAAAACACAATAGACAAAATTAATAATGGTAGAAAGTGGTTGGTGTTGATAGATGAACTGTTTAAGGGCACTAATGTACAAGATGCGATGAAGTGCTCACTTGCCGTAATAAAGGGACTAATAAAAATAAAAAACTCACTTTTTATTCTTTCCACACACTTGTATGAGATAGGCGATGAATTGAAACAATTCCCAAACATCGCCTTTAAATATTTTGAAACAACAGTTACTGATGATCAGCTCGCATTCAGCTACCAATTAAAGGAAGGTATTAGCAATGACCGTATTGGTTATGTGATACTAAAGCGGGAAAGAGTGGTGGAAATGCTGGAAAAACTATGACCATAGATTAACAAGATTATTTAAGGATTTCCTTGATCTTTATGCTTCAATGAAAACAGATGAAAGCAGGATTCAGCGTATTCTTATTTCTATGTACTCTTATTGGACAGGCACAAATTGATGTGCAACATTATCGTTTTGAGATTGAGTTGAACGATCAGTCAGATGGTATTGTTGGAAAGGCACTTGTTACCATAAAGTTTTTATCCGATGCTTCTGAAGTGAGACTTGATCTGGTATCCCAAGAGGATGAAGATGGAATGACCGCCTACCAGGTTTTAGAGCAGCGGCAGCGACTGGTTTCTTCTCACAAGGATAATGTGTTGTTGTTTCAGCTAACAAAGCCAGCTAAAAAGGGAGAGGAACGCACCTTTGAAATTGATTATATGGGCAAGCCTAAAGATGGCTTGATCATCTCACGTAACCAATATGGCGATCGTACTTTCTTTGCTGATAACTGGCCCAACCGCGCACATAATTGGATTCCTTGTAACGACAACCCTGCTGATAAAGCTTCTGTAGAATTTGTTGTAACTGCTCCATCTCAATACAAAGTAATTAGCAATGGGTTGTTGGTAGAAGAAAAAGCCATAGACGCTAATCGCAAAAGAACCTATTGGAAAGAAGATACGCCGATTTCTACCAAGGTTATGGTGATCGGTGCCGCTAGATTTGCTGTAACACGTGTAGATAGTGGTTACCGTGTTCCTGTTACGGCTTGGGTATATCCGCAGGATAGTGCAAAGGGAGCTTATGATTACGCCTTGGCCGATGATATATTGGGCTACATGGAGAAATATGTAGCTCCCTACCCATATAAGAAGCTAGCCAATGTACAATCCAAGACCATCTTTGGTGGTATGGAAAACGCCAATACTATTTTCTATGCCGAGAACACCGTGACAGGCAACCGTAGCTCAGAAGCTTTGTTGGCTCACGAAATTGCGCATCAGTGGTTTGGAAATACAGCTACAGAAAAAAGCTTTACTCATTTGTGGTTAAGCGAAGGCTTTGCTACCTACTTTACTAGTCTTTACATGGAGCAGAAATATGGTGAGGATAGCTTTCAAAAGCGCTTACAAGATGATAGGAGACAAGTGATCCAGTTTGTACGCACCTTTAACCATCCTGTAGTAGATTCAACTACGGATTATATGGATCTATTGAATGCTAATAGCTATCAGAAGGGAAGCTGGGTGCTGCATATGCTGCGCCGGACTATTGGTGATGAAGGTTTCAGAAAGAGTATAAAAGCGTATTATAATCAGTATAAAGGAAGTAATGCTGATACCCGCGACTTTCAACGGGTGGTAGAAGAAACAACAGGAGCTAAGCTAGACACCTTCTTCCGTCAGTGGTTATATCAACCAGGTGTTCCTAAACTGGATGTAAGGTGGCGACAACAGCCTAATAAGGCTATTGAGCTTAATGTATTACAGCAAAGCAAAGTACTGTATCAATTACCGCTTGAAATTGGTATCGTATATAAAGACGGAAGTAAAGAAGTGCAGCGTGTCAATATATCTAAAGCCGCCGAATCTTTTCAGGTTCCAGTAAAAGATATGCCGGCAAAAGTTATTTTAGATCCCAATACCAATCTTCTGTTTGACGGAAAGATCTCTGAACTATAGTTCATAAACATGACTCATTAAAAAAGCCTCTGATCACTCAGAGGCTTTTCATTTCCTATAAATCTATTTAATCAAATAATCCTAGTTCTATTACACCAGCATCGTTACTGGATTCTCCATGTACTTCTTGAAGGTCTGCAAGAACGAAGCTCCTACAGCGCCATCTACACTACGGTGGTCGCAGCTTAAGGTTACTTTCATCACATTACTTACGCCAAACCCATCACCTTTGCGTACTACTACTTCTTTAATACGACCTACAGCCATAATAGCGCTGTCTGGTGGGTTGATAATAGCTGTAAATTCATCAATGTCCATCATTCCCAAGTTTGAAATGGTGAATGTGTTACCTGTGAATTCGTTTGGTTGTAATTTTTTATTCTTAGCCTTACCTGCCAGCTCTTTAGTTTCAGCTGCAATCTGGCTTAATGATTTTTGATCAGCAAAACGTACAACCGGTACGATCAAGCCATCTTCAATAGCAACTGCTACTCCAACGTGGATGTGTTGATATTGACGGATAAAGTCGCCCATCCAGGAAGAATTAACAGCAGGATGTTTGCGTAAAGCCATGGCTGAAGCTTTAACAACCATATCATTAAAGGAGATCTTCACTGCACTTACTTCATTCATCTGTGTACGGGCTTCCATGGCGTTATCCATGTTGATCTCCATAGTCAGGTAGAAGTGTGGAGCACTAAACTTGCTTTCACCAAGGCGCTTAGCAATAACCTTACGCATTTGCGAAACGTTAGTGTCAGAGAAGCCTTCCTGTCCAGATACAATTGGCTGAAGAGCCGGTTGTGCTGAAGGCGCTGCAGCTGTAGGAGCCGCTGCTTGTGGTTTATAGTTGTCGATATCTGCTTTTGTAATACGGCCGTTGTCGCCAGAACCTTGTACAGTAGACAGATCAATACCTTTTTCTTGTGCTAGTTTCTTAGCTAAAGGAGACGCTTTTACACGGCCATCACCAGAAGCCACTGGTTGAGGCGCTGCAGCAGCCTGCTGAGGAGCGGCCGCTTGAGGCTGAGCTTGAGCTTGTTGAGGGGCTTGTGCCTGTGGTTGTGGCTGACCACCACCTTTAGCAGCATTTACAATAGATTGAACATCTACCTTACTTTCATCACCAATAATGGCAAGTAGATCATTTACGGCTATCTTCTCACCTGGTTTAGCTCCTTGGTAAAGCAGTTTACCATCTTTATAGCTTTCCAGCTCCATCGTAGCCTTATCGGTTTCGATGTCGGCTAGTAAGTCGCCTTTTTTCACAGTATCGCCTACTTTTTTATGCCAGTTAGCAATTACGCCTTCTGTCATGGTATCGCTTAAGCGAGGCATCAACACTACCTCTTCCATTTTGCTTAGATCCATAGAAGGAGCTGCTGATGGCTGAGGGGCTGGTGCAGGCTGGCTGGCCTGAGGTTGAGCTGGTGCCTGTTCAGTTTGCTGCTGAGGAGCCTGTTGGCCACCGCCAGAAAGGTACTGAGAAATGTCTTCACCAGGATTGCCTATGATGGCCAGCAGGTCATTAACCTGCAGTTTGCCTCCCTTGTCTGCGCCTGTATGTAAGAGCGTACCATCTTTGTAGCTTTCCAGCTCCATGGTAGCTTTGTCGGTCTCAATTTCAGCCAGTAGGTCACCTTTCTTTACACTATCACCTACTTTCTTATGCCAAGCCGCGATGACGCCTTCGGTCATTGTATCACTCAGGCGCGGCATCAATATCACTTCAGCCATGTTCTTATTTTTATATAAATGCGGCGTGAAATTAACGCAAAAGAAGGAAACACCGTGCAGAAGGTTGCGAGCTCTTGAGATTTATGAAAAGTTGTGGGCTGTTGATGAGTGTGAGATGCTTGCTGATAGCATAAAACAGGTTAGAAAGTTATTTGTTGAAAGAGGATAGTGGTGGTTGCTTGTGGGGATAACAAGATGCCTGATTAAAAGTTTTCTGGGCAATAAACAATAAAAAAGCCCTTGACTAGCAAGGGCTTCTAAGATCTTTGTTTTCTACTTAATCCACTAATCTCCCCAAATCCCGGTTAAGACTAATAGTCCAATTCCAGGCGAAGGCGGTCTCTTAGCTCAAGCACGAGTGGGAACTGTTCAATCAAGCGCAGGTATTGTTCTTTGGCTGTAAGCGGTAGATCCATAGGTACTTCATCCTTTGGGGCTTCTACCAATACAATATTGAACTGCAACTGACGATTGCATAGTTCTTTCTGTAAAAACTCACAGGCATTACCGCGCTCAAATTCCAGGAAACGTTGGTTGATATTGTTACTGGCTGTGGCCTCAAAGGTTTTGAAGTCTTTAATGATCAATTCAGCCAATGCAAAACTTTGCCATGCCGAGTTTTTTGTGTCTTTCAGCACTTGAATGAACTTAGCCCATCCTTCCTTCAGACTTTCAATTTCTAACGGGTTATCTTCTATCACCTTATTAGCATTAGCAGCGCTGATCTGCTGACGAATGGCATCTAGCGAAGAGATCTTACCATTCGCTTTTTGAGGAGGTGGTGCTGTAGCTACTGCCGGTTTAGGTGCAGGTGGCGCTGTTGGTTTAGGGGCTTTGGGCTCCTCTATTACCAACTTAGGCGCCGATTCTACAACCGCCTTAGCTTCTGTTTTTGGGGTGGGAGGAGGGGTAGTTGTTATTTGTTGGCTGGTTGCTGGCTTAACAGCAATTGGTGCAATGCTTTTAAACGCAAGCGTTCTGGGTTTACCGGCTACTTTTGAGGCCTCAACACCACTATCAGTTGCTGTTAGTTGTAACGCCTGGCCTAGATAACATAATTTAATGAGAGCCAGTTCTACATGCAGGCGCTTATTGCGGGCAGCACGGAAACCGATCTCTGCTTCATTTAAGATATTTAAGGCGCTTACCAGGAAGCCGGCTTCAGTTCGTTTAGCAGTTTCAATATAGCGTTTCTTAAAGCTGTCTACTACTTCCAGTAATACGGCTACACGCTCATCTTTTGAAATCAGCAAGTTGCGTATAAATTCGGCGAAGCCGTTCAGCACCATATCACCTTCAAAACCTTTCTTATTAATATCGTCAAAAAGCAGCATAGCGCCTGCCAGATCCTGGTTGATCATGCAGTCCATGAGCTTAAAGTAATAATCGGCGTCCAGTATATTGAGGTGCTCAATGGTATTCTCGTAGTTTACTTCACCACTGGTGAAAGAAACGATCTTATCAAGGATACTCAAGGCATCGCGCATACAACCCTCACTCTTTTGAGAGATCAGTTGCAGGGCCGCTTCATCAGCCTTAATACCTTCCTTATTAGCAATTCCAGCCAGGTGGTCAACTGTATCCTGCAGGGTTATACGTTTGAAGTCAAAGATCTGACAACGGCTAAGGATGGTTGGTAAGATCTTGTGCTTTTCAGTGGTAGCCAGGATGAACTTAGCATAAGAAGGTGGTTCTTCCAAGGTTTTCAGGAAAGCGTTGAAAGCCGAGGAGGACAACATGTGTACCTCATCTATGATATATACTTTGTATTTACCCGCTTGTGGTGCAAAGCGTACCTGATCTACCAGGGCGCGAATATCATCTACAGAATTGTTGGAGGCGGCATCCAATTCATGGATGTTCATGGAAGTGCCTTCGTTGAACGACTTACAGGAATGACATTCATTACATGCCTCACCGTCAGGAGAAGAATTCTCACAGTTAATGGTTTTAGCCAGAATACGGGCGCAAGTGGTTTTACCCACCCCTCTGGGACCGCAAAACAGGAAGGCGTGAGCCAAATGACCTGTCTTGATCGCATTCTTTAAAGTGGTGGTAATATGCTCCTGTCCTACAACTGTATCAAAGGTCTGGGGACGGTATTTTCTGGCTGAAACAATGAATTTTTCCATGGTGTAACTAGCCTGCTAAGGTATCGCAGATTTTTATCACAGATAAAAGGATTTTTCAAGGTTTTCCCCAATGCTGAATAATTAACATTGAGGCATTCTCCTTTACGCCAAAATAGCACTCTTCTTTGAAAAAAGAATCCTAAATATATTAGCAAAATTACGGTAATCCGCTTTCTTGTTGGAACTTTAAGGTTATGATTGGGATGGGCATTTTAGTGGGTGTAATCGTTATTTTAATAGCAGTGATCTTAATGCTGCTTTTTATACAGTACCGGCAAAAGCGGGATGTGGAGTTAACGCTGGCGCAGCACAAAAACACCCTGATCGACTTAGAACTGCAAGTGCACCAATTGGCAGCCCAAAAGTTTGAGGAATACAAAACCACTTTATTGCAAACCGAGCAGGATCGCATTCATAGCGAGCAAAAGGTAGTAGCCGAAGCCTATTTTGAGCAGTGGAAGATGGAATATGAAATGGTCATCCGCCAGGATGCCATCAAGAAAAGCCAGGCGGTTACCATCGGTAAAGTCACCGAACATATGGTGCCATATTTCAGTGGTGTTTTTCCTTACAACCCTAAAGAAGCCCGCTTTATTGGCAGTCCCATAGACCTGATTGTATTTGATGGCATGGAAACAACACCAGAAAACATTTCCATTCACTTCATTGAAGTAAAAACAGCTACTTCTACATTGTCTCCCAAACAGCGAGCCATCAAGTATGCCATTTTGAATAAACGCGTTGAGTGGAAAGAACTAAGAGTTTAGAGAGGCGATGGAGACAAGGAGAATAATGAACAAGGAACAAGGAATGATGAAGGAAGAAGCGGAGGAAATGTTCAATGCTCAACGATCAATAACCAATATTAATTATTGATGATTAGAGAAAGGAAGCAGGTAAATTGCTGGGCTGCTTTTTGTATCTTTAGAGCCTTCAGTTGAGGACATTTCATCCTTCTTATTACGCTTTTCTTTACTATTTATTAGGGCTTATAGCGGTATCGGATGGCAGGATACGAGCCAGGGTACGGAGGTGGTAGGGCTAACGGGTAAGGTAGGGAGTTGATACGGAGTTAGGTAGGCTTTCATACGGAGTTAGGTAGGCTCTGATACGGAGTAACCATGAAGTAGTAGAGGAGTAATAGTGAAGGAATAGAGGGGGAGCTATTAAGGGACAGCGGAGTAGTAGAAGAGGAAGGCTGGTTGATGAAAGAATTAATGGGATTATATAGTGTGAAGCATTTGGGTTTACACCAAAAGAAAAGCACTCCTAACTTGGAGTGCTTTTCTTTTATAAAGGATGTTTGATCTTAGAATTATTTCACGTTTGACGTTTCCCGTTTCACGATGGGCTGGCTTCTGCCGCGCAGGCCTCCTCTTTAGGAACCGGGGCGTGCGGGGCTTACCATGCTATTCCATAATCCTCTCCATGATTACTGGAGCCTCCCCAAAAAGAACCATGTTTCCAGTCAAAGAAAATGGCATTGATCGGGCCTGAGGTCCGATCATCAAAGCTTAGGGTATAACCCATCTTTTTCAAATCATTACGTACAGCCTCTGGTGTGCTATCGTGCAATAATATCTGCCCGGGTTTGGGTTTGCGGTCGTCTGTTTTAGAGCCGCCTAGCGATAACCACAATTGATTGGTATTAATGTTAGCCGCCTCAGTAGCTTGCTGTACGGTCATGCCAAACTCCACCATATTCAGGAAGAACTGCAGTAGGTTTTGATCTTGCGTGTCGCCGCCCTGTACCGCAAACGATAAATAAGGTTTGCCGTCTTTTAAGGCCATAGAAGGAGTTAACGTTACACGGGGGCGCTTACCGGGAGCTACAACGTTAAACGGATTGAGTGCGGAATCCAGCACAAAGCTTTGCATACGTTGGCTCATGCCTACACCTGTGTTGCCAGCAATAGTAGCCGGTATCCAACCGCCGCTTGGAGTAATAGATACTACCCAACCATCTTTATCTGCCGCTTCAACGCTGGTAGTTCCCAACCATAATCGCTCCTGGTAGTCAGCCATCGATAAGCTGTTGCGTACATCATGTGTAGGGGCGAAGTTGCGCTTAGTGGTATCTAACTCATAACCTCTGCTCTTTAATAAATTCAGGTAAGGATTGGTTTTACCCTCAAATGGATAAGGGTCACCAGGACCAATGTTTGGATTGTTCTTGTCGTATTGAATAAGAGCTGCCCGTTGTTTTGCATATTCCTTACTCAACAACCCTTTGATGGGTTCTTGTGGAGAGAAATAAGGATCTCCATAATAGAAATCACGATCCGCAAAGGAAAGACTCATAGCCTGATACACAGTATGAATATACTTTGTACTGTTATAGCCCATGCTTTTCAGATCAAAGTTCTCCAGGATGTTTAATGCTTGTAATAGAGATGGACCTTGGGTCCATTGCTGTAGCTTATATACATCTATGCCTTTATAGTTTGTTTTAAGCGGTTCTTCTTCAATTGGCTTCCAATTAGCCAGGTCTTGAATGGTGATCAAACCGCCTTGCTCTTGGCAGCCGCGCACAAACTCTTGGGCAATATCCCCTTTGTAAAAACGATCATAAGCAGCCATGATCGCCTCTTTGCGACTCTTCCCTTTTTTAAGGGCTGCCCGTTCGGTTTCTATCATTTTGGTCAGCGTTTGCAACAGGTCTTTTTGTACGAAGATCTCCCCGGCTTCTGGTGCTTCACGCTTCTCGCCGGCATGGGTCAGGAACACTTTTTTACTATAAGGCCATTGTTTAATGCGCTCCTTATTGCGCTCAATGCTATTGGCCGTTTGCGCTTCCATGGGATAGCCTGCCGCTAATTGCATGGCAGGTGCCAGTACTTGTTCCAGGCTCATAGTGCCATAATTAGATAGCATATAGAGTAAGCCGCCCACAGTGCCCGGCGTAGTGGCTGCTAGTGGACCATATTCTGGCGGAAAGTTATAGCCCTTGCTTTTAAAGAACTCCGGTGTGGCACCTGTAGGAGCTACACCCATTGCATTTATGGCTATTACCTTTTTTGTTTTTGGGTTATATATTAAAGCCTGTGTTTCGCCTCCCCAACTCAATACATCCCACATGGTGCAGGTAGAAGCAAGCATAGCGCAGGCAGCATCAACAGCATTTCCCCCTTTTTGAAAAATCATAGAGCCTGCTGTTGCAGCCAGTGGTTTACCTGTTATAGCCATCCAGTTTTTTCCATGAAGAGGTGGCTTTTGCGTTTGCTGAGCAAACGTGTGCAGCGATAAGGCCGCAAGCCACACCGTTAGTACTCGTTTCATAGTAGTGTGTTTGGTTTTAAAGTTAAGTAGATTAAAAGTTAAAGCATCAATCGTCAAACGTGAAACGTGAAATGTGAAAAGGGACTCTCTGTCGATAGTTGTTTAAAGGAGAAAGTAGGAGACCTGAGTCACAGGCAACTGCCCGCAAGAAATATCTAGGGTAGTATAGAACATAAAAAAAACCACTGCTTGTGGCAGTGGTTTAAAAGAGTATTGTTTTAGGCTAATATGGGGTGCCGTTTAAATTCTTTGGTTCTGTCAAATAAATAACGGTAGGTGGTTAGCTTTCGGCTTTCATGCACATTCCCCATGCCTAGGGCTACGTTGATCATCTTGGGGTTAAAGTCTCCAATCCACTGCATTTCATATTCAGTGTAGTCCAACTTAACAACTGTTTTATAGGCTTCCCCAATGATAAAGGCGTCAATCCCTTTTCCTTGAAACTCAGGTATTATGCCAAAGACCAATCCGGTAAACTTGGTGCAAGGTTTAGTTTTCTTTACCCACAAGAATTTGAGTTTATCCAGCAAGCCGAATTGGCCGTTGAGGTATTTAAACCATTGGTTCAAGTCGGGAAGGTTGATGAAGATGCCAATGGGTTTTTCGTTCTCATAGGCAAACCATAAGATGCGTTCATCCATAATGGGTTTCATCTTTTTGAACATTTGTATCACCTGCTCTTTCTTCATTTCTTTTAGTCCACCATGACCTGCCCATGCAGCATTGTACACGGTGGCGAAATCACCTGCATATTTCTCTAGCTGGCCTTTCTTCAAATTGCGAACCGAGTAGGCAGGATCTTTTTCAAAATGAGCATGACGTTCGAGTAACTTGTCGTTAAGTTTTTGTTTGGGACTTTTCCCAAAGCAGATCTGGTTGAAAAAAGGCTGAAAGCCATACGTTTCAAACAACTCCTGGTAATAAGGCAGGTTGTAGTTCATGCAATAAAGCGGCGACTGAAAGCCTTTTACTACTAGGCCCCACCAGCGGTCACGTTCTCCAAAATTGATTGGACCATCCATGGCTTCCACGCCATGCTTCAACAACCAATGCTTGGCTACGTCAAACAGCATGTCAGCGGCATTCTGGTTGTTGATACAATCAAAGAAGCCTACACCGCCCACAGGTCCATCATCTCCTTTGTTTCTGTATTTTTTATTGGTAAAGGCCGCAATTCGACCAATTAACTCGTCCTTTTCATTTTTCAGCACCCAGCGGATAACTGTACCAAAACGAAATGCTTTATTTTTTTCTTTATCAAATACATCATTGATATCCTTGTCCAAAGGGCGGATGTAGTTAGGGTTATTTTTATTGATCTGCACATTGGCTTGCAGAAAGTCGTTTGCAAGTTGTGGCGTGGTCACTTCTATCAGTCGAAAGCCAGTCATGTAGCAAACCTACATTAAAATAGAAAAATCATGACAAGTTCGTTTATTGCTCTAGATCAATAGGAACAAGGGCTTAATATGATGTGGTAACATTTACCGATAACAAAGGAAGGGCTGTTTAAAAAAAGTGCCTGCCATATTGTAACATGACAGGCTATTTTTATAATAAATACGGAAAAGCTTATTTCTTGGCTACTGCTTCATTGTTAGCAAAAGCAGTTTGCGTAAACATTTTCTTGGCTAGCATCTCATCGTGTTTGTAAATGTCATTCCGGAAGTTTAGTCTACCAGCATCATCTACCCAGGCCGTATAATACGTGATAATAACTGGAACCGGATGCTTCAGTTTTACATACTTCTCAACACCTGCATCCATTGCTTCCTGAATTCTTTCAGGTGTCCATTCTGGCTCATTACGTAATAAGTATTGCGCCATTTTAAACGGATCGCTCAGGCGTATACAGCCATGACTAAAGGCCCGTTGGTCTCTTTCAAAGAGGCTTTTAGATGGCGTATCGTGGAAGTAAATGTTGAAGCTGTTGGGGAACAGGAACTTGACCTTTCCTAAGGCATTGCCGGTTCCTGGCAATTGGCGGATGCTCGGAATGCCGCCATCATCACCAATAATTTCCATGTTTTGACTGGCCAGGTAATTGGGATCGCGCTCCATGGCAGGCAGTACCTCTTTTTGAACAATGCTGGGCGGTACATTCCAATAAGGACTGAAAACAATCTGGTTCAGATCACCATTAAACATCATCGTGTTATGACCAGATTTTCCAACCACAACCACCATATCCCATGCCTTCTGCTTGCCTTCATACATGTGCAGCATATACTCTGGAATATTCACTACGATGAGATTGTCTGACTTTGGCGTATTAGGTAACCATCGCATCCGGTCCATATTGATCAAAAGCTGTTGAATACGTTGTTGTACCGGCACATTCAATTCTTTTATAAAGGAGCCACCAATTACGCCATCCGGTTTGTAACCATGACGTTCCTGGAACGATTTAACGGCCATTTCCAGAGTGTCATTAAACACAGGCGTCGTATCTATAACTGGCAAATCGCCCAGCATATGCAGCGTCTGTTTGATTTGTACAATTGTTGGTGAGCTAGTCCCTTTTTTAATACTTTTCCCGCTCAATGTCACAGGCTGCCAGCCGCCTTTAGTAGCCAAAGTATAATAATTGGCTAGTTGATCTTTTAGTTTGCCATACGATTCATTGAGGTGTTCAAAATACTTATCGTCTTTGTGTTTCTTTTTAATAAGGGAGTCTGCTAGGTGTAGCGCGTCTTGTTTTTTAAAAGGTACAAACCGCTCCATCTCTTTTCGTTTTACATAACCCTCCGGATACTCGCTCATCATAAACCGGATAAAATGTTGGGTTAGTTGTAGTTCAGTATTTAGAGTTGACTTGTCGGAAGCATTTACCCGAAACGCCTCATCTGCAATCAGGTTATCCATTTTCTTTTGTAAGGCCTTATTATTCAGGGTCGAGTCGTGCGAGTAAGTAGTATGATAGTCAATAAGGCTCCAAAAGCCACGTGCTTGCTCGGTTAGGCCATCATTATCAAACCAGGCATATTGATAGTTTCGGGCATTATAAAAACTACGTATACGGCGGCTAATAGAATCTGGTGCTTTTTGTTGCGCTATGTAATTTTCTACAGCTATACTGTCCATAAACAGCGAGGAGTAGGAATTAGCCGGAGTGATACTTCTGTCGCGTGAGCTAACATTTTTTTTAGCTTCTTCCTGGGCACTCTCACTGTGTTCGTTACCCGCAGGTGTATTACAGGACACCAGGAAACTGAAAAAAGTAAGGAGATAAAATAATTGAAGTTTCATACTCTTCATTTTACAAAAGATGTGCCTGTGCTTTAGGTTCTTTTTTAGTAGGTAGCTCCGGTTGTTTTTGCAAAACCTTAGGAAAAACTGGGGAAAGAAAGGTGCTTCTGGGGCAATGTACAGGAGGAACTTTTAAACGAGGGCCATGAAATTGGCAGGGGTTTTTCAACAAATTGGACATTGGTTTGTTAAGATTTGTTTGATGGCTGTATTTAATTATGATCTGGATTTTAAGAGTATCAATTTTCGAGAGCATCCTGAATTATATCAGGTGGGAAAAGGAGAGCAGGGTGTACTGCTGGTTGAACCTTACAAGAGTGAAATTTTACCACATTGGCGGTTTAAAACACCCGCAATAGCACAGGCTTCAGCCAATCAGATCTTTAAATTGTTTTTAGATTATAAAGAACAGCAGGACTTTGTAGGTATGGATATGGCTCGTAAATTTTTACAAATGGGTTACACCCGTAGCCGACGATATGCTAATCATAAATCCGGCAAAAAATATGAAGGACCTGTCCCAACCAATAAAAAAGGACAAAGTGGGGCACATGGCAGAGCTATTCTACCTAAGGAGGTAGATCCTATAAAGGCTGAAAGCGCCGCCATATTTTATACTAAATGGCAAGAGGCTAAGAACGATGGTCTATACCAGCAACTTATGCAAGCCCATAAAAAACGATGTGAATCGTAGGAGTTGTATGTTTTTAAATCATTAAGAAAAGAAGGGACTTAACTATATGAATCTCGGTTATGCATGTATCAATATGACACTGGCAGAAAAAGGTATCACCACCAACAGGGGGATGATCAAACGTACTTTTGGAGAAAAAGGCATCCAATATGCTTCTCAATTAGCGTTACAAAATGTACAGGCACTGCAGGATATACTAAAGTGGAATATCGCTCAAGGCATTCGTGTCTTTCGCATTACATCAGAGCTATTTCCTTGGGCCTCAGAATATCAGTTGGCTGATATGCCCGACTTCAAAGAGATTCAAGGGATTTTAAAACAATGCGGTCAGTTGCCTATTCGCGTTAGCACTCATCCTGGTCCATTTAATAAACTGGCAGGCTCTGATGCGACCTTGGCCAATACTATCAAAGAGCTGGAAGTACATTCTCAGTTATTCGATCTAATGGAATTAGAACCTTCACATTGGAACAAGATCAATATTCATGTAGGCGGCACCTATGGAGATAAAGGTGAAACACTTAAACGATTTGCTCAAAACTTTAAGTCCCTCTCCAGCAATTTGCAAAGACGGCTTACAGTGGAGAACGACGATAAGCAAGGATTATATACAGTTGCCGAGCTGCATCCTTTATATGAGTCCATCGGTATCCCAATTGTTTTTGATTACTTCCATCATAAGTTGCATCCGGGCTTACAATCTGAAGAAGAAGCTTTTTACATGGCTTATCAGACCTGGGGAGAAACCCGCCCAGTGTTTCACTATTCTAGCTCCCGGCGTGAGAATGAAGAGCCTTCTGCAAAACGGGAAGCCCATGCAGATTATATCTATGAACCAATCAATACCTATGGCAAAGAAGTAGATATTGTACTGGAAGCAAAGAAGAAAGAGCAAGCGTTATTGAAATACCGGGAACAGTTTGGTGATATCTAATACGGTCTTTGCTGCGAAAGTGTTTTTAAACAAATTGGCTGCTACCTACTATTCCTATTTCATAGTACGGAGCAGCCAATAAAATATTCTTGCTTGTTTAGTAAGCGCTTCAGGAATTCTCATTGACAAATTCTTCTACCGAAGAAATAGGCTGACCGCTTAAGGGTATTTGTAAGGTAACTTTAGTCCCATTGCTCCCATTTTCACTTTCCAAATCTTCCACTATAGCCAAATGGTTTTTATGAGTTAAATGAGTGAGTAAGTCTAGTCGTTCCTGACCAAGTTGGTTACCTAGCGGATTGTATTTGTTTCGGCGTTCTTTTTTCCTGTTTTTACCAGAGTCGATTATTACAACATTTAGGGTGTCATTACTCGCTTCTATTTGAAGTAGTAATTGCTGTTGACCATCAGCTGTAGAGGCAATAGCAGTTGAGATCGCATTTTCTACAAAGGGTTGTAGCAATAATGCTGGTATTTTCGTTTGTTCAGCTGCGTGTGATGTAATGCTATAGTCAAAGCAGTTATTTAAGCGCAAGCGTTCCAGCTGAATATAGCTTTCCACCATCTGCAGTTCTTCTTTCAAAGGCACTCTTTCTAGTGGCGATTTTTCTAAAACGTACTGAATAAGCTGAGAAAGCTGAACCAGGTGATTCTGTGCTTCTTGCGTTTTCTGCTCTAATACTAGCTGTTGAATGGTACTTAGGGCATTATGTACAAACTGTGAGTCAAATTTAGCACCGTTAAGTGCCAGTTTTAATCTCAGGTTCGTATGAAAGATGGTTTCCTTCTGCCTGAAAATTTCCTTGGTTCTTAATACTACTTCCTCTTCCAGTTTGTCTTTCACCCGGCGGTGTATGCGCAAGCGTTGAGTTAACAAAAGAAAGCCTAATACAATGATCAACCCAATGATCCCTGCAATCGCTAGGTTGCGGTAGAGCTCGGCAATACGCTTGTCTTTTGACAGAAGTTTGTTCTCGGTTTCCTTCTTGTAAACGTCAGACTGAGTTTGCAACGTAGCCAGCTCTTTTTTATACGTGTCATTGTACAAGGAGTCTTTTACCTGCAATGTCTTTTCATAATAATGGGCTACAGAATCAGTAATGCCTAATGCTTTATACACTTCAGCTTTTACTTTATAGGTGTCCATCAAGTTTCCGGATGCGTGAAAATATTCGCCATAATATTGAGCACTATCCAGGTAAAATAACGCCTGCTGGTACGACTTCATTAAATAACTGAACTCACCCATGTTATGAAGTAATACAGCGTATTCGGGTTTGTTATTCGTTTGCTGGATTAATTCAAATGCTTTTTGTGTATAGAGAAACGCCTGTTTATAATCTTTTACATAATAATAGTTGATCCCAATGTCTGTATAAACAGACCCCATATGCGTAAGGTTCTTTGACTTTGAAAAGGCGGCCAGTGCCGATTCAAAATAATACGATGAACTATCAAGCTTGCCCAATCCTCTAAACGTTTCCCCTTTTACGCGATACGCTATTCCTGAAAGTTCATGGTAGTTATTCTTTTCTGATAGTAATATAGCTTTTTGAGAATAGGTCAATGCACGGTCAAAGTCTTCTTCCAGGCAAAAAGCCCCAGCCAGCCTTACTATAACAGCTACATAGTCTTTTGCCTTGGGTAGAATACCTAATTGATCATAGAGTTTTAACGCAAAAAAATAGTGGTCAATGGCTTGCTTAAAATTACCTTGACGCACAGATACAGTTCCCAAATTTGATTTGGCATCTGCAATCCCTTTTGTATAGTCGGCTTCTTCGGCAATTTTTAATGCATCATTAGCCAGCGCTTCGGCTTTGTAGAGATCCTTTTCTTCCACCTTTACAAATAAGGTGTTTAATGAGTCTACCTGTGCTTGTTCCGGCTCCTTAACCTGGGCATTCAAGCCCTGTCCAATAAAGTAAAATAAAAACAGCAGTAATGCGGTTTTTCTGATTTGGATTCTCATAAACATCTATAATAAAGTACCCGGTAATGTACTATGCACTTAATTTGATTTAAATCAGGTGATTCTTCTCGAAAGCCTTCATGTCTGATTTCTATGTCAAATATAGTCTTTGTGCCAGTTTTCTATTTCTGCGTCTGTACTAGCTAGTAAAGAGTCATATAGGCCTCCGTTTAGGTGATGCATTCCTGGAATGGAAACAAGGCTGCTTACACTAACGCTTGTATCTTCTCAATAAATGCTAAGCGTATTCAATTGGCTGATCCCCTTGCGTTAGATCAGGCGAAATGGAATTTGCTTGCATGGGAATATGTAGTACTATTTTGGTGCCGGCGCTACTGCCATCATTTGTTGTAAGATCATCTATTGTTACTAAATGATTCTTATGGGTTAAATGCGTCAGCAGGTCCAGTCGTTCTTGTCCTATGGCATTTTCTTCAAATTGTTTTTTGGTCTCTTTTCCATTCATTCGCTTACTGCCGTTATCAGTAATGCTTACGGTAAGGTCGTTGCCATCAGTTTCTACTTGCAGGTGTAGATGCAAGTCTTCCTTTGTACTGGAAGCTAGCCTATGCCTTATAGCATTTTCTAC
Organism: Flavisolibacter tropicus; assembly: GCF_001644645.1. Lineage (NCBI taxonomy): Bacteria > Pseudomonadati > Bacteroidota > Chitinophagia > Chitinophagales > Chitinophagaceae > Flavisolibacter > Flavisolibacter tropicus. The sequence continues at coordinate 2,064,570 of NZ_CP011390.1, read as the reverse complement.
ATAGGGCTGTAAGAGTAATGCTGGAATCATAGTTTGTTCATTGGCCTTTATCGTTATACCGTAGCTGAAATGATGTTGCTGGCGTAACTGCTCCAGTTGAATGTAATGTTCTATCATTTGCAACTCTTCATGCAGGGGTACACGCTCCAGTGGCGATTTCTCTAATACATACTGCATCAGGTGAGAGAGCTTGGCCAAATGATGTTGAGCAGCATCTGACTTTTGCTGAAGTATCACTTGTTGAATCGTGTTTAGCGTATGTACGGCAAAGTGAGAGTCAAACTTCGCGCCGTTAAGAGCAAGCTTTAAGCGCAGGTTGGTTTGGAAAATAGTTTCTTTTTGTCGAAAGATCTCTTGCGTACGCAAGGCTACTTCTTCTTCTAATTGATGCTTCACGCGGCGTTGTATGCGCAAGCGCTGATTTAATAAAAGGAAGGCCAGTATAACGGCTAATACAACAATGCCGGCTATGGCTAGGTTGCGGTACAATACAGCAATGCGTTTATCTTTCGTTAGTAGTTTGTTTTCTGTTTCAGTCTTGTATACATCCGATTGCGTTTGTAAAGAGGCTAGCTCTTTTTTATACGTGTCATTGTAAAGAGAGTCTTTCTGTGCAATGGTCTTTTCAAAGTAGACAGCACTGCTATCTACATTGCCCATCGCTCCATAGATCTGTGCTTTCAGATTGTAAAGGTCTATAAAGGAGCCCTGCGTATTATATTTCTTGGCATAATACGTGGCACTGTCTGCCGCATCCAATGCTTTATTGTAAGCTTTTAGTCTGTAGTGAATTTCAGCGATGTTGTTAAAGGCCGTTACATAAGAAATATGTCTGTTATGCTCTCGGTAAATGCTTAATGCTCTTTCAAAATGAGCCAGGGTTTGTTTGTAGTCACCTTTATCTGCATAGATGAGACCAATATTGTTTTCCAGGTTAGCGATCTTAGAAAAAGAACCTGTCTCTGTAAAATTGGTCTTGGCGATCGTAAAATAATGCAATGCACTATCGGATTGCCCACCTGAGTAATAACTGTTGCCGAGCGTTTCCTGAGCTATCGCTAAAAACTCACGGTCATTGAGTTTGTTGGCAATAGCAACCGCTTTTTGTGAATAGGCCTTACTGCGTTTAGAGTCATTTTCTACATTCAGCGCAGCGGCTAGTCTTACAAACACCATCCCATAATCAGCAGTGTTCTTATACGCTTCATCTTTATCAAACAAGCTTAAGGCTGTAATACATTCCTCAATGGCTTTGGTATTGTTGCCTTCTTTGAAATAGTTTGTACCAAGGTTTGAGTGGGCGCATGCTTCGCCAAACGTATATCCATTTTTAATGGAAAGTTCCATTGCCTCATTTAAAAGTTTGGTGGCTAATGCCGGGTCGCTATAGTAGGTCTCTTTAAATTTTTTATTCAATGAGTCTACCCGTGCTTGCACCTGCTGCTGGCTTTGAGCAATTACAAGGGTTGAGAATGTGGTGAAAACAAGCAGTAATAGTATGGTCGCTTTTCGCGTTAGGTTCTTCATGTTTGTACATTGGTGATCGTGTTCAATAAAAGGAGCAGAGCCGTGTTTGGTTCAGGGTGTTGTTACAGGTAAATTGTAATTAAAGCGGTTGATCTTCAAAGATAAGTCGTGGAGGCTTTTTACAATTGGCTAGTAGTAGTAGCAAGTTGATATTTGGCCTGAGCATCGGGTCTGTAAAGCGGCTAGTTGGCATACTGGATAATTTTATCTTAAACTTCTTCTTCGTCTTTTAATTCCAGCTTTGCTTCAATAGGCTGATTTTCCATTGGTATTTGTAATGTCACTTTGGTGCCGGTGTGGCTTCCTGCGCCTGCTGGCAGGTCTTCTATAATAACCAAATGGTTCTTATGTGTCAATTGGGTAAGAAGGTCTAGTCGCTCTTGGCCCACTTTAAAGCCTTGCATATGCTGCTTAAGCGATTTGTCTTTTCCTCTTTTTACGCCATTGTCTTCAATAGTAATGGTCAGCGTATCTCCCGCAATCGCTAGTTTTATATTTAAATAGAGGCCATTTTCTTGCGATGGTTCTATACTGTTTATGATAACATCTTCTACATAGGGCTGTATTAATAAGGCGGGGATAGGAAGTTGTGTATCCGCTTGTATGTTTATGTTATACGTAAACCGGTTATCTAATCGTAGTTGTTCTAATTCTAGAAAATACTCTAGCATTTTTATTGCTTCAGCTAATGTTACCTGGTTTAATGGCGATTTCTCTAACACATACTGCATAAGTTGTGCAAGACGTGCTAAATGCTCTTGTACGTCTTGTGGCCTTTGCTGAAGTACCACCTTTTGTAATGTGTTAAGGGCATTGAATACAAACTGCGAGTCAAACTTGGCGCCATTAAGTGCCAGTTTTAAACGGAGGTTAGTATGGAAGATGGTTTCTTTTTGTCGGAAGATCTCTTGAGTTCGCAGGGCTACTTCCTCTTCCAGTCTGTTTTTAACACGGCGCTGTATACGAAGGCGTTGGTTGAGTAATAAGAATCCAAGAATAATGACAAGTCCAGCAATCCCTGCAATGGCCAGGTTACGATATAATACAGCTATCCGTTTGTCCTTGATTAATAGCTGGTTTTCGGTTTCTTTTTTATAAACGTCCGATTGGGTTTGTAAGCTGGCTAGTTCCTTTTTATAGTTGTCATTCTGAATGGAATCTTTAAGCGCAATGGTTTTTTCATAATAGCTGCCACTGCTATCTACGTTACCCATAGCCCCATAGATCTGTGCTTTAAGCATATAAGCTTTAAGTAAGCTGTTAGCTCTTTTAAACGCCTTGGCATAATATTCCGCACTGTCTGTATGTTGTAAGGCTTTATCGTAAGATTTGAGTAAATGATAGGTAAAGCCCATATTGTAATGGCCCGTTGTTAAAGCCGCATTCAGATTGTTGTTTTGATAAACAGTAAGCGCTTCTTTAAAGTATTTAATGGCTTCCTGGTGATCTCCCTTGTCCGAATACATAGCGCCTGTGTTGGTGGCCAGGTTGGCAAGCCCAGAAATGTAGTTGGTTTTAATGAAGTCTTTTTTTGCCCTGTTATAATAATATAAGGCACTGTCTACTTGCAGGGCAATGGAGTAAATATTGCCTAAATGCTCATACCCTAAGGCCAGTAAGTGTTGATCGTTGATTCGCTCTGCTATTGCAATAGCCTGGTAGCAATAAGCTTTTGTGCGACTGTCATCATTTACCATGTAAAAAGACTTGGACAGTCTTATAAAAGTATTGCCATACTCAAAGGTGTTTTTATATTTCTCCTCTTTGTCGTAGATCTTTATAGCGGCTAGGCCTGATTCTATTGCTTTAGTGAAGTCATCTTTTTTTAGATAGTAGGCACAATAATTAGAGCGGGAATTGGCTTCTCCCCATGCATAGCCCGATTGAATGGATAGATCTAATGCTTTACTAACCTGTTGTTCTGCTTTACTCAGGTCTACCGTATAGGTCTGGTTGAATAAGGCATTTAATGTATCAACCTCGGCTTCTGTTTGCCTGCTCTGCGCACATAACCAGGATGTTGCAGCGGTATGCAAAAGAAAAAGTAGTAAACAGACTTTTCGATTTAACGAACTCATAAGCGAAACAGGATGAAAGGTGGTCAATTAACAAGCAATCGCCACAATGGACTGAATTCAGTACTCACACAAAGGCCCCTGATTCCTTATTCAAATATATTGCGTTGTATTAAGAATGTTATCAAAGTAAGGTTATCTATAATATCAGGGGGCTACTTTACCTCCAATAGTTAGTTATGAATGTAAAAAGAGCTACCGCTTTATTAAGCTTCATTTCCACCATCAAATTCGGGGTTAGTAGCAGTAGGAGCACTGTTTAATGGTATTTGCAAGGTTACTTTGGTTTTTGATTCATTGCCCCCGGTAGCTGCTTGATCTTCTGTAATTACGGAGTGATTCTTATGGGTTAAGTGGGTTAGCAGATCCAAGCGCTCCTGGCCGGTCTTAAAGCCTTGCACTTGGTGCTTGGATCGTTTTTCTTTTCCTCTTTTAAGGCCATTGTCCGTAATTACTACAGAAAACTCATCATTGGCAATGCTTATATGCAGGGTTAAATGAAGATTGTCTACAGTGGCTGGAGCAATTCTGTTTTCAATCGCATCCTCTATATAAGGCTGAAGTAATACGGCAGGAACTGGGGTTTGCTCGTTGCCATCTACAGTAATGTTATAGGTAAATTGATGGTTTAAGCGTAATTGTTCCAGTTGAATGTAATAGGTCAGCATTTCTACTTCCTCTTCCAACGAAACCGTATCCAAAGGCGATTTTTTCAATACATACTGCATAAGCCTGGATAGCTTACTTAAATATTCATGGGCCTCTTGTGGCTTTTGCTGAAGCACGACTTGCTGTATGGAATGCAGTACATTATAAATAAAGTGCGAATTGAACTTGGCACCATTGAGTGCCAGCTTCAGCTTCAGGTTGGTGTGAAAGATGGTTTCTTTCTGGCGAAAGATCTCTTGCGTGCGTAATGCCACTTCCTCCTCAAGTTTGTTTTTTACCCGGCGGTGTATTCGTATGCGTTGATTTAATAAGAAGAAGGCCAGTATCGCTATTAAAACGATAATGCCTGCTATTGCCAGGTTACGGTATAGGACAGCAATGTGTTTATCCTGCACCAGCAGCTTGTTCTCTGTCTCTGTCTTATACACATTCGATTGTGTTTGCAAAGACGCTAGTTCCTTCCGGTAGGTATCGTTGTACAGAGAATCCTTCAGTCCAATGGTTTTCTCATAATAGGAGGCAGAACTATCCAGGTTCCCCATGGCCTGGTAGGTTTTAGCCTTAAGGGCATAAGCGTTCAATATGTCTCCCAATGCATTAAACTTCTTTGCAAACGTCTCTGCGCTGTCTAAGTAGTTTATCGCCTTCGCATAAGACTTTAGCATGTAATAGCCCTCTGCTATATTATAAAGGCCTTTGTTGTAAGAAAAAATATCGATGTTTTTTTCCGTAAGGGTTAACGCTTCAGCGTAGTGGTTGATAGCTGTTAGGTAATCACCTTTATAAAAATAAACGATGCCAATATTGTTTTCTATGGTAGATAGACCTACCAGTGAGTTGATGGCCTTAAATTGGTCCTTTGCTTTTGTATAATAATAAAGTGCACTATCTGCTTGCTGAAGCCAGTTGAAGTTATTACCTAAGCCTCTATAAGATACTGCCAATAACTGGTGGTCCTGAAGTTTCTGAGAAACCGCTATAGCCGTCCGCGAATAGGCGATCCCTCGCACATAGTCCTTTTCTAAGTAAAAGGCAGAAGCTAATCGGATATAGGTTAATGCATAACCTGTCGTATTTTGATATTGTTCTTTCTTGTCAAATATTTTTAGTGCCTCTAGGCAGGCTTCAATGGCTTTCGCATTATTGCCTTCTGTAAGATGAACAGCACCAAGGTGCGAGCGGGCGCTGGCTTCACCCAATTCGTACCCGGCTTCAACGGAACGCGTTAAGGCTATTGTTGCAAGTTGTTTGGCCTCGCCAGGCTTTTTATCAAGTATGGTTTCTGCCTGCTTATTTAAGGAATCAATCTCTCTAATAGCCTCCGGTCTGCCTTGCGCCGCTAGCCAAGTAATAGGGATAGTAAGACTAAAAGCAAATAACAGAATAATCTTCCTAATTGATTTGTTCATGATAATGGCTGGTGGATAAGCTGGTATTTGAAACAAAAGGCAGGCTCGTTAGGAAAAGGGAGATTCAAAAGCAACAACAACTATTCCTCTTGATTATTTTTCAAATATATACGAAGTGTGATGTATTGCTAACAAAGTATAATTATATATAGTAGGAAGAGTAGGAGCTTTGAATACGGCTGGTAAAATAGTAAGGTGGTAATTCCCCGTTTCAGTCTTTTTTGAGTCATTAGTCCCTAATCCTTTCTAACTGGTTACTCCTCTCTAGGTTGCTAGGTCTCTTGTACCTCTCCTGTACCTAGTCTGTACCTCTTCTGTACCTCTTCTGTAGGTAAGTCCGTACCAACTGCACAGATAAAGCCCTCTACCTGCCTTCCACATTCACTAATCATTCATATCAGAGCCTATACTAACTCAGCTAACATTCATTAATAATTAAGGAAGTACTTTGTATAATTGCCTGATAATCAGGTGAAAATGGGGAATTCTAAAAATACAGAACCCTCCTCACTCATTACTTCTTATTCCTCACTCATCCTTCCTTGTACCTTGAACGTTGATTCTTGAGCATTGAACATTTCCTCCCTTCTTCCTTCATTATTCCTTGTTCCTTGTTCCCTTCCTCCTTTTCTCCATAGCTCTGTGCGCAACCCGTTCTCCGCGCTACTTGAAGCGTGAAGCGTAAAGTTTGCAGCTTTCCCTTCGTTCACATGTTTTTCCTCATTTTTTGCCCATTTAAGAATTCATTATTCGCTCAGAAAGCAGAAAATTGGCCATCTTCCCTTACATTTGCAGCCTGAAAATAAGGGGTGTGTTGAAAACGCCTCTTTTTCACCCTAAAACTCTTCTTTTAAACGCTATTTATGGCAAAAGTTGGTAAGGTAAAACAAATTATCGGCGCCGTTGTGGACGTTCAGTTCCAGGGCAGCCTACCTGAAATTTTTAATGCATTAGAAATAAACCGCCCAAATGGTGAGAAGCTGGTGCTGGAAGTACAAACTCACTTGGGTGAGGATTCTGTACGTACCATCGCTATGGACGGTACAGAGGGCCTGGTACGTGGTTTAGATGTTGTGGATACAGGCGCACCTATTACCATGCCTGCAAGCGATGCTATCAAAGGCCGCCTATTCAACGTAACCGGTGATCCTATCGATGGTTTACCGCCAGTGTCAAAAGTAAATGGCCGTCCTATTCACGCTAAACCGCCTATGTTTGAAAACCTGTCTACTGCAAGCGAAGTCTTGTTTACAGGTATTAAAGTAATCGACCTGATCGAGCCTTATGCAAAAGGTGGTAAAATCGGTCTGTTCGGTGGTGCGGGTGTAGGTAAAACCGTATTGATTCAGGAATTGATCAACAATATCGCAAAAGCTTACTCTGGTCTATCCGTATTTGCCGGTGTAGGTGAGCGTACACGTGAAGGTAATGACCTGATGCGTGAAATGATTGAAGCAGGCATCATGAAATATGGTGACGCTTTCAAACACAGCATGGAAGAAGGCGGATGGGATCTGAGCAAGGTTAACCAAACGGAGCTGGCCGATTCTAAAGCTACCTTCGTGTTCGGGCAGATGAACGAACCCCCAGGTGCCCGTGCTCGTGTGGCCCTTTCTGGTCTGACAATCGCTGAATACTTCCGTGATGGAGATGGTACTGGTAAAGGTCGTGATATCCTGTTCTTCGTAGACAATATCTTCCGTTTCACTCAGGCCGGTTCTGAGGTGTCTGCCTTGTTAGGTCGTATGCCTTCAGCGGTAGGTTACCAGCCTACATTGGCTACAGAGATGGGTCTGATGCAAGAGCGTATCACTTCTACTAAAAATGGTTCTATTACCTCTGTACAAGCGGTATACGTACCTGCGGATGACTTGACCGATCCAGCTCCTGCTACCACCTTCGCTCACTTGGATGCTACTACCGTATTGTCTCGTAAAATCGCTGACTTAGGTATCTATCCTGCGGTAGATCCTCTGGATTCTACTTCTCGTATCTTGATGCCTCAGGTAGTTGGTGAGGCGCACTACAATACCGCTCAGCGTGTAAAAATGATCCTGCAGCGTTATAAAGAATTGCAAGATATCATCGCTATCCTTGGTCTGGATGAATTAAGTGATGAAGATAAACAAACCGTATCTCGTGCTCGTAAGGTACAACGCTTCTTGTCACAGCCTTTCCACGTAGCGGAAGCGTTTACAGGTCTGAAAGGTGTACTGGTACCAATTGAAGAAACAATCCGTGGTTTCAACATGATCATGGATGGTGAAGTAGATGAGTATCCTGAAGCAGCCTTCAACCTGGTAGGTACTATCGACGATGCTATCGAAAAAGGTAAGAAACTGTTAGCACAAGCTCAGGGATAATTAAGTTGTTGATTTGAGGTTTCAAATTTGAAATTTCAAATCTCAAATTTCAAATTGAATTCATGACTTTAGAAATATTAACTCCAGAACGTAAATTATTCAGTGGCGAAGTGTATGGCGTGCAAATGCCAGGCATCAGCGGTTCTTTTGAAGTATTGGATAAACACGCTCCATTGGTTAGTGCTTTAAAAGCCGGCCGTGTAAAGGTGTTGCGCGACAAACAAAATCATTCTGCCTATTTTGATATTCAAGGTGGTTTTGTTGAAGTGCTGAATAATAAAGTGACTGTGTTAGTAGAAGGTGCTACCACTAATGAATAAACGTAGTTAAGTATATTGAAAAGCTGTTGTCCAAAAGGCAACAGCTTTTTTTATTTTATAAGATATAATTTCACTTCTAACGTTTAACTTTTCTTTCAAGCATAAGACCTAACTAATTCAGCTGCGGATCAATAGGGAAATTGATCATCATTTCATACTCGCCGCCTAGGTGTTTTAGCGAGTCTTTCCATATTTCTTCTGCGTTTTCATGGAAAAGCAGGTCGGCGGTAGCTTCTACGGTTAGCCATGTCTTTTCTTCCATTTCAGTATTAAGTTGGCCGGCACTCCAGCCTGAGTAGCCAATATAAAAACGAATCCTGTTTGGGTCAACGTCACCGCTATTGATCAATTCAATAACACTTTCAAAATCACCGCCCCAGTAAACACCGTCCATTATTTCAATGCCGCCCGGTATTTCTTCAGGATAGCGATGCAAAAAATGAATAGTATTCATTTGTACAGGCCCACCATAATAAACGGGGAGTTTATGCCCACCTATTTCTGGTAATAATTCATCTAATGTATTCTCGTATTGACGGTTTACCACAAAGCCAATAGTACCATCATCTCTATGTTCAGTAAGGAACACTACGGTTCGCATGAAATTCGGGTCTTTCAGAAAAGGGTCTGCTATCAATAAAACACCAGCTGCGGGATCAATCATAATTAAATGTACTGCTAAGTGAACAATCGATGTTAAAAAATAGGTATAATAAACTCATGCCATGTTATGAGCCTTCTGGCTCAATATTTTTGCTGAACGGAATTTTTTCTGCATTTTGTAAGCTGTGAAACGAATCTTCCCCATAATCGTCGTACTGATTGCCCTGTCATTGATCGGTAGTATCTGGATTCAGGTAGACTGGCTTCAGAAAATGTTGCTTTTACGTGAGGAACATGTAAAAGAAGAAGTGAATAATGTGGCTGCCTTTGTAGGTCAGGAGTTAGCCAATTCTAATATCCCGGCAGCGCCAAAGCAAAAGAGTCCGTTTTCAACGCTTGATGATTTTTTATCAGATTACTCCAAGCCCTATTCTATAGCGCAACTCTACACTAGCCAGGAGATATATGATATGATCCGTAAAGCGTTTGATATGCGCAAAATGGAGGATATCCCATTTGAGTTTGCCATTGCTACGTTGCGAAATGGTGTTCTGCAAAACGAGAGGCGGTCCGCAAACTTTGAAGAGTGGTATAGTGATAATACAAATTATCCTTACCTCTATCCTTTAGTGCCTGCCAGTGGAACAGCTGCTGAAAACTTATCAGCAAATGAGTTCCTGATCATAGTTATTCCAAACATTAATGATGTTGTTCATAAGGACATGCGGCCTCGTATTGCCAGTTCTATTTTGTTTACGTTAATCATCTTTACCGCCTTCTTCTTAACAGTGCGTACTATGTTACGTCAAAAGAAGCTCAGCGAGATAAAGAACGATTTCATCAACAATATGACGCATGAGTTCAAAACGCCAATTGCTACTATTTCGTTGGCTGTTGATGCGCTGCGAAATGAAAAGGTGCAGCAGGATCCTAAGAAGATGAGCTACTTCAGCGAGATCATTAAGGAAGAGAATCAACGGATGAACCGACAGGTTGAAACCATCTTAAGGGCTGCATTGTTAGAAAAACAGGAGATACAGCTGAACTTAAAGCCACTGCATGTGCATCAAATTGTTACAGATGTGGCCGACAACTTCATGTTGCGATTGCAGGAAAAGGGTGGAACAATGGAGATGAAGTTAAATGCTACTAACGATCTGATTGAAGCAGATGAAGTGCATATTTCCAACTTGATCAATAACCTGATGGATAATGCGGTTAAATATGCAAAGGACAATGTGCCACCGAAGATTTGCATTTTTACATCCTCTACCGAAAAGAAGTTTTTCATCCGTATTGAGGATAATGGTATTGGTATGAATCGCGAAACAGTGAAACGCATTTTTGAACGCTTCTACCGCGCTCACACAGGAAATATCCATAATGTAAAAGGTTTCGGTTTAGGCCTCAGCTACGTAAAGTCAGTTGTTGATGCTCATGATGGTAACATCAAAGCCGAAAGCACGCTAGGAAAGGGAAGCGTCTTTACGATTGAGTTTAACTTGAAGAAAGTGTAGACGGCCCTCCTAAATCCTCCCGAAGGGTGGACTTCGCCACAGCACAAAACCAGAAGAACAAAACAGTACTACATAAGAAAAGCACTCCTTTATATGGGGTGCTTTTGATTTATTAAATGTTTACAATAGTAAAATATCGTAACTAAGCTGGCCTTGTGCCATGTGATCCTTCCCCTTCGGGGGAGTTGGAGGGGGGCGTTTCTCTCCACAACAAACTGCTATCACCATAACTTAAAAAGCGATAATTGTTCTGTAGTGCATGTTCATATAGTTTTTTCCATTCTATACCAATAAAGGCCGCTACTAATAAAAGAAGAGTTGATTTGGGTTGATGAAAATTTGTAACCAATGCCTTGGCCGATTTAAATTCATAGCCAGGCATAATAAGAAGACTGGTCTCGCAATGAAGCTCTTCTAGTTTGTTTTCACGTAAGTAATCTAAAAGTATCTGCAAGCTTTCATTATAGGAAATGGAAGCATCAGGTAATTCATAAGCTTCCCATTGATGTAGTGTAAAATCAAATTGGCCTTGTTTTACTTTAATGCCAAACCAATGTAGGCTCTCCAGAGTCCGTAAAGAAGTGGTTCCCACGGCTACAATCGTTTTTGCACTTATCAACTTTTTCAATAATGTGGCAGATACTGAAAACTTCTCTGCATGCATATTATGACCTTCAATCGTCTCCGTTTTTACAGGTTTAAAAGTGCCGGCGCCTACATGAAGTGTGATATAGTGGGGGAAAATGTCTTTTGCCTTAAGTTCATCAAAAACACTTTCTGTAAAATGCAGGGCTGCCGTTGGAGCTGCTACAGAGCCTTCATGCTTGGCAAAAACTGTCTGGTACCGTTCCGAGTCTTCATTTTCAGCTTTGCGCTTAATATAAGGTGGTAAAGGTATTGATCCTGCTACATGTAAAACTTCTGAAAAGCTGTGATTCGTGTCCCATGTAAAGGCAATAATGAACTGATCTCCACTTTTTCCCACAAAACGGGCATTTAGTATAACACTTACTCCATTTATGGTTACTTCCTTATGTAATATTTGTCCATGCTTCCACTTGGAGGCACCTCCAATTAGGCAATACCATAATGTTTCATGATGTGAGCTAAGTGCCTGCTCCATTGAAGCTGGTGTATGCGGCCCCAAGCAAAAGATCTCAATGATAGCTCCTGTGTCCTTTTTGAAAAACAAGCGTGCTTCAATAACTCTTGTGTTATTTAACACAAGAGTAGAGGCATTGGGTAAATAGGAGGGAAGAGAGGTAAAACAATCATCTTTTATCTGGCCTTGTTCATAAACCAATAAGCGTGAGCTGTCACGTTGAGCTAGTGGAAATTCGGCAATCTGATTAGCGGGTAACTCATAATCATACTCGCTAATGTAAACGGTAGAAGGATTGGTAATCATGCGGCAAACTGCTGCTTTAGTAAGGCTTTTAGAGATATTCACAGGTTGTACACTATTTATCCACACGTCATCCACAGGTGTTTCGCGTGCTGAGTTGCTTTAATCCCGTGAAACGTAGTGAAATAAATGCTTCTGCGCTACTCAAATGTGTGGATAAATTAAGCCACTGCAAAATGGTAGTGAAAAGTGGTAAAAAGTGTTATTTTGTGTCACTCGAGTATTAAAAAATCAAATTTTAGTTCATGGCGATAAGCTTTCTAGGTGAATATGAGGCGACCCTTGATGTTAAGGGGCGTTTTCTATTACCAGCAGGCTTTAAGCGCCAAATTCCAGAAAGCGAAATTACTCGTTTTGTGGTGAACAGAGGGTTTGAAAAATGCTTGAGTCTGTATCCAATGCAAAGTTGGAAGCCGCTTTACGATCAGATCAGCACATTAAATGACTTTGATCCAAAAGTGCGTGAGTTTCGACGCTATTTTTTGAATGGAGCTATCGAAGTGGAACCGGATTCTGCAGGAAGAATATTGATACCTCAAAATTTGAAAGATTACGCAGGTTTAGGAAAAGATATTGTGTTGGTGGCGGCAGTAAATAAAATTGAGATTTGGGATAGAGAAAAATACCAGAAGTTCTTTGATTCAGTTTCACCAGAAGACTTTAGTGCCTTAGCGCAATCGGTTATGGTAAACAGCAATAAGGAGGCGTAGAGATGGCACAAAAAGAAAAGCATAATCCTCAGTCGAGCACAGATGCAGAAACCTATCATGTACCTGTTCTCTTGAATGAGGTGATAGAGTGGTTGGATATTAACCCCGATGGCACCTATGTCGATTGCACATTTGGAGGTGGTGGTCATAGTCGGGCCATTTTGGAAAGGCTTAGTGAAAAGGGAAGGCTTGTTGCTTTTGATCAAGATGAAGATGCTCGGAAAAACTTGCCTGATGATAATCGGGTAACCTTTATTCCTCACAACTTTCGACACCTGCAACGATTCCTGCGATTGAATGGCATTAATGAAGTAGATGGGATTTTGGCCGATTTGGGAGTAAGTAGCCATCAGTTCGATGAAGCAAGTCGTGGTTTTTCGACTCGCTTTGATGCGGCACTGGATATGCGAATGGATCAGCGGCAAACAACAACCGCTTTTCACATTATCAATACATATGGCGAGCAACAATTGCACAAGTTATTTGAACGCTATGGTGAAGTGACCAATGCCAAGACGTTAGCTAGAACACTGGTTGAAGCACGTCGCATTACTTCGATCGATACAATTGATGCTTTGAAGAATGCTGTAAGCGGAATAGTAAAGGGTAATCCTAATAAATATTTTGCCCAGGTTTTTCAGGCATTACGAATAGAAGTAAATGATGAACTAGGAGCGTTGAAAGAGTTATTAGAAAATACACCTCGTGTTTTAAAGGAAGGAGGAAGAGCGGCAATCATCACTTTTCACTCTTTAGAAGATCGAATCGTAAAGGTGTTTTTTAAACAAGGAACATTTGAAGAAGCGGATGAAAATCCATTTGAAATAAAGAAGCGATCCAATCCTTTGAAACAACTGACCAAGAAGCCAATAGAGGCTTCAGCTGAAGAGGTAAAACGAAACAGCCGCTCACGAAGCGCAAAGCTGAGAGTGGCAGAGAAAGTAAGTGAATCGTGAAAAGTCTAAAATGAGATAAGGAAATTCCTTCTCACGTTTCACGGCTCACGTTTCACGTTTAAACAAACAATCATCTCAGGGATGGACCAGGAAACAAAACAAGAAAAAGAAGTACGGTTTCAATGGAAACGATTGTTAAACTATCAGTCGATAGTGAACCAGGTGCCTTTTTTCCTTTTCCTGGCATTGTTGGCAGTGGTGTATATCTATAATGGACACTATGCAGATCGTATCAACCGTGATATTGCTAAAACAACAAAGCAATTGAAAGAGTTGCAATACGAATACAAAACAGTTAAGGGTGATGTGTTGTTCAGAAGTAAGCAAAGTGAATTGGTGAAGGCTGTGGAGCCTTTGGGGTTGAAGGAGTTGAACACCGCGCCAATAATCTTGATTGATAGTTCAAAACAATAAACAGGTACAGTAAGCAGCGTGGAAATTAAAAAGGACATATTGTGGAGAGTTTACTTAAGCTTTATAGGAGTAATCCTGTTAAGCTTTGTTGTGTTAGGACGTGTTCTTTATATTCAACAAGCTCAGGGCGAATACTGGCGGAGTTTGAGCGACAGTTTGCACCAAAAGTTTATTGAGCTGGATGCTGAGCGTGGTACTATTTATAGTGAAGATGGACAAATGCTTAGTACCTCTATTCCTTTTTTCGATATATACATGGACTTCGGTGCCGAAGGTTTGCGTGATAAAGGTGGTAAGCGCTTTAAAGAAAATATTGATTCTTTCTCTTTAGTACTGGCGAACTTCTTTGAAGATAAATCCGCAAAAGAATATAAAAAGGAGCTTCAGTTAGCGTATAATGAAAAAGATCGCTACTATAATTTAAAGAAAGGCCTCACTTTCGATCAATACAAATCCTTCCGTGAATTTCCTTTAGTTAGACAAGGGCGCAACAAAAGCGGCGTAATCGTTGAAGTAAAGACAAAGCGATTGAATCCTTTTGGTATGCTAGCTCGCCGTACCATTGGTTTAGCGCGTGAGAATGCTCAGAATGTAGGTTTGGAAAGAACCTATGATAGTTTATTGAAAGGTACTACGGGTAAGCGCCTGGTGCGTTTTGTAGGTGGTAGCGCATATGTTCCGGTAGATGGTTATGAAATAGATCCTGAAAATGGAAAAGACATCATGACCACGCTGGATATTAATATGCAGGACATAGCTAACAATGCATTAATGAAAATGATGGTGCAAAGTGAAGCTGAGTATGGAACCTGCATTGTAATGGAAACTGCAACAGGTAAGATCAAAGCAATTGCAAACTTGGGTAGAGGAAAAAATGGCAATTACGATGAGGCGCTGAATTACGCCTTGCGTACCACAGAGCCTGGTTCTACTATTAAGTTGGCAACATTAATGGCTGTATTGGACGAAGGTAGCAGTAAGGTTAATGACTTAGTTGAAGTGGGTTCTGCTGGCCAGCAATATGTAGGTGTTCGTATGGTTACAGATGCGGAGCGCTCTCCTAGGCCTGTAATGACAGTTCGAGAGTGTTTTGCTCATAGCTCCAATGTGGCAATGGGTAAGTTGGCCTATAAGGCGTTTGCACAAGAGCCTGATAAGTTCAAGTCCTACTTGCACAAGTTTCACCTCGATAAAATGACAGGGTTGGGATTAGTAGGTGAAGAACCACCTGTATTACCCAAGTTGAAACGCAATCGCGAAGGCTTACACGCTATGATTACAGCAAGCTTTGGTTATGCTCTCGAGGTAAGTCCATTACATACAGCTATGTTATATAATGCTGTCGCTAATGGCGGAAAGATGGTACAGCCTTACTTAGTAAATAGCATTAAAAGTAATGGTGTTACTGTTGAGGAATTTGAGCCTACAGTTTTGGAAGAAGCAATAGCAAAACCGGCAACGATTAAAGCGGCTCGCCAGGCAATGGAATCCGTAGTTACAGAAGGCACTGCCAAGGGGGTGTTTGCTGATTGTCCTTTCCCTGTTGCTGGTAAGACAGGAACAGCGCACGTGGCTGCTGGTGATATTAAATATGATGATGGTGTATACCAGGCATCTTTTGCTGGTTACTTTCCAGCCGATAAGCCAGAATATACAATAGTGGTTTTAATACGTACACATCCCCATGCAGCCATGCACTATGGTGGTCAATTAGCAGCTCCTGTATTTAAAGAGGTAGCCACTAAATTGTTTGCTATGTATGTAAAACAAAAGCGTACAAATGCTATCAGTTTAGTTGTAGATAGCACTGCGCATATGTATGCTGGATACAAAAAAGATATCCAGGAAGTGTTGCAAACAATTGGTGTTAAAAACAATGATGGCAGTGCTTCAGCTACTTGGGCTAAACTAACTACGGTAAACAATCAGGTTCTAGTGCGTGCTAACACTGTTGCAAAAAAGGTGATCCCAGATGTACAAGGCATGAATGTGAAAGATGCCGTGTATTTACTGGAAAATATGGATGTAAAAGTTTCAGTTAGTGGTCGTGGAAAAGTGGTGATGCAAAGCCTGGCTGCTGGTACGCCAATTAGACGTAATGAACGAATAACTCTTTTATTAAACTAATGAGCAAGCTTTCAGATATATTATATGGAGTGCGCATAACAGCAATAAACGGTGATACTGGTATTGCTATTGACAATGTGCAGATTGATAGCCGCAAGGTTGGTGTGGGTAGCTTGTTTATAGCTGTTAGAGGTACTTTGTCTGACGGTCATCAGTTTATTCAAAAAGCAATTGAACAAGGTGCCGTAGCTGTCATTGCTGAAGAATGGACAGAGCCGCTTTCTGACAAGGTTACTTATATACAAGTGGCGGATAGCGCTGAGGCAGCTGGGCAAGTCGCACATAACTTCTATGGCCGCCCTTCAGAGCAATTGCAATTAGTAGGAGTAACCGGTACAAATGGTAAAACAACCATTGCCACACTCCTATATAAATTGTTTACTGCGTTGGGTTACGATTGCGGATTGGTAAGCACTGTCGAAAATGTTATTTCTGGTAATGTTATCCCTTCTACACACACCACCCCTGATGCTGTTAGTTTAAATGCTTTGTTGCGTCAAATGGCAGATACTGGTTGTAAGTATGCATTTATGGAGGTTAGCTCACATGCCGTACATCAGAACCGTATAGCGGGGTTGACATTTGTTGGTGGCTTGTTTAGTAACATTACACACGACCATTTGGATTATCATAAAACCTTTGATGAATACATCAAGGCAAAGAAGGGCTTCTTTGATCAATTGCCTGCCAATGCGTTTGCTATTACTAATGCTGATGATAAGCGCGGAATGGTAATGTTGCAGAATACAGCTGCTAAAAAAATGACCTACAGTTTAAAGACTGTTGCTGATTTTAAAGGCAAGATCCTGGAAAATAGCCTGACCGGATTGGTGATGACAATAAATGATCAGGAGGTGCATTTCCGTCTGATTGGTGAATTCAATGCTTATAACTTGTTGGCTGTATACGGTGCAGCTGTAAGCTTGGGAGAAGATAAGCAGCAGACGCTTCAGTATTTGAGCAATATTACAGGCGCAGAAGGTCGGTTTGATTATATCGTTTCGCAAAATGATAGAGTGTTGGGAATTGTAGATTATGCACATACACCTGATGCACTTATAAATGTTTTAAGCACGATCAAAAAATTACGCAAGGGCCACGAGCAAGTGATTACAGTAGTGGGCTGTGGTGGCGATCGGGATCGCACTAAGCGCCCGGTGATGGGAGAGGTAGCTTGTGAAAACAGCGATAAAGTAATTTTTACTTCCGACAATCCCAGGAGTGAGGATCCATTACAGATTCTGGCCGATATGGAAGAAGGGCTGAATACAGCGGCAAAAAGAAAATTCATTTCTATACCTGATAGAAAGCAGGCAATAAAGACTGCAGTAAGTATGGCAGGGCCAGAGGATATTGTCTTGATCGCAGGTAAAGGGCATGAGAAGTACCAGGAGATCAAAGGCGTTAAGCATCACTTTGATGATAAAGAAGTTTTACAAGAGATGTATGAACTATTAAGAAAGTAATAAGATTACGAGTACATGTAATAAAAGAGAAAACGAAACGTGAAATGAAAAACACCCGAAAATCTAATATCACGAACCGAAAATAGAATAACATGTTATATCACTTATTTGAATGGTTTAGAACTGAAGGCATCCGTTTCCCGGGTAGCTCATTATTTCAGTTCATCACCTTCCGGGTGTTACTAGCGGTTATTCTATCGCTGATTGTTTCAACACTGGTTGGGAAACGTATCATTAATTTTTTGAAGAGAAAGCAGATTGGGGAAAGTGTTCGCGATTTGGGCCTTGCTGGAGAACATACTAAAAAAGGTACCCCTACAATGGGTGGCTTGATCATTATCCTGGCGATCTTGATTCCAACATTGTTGTTAGCCAACTTGGAAAAAGTATATATCCGTTTAATGATCTTAAGTACGGTGTGGTTAGGGGCCATTGGCTTCTTAGACGATTACTTAAAGATCAGAGCAAAGCGTAGGGCTCAGGAAAAAGGTGTGGCTTATAAAAAAGGCGATGATGATGGCTTGGCTGGAAAGGCTAAGATCTTTGGTCAAGTGATGCTTGGCATTATTGTAGGAGCAACTTTATACTTCAGCCCGAGTGTTAAAACCTGGAGAGAATACCAGGGTGTTCCTAAAGCAGGCGACACTACAGTTATTGCCCGTGAAGTAAATAATCGTACTAAATACTTTGTAGAAGCAAAAGATCCTATCACAACGATTCCTTTTGTAAAGAATCATGAGTTCAATTACTCAAAGCTGCTGCCTGAGTCGTTGCGTGCATACTCTTGGGTGCTCTATATTCTTATTGTAATATTTATTATCACTGCGGTATCTAATGGTTCAAATATTACAGATGGCTTGGATGGTTTGACCACTGGTACATCGGCACTCATAGGAGTGTGCTTAGGAATCTTTGCCTATGCAAGCGGTAATTTCATTTTGGCCGACTACCTCAATGTAATGTATATACCCAATTTGGCTGAGTTGGCCATATTCATTGGTGCAATGATTGGGGCTTGTATTGGGTTTTTATGGTATAACTCATATCCGGCACAGGTATTCATGGGCGATACCGGAAGTTTAATGTTGGGTGGCGTAATCGCAGCATTAGCCATCATTGTTCATAAAGAGTTATTGATTCCTATTTTCTGTGGTGTATTCCTTGTTGAGAATTTGAGTGTGATGTTGCAGGTTGGTTATTTCAAATACACCAAAAAGAAGTATGGTGAAGGAAAGCGAATCTTCCTGATGAGTCCTTTACATCACCATTATCAGAAGTTAGGGTATCATGAATCAAAGATTGTTACACGGTTCTGGATAGTTACCATTTTATGTGTGGTATTCTCCATTGTAACCTTGAAGTTGAGATAAAAGCATTTATTGAAAGACCAACCAATTCAACCAAGACGTACTGTGGAAAACCATTTTTTCTGTATCTGAAACCATGAGTAAACGTTTAGTCATATTAGGAGGAGGAGAAAGCGGCGTAGGTGCAGCATTACTCGCAAAGCAAAAGGGCTATGACGTCTTTTTGTTTGACGAAGGTTCTTTGAAAGTAGGTTATCGCAATGAATTAGAAGCAGCGCAAATTCCATTTGCTGAAAAGGAAGTGGATGCGACTTTTATTTTAAATGCTGACGAAGTAGTTAAGAGCCCAGGCATTCCTGAAAAGAATGAGTGGGTGAAAAAGATAAGAGCTAATGGTATACAGGTTGTATCTGAAATAGAATTGGCTTATCGATACAAAGGTGATAGTAAGATTATTGCTATTACAGGGAGCAATGGTAAGTCTACAACTACAGCACTAACATATCATATATGTAAAGAAGCAGGTTTGGAATGCGCATTGGTGGGCAATATAGGGTATTCATTTGCCAAGCAGATTGCCGAAGATCCGAAGCCTTTGTATGTAGCGGAAATCAGTTCGTTTCAGTTGGATGATATTGTAACATTTCGCCCAGATGTCGCTGTTTTACTAAATATAACAGAGGATCACTTGGACAGATATGATTACAAGTTTGAAAACTATATCGCGGCTAAGTTTCGAATTGCGATGAACCAAACTTCAGAAGACTATTTCATCTATAATCTAGATGATAAAATAATTACAGAAAGTTTTTCACATTATATAATAAACTCCATTCAAACACCGATTAGTATGAAGCAAGTAGTAAAAGAAGGCGGATACATCCAGAACGATGAATTGAACGTAAACGTTAATGGCGAACAGCAATCTATGAGTGTATACGATTTTGCACTAAAAGGTAAACATAATCAATACAACACTATGGCAGCATGTGTAGCCGGAGCCACTATGGATATCCGGAAAAATCAGATCCGCGAGGCCGTACAAACTTTCCAGAGTCTGGAACATCGTATGGAAAGCGTTGCTATGGTTAGAGGTGTTGAGTTTGTTAATGATAGCAAAGCTACTAATGTGAATTCTACTTGGTATGCATTGGAAAGTATGACAAAACCTACAGTGTTGATATTGGGTGGTGTTGATAAAGGAAATGATTATTCTCTGATCAAGGAGCTGGTGGAAGAGAAAGTGAAAGCGATTGTATGCATGGGTTTGGATAATCAAAAGATTCATGCAGCTTTTGATGGAGTAGTAAAAGTGATTGATACGGCAAGTGCTCAAAATGCCGTACAAACTGCTTATGAATTGTCAACAGTAGGAGATGCAGTTTTGTTAAGTCCTGCATGTGCTTCTTTCGATCTTTTTAAAAACTATGAAGATCGTGGAAAGCAGTTCAAAGAAGCTGTAATGAGCTTATAATCAACTTTCGGTGCTAAATGAAATTGGGGTTAAACTAACTATAAGAGAAAAATGTTGTCCGAACCACTAAACATACAAAACCATATTAAAGGGTTGCGTCACAAAACAAAGGGTGACAAAGTGATCTGGGCTGCCGTGTTCCTGCTGGTAGTGATTTCTCTTTTGGTAGTATATAGTGCTACGGGTTCGTTGGCGTATAAAATGTATAAAGGGAATACCGAAGTATACCTTTTCAAACAAACAGCATTTATTGCCGTAGGACTTTGTGTTATTTACTTTGCACACAGAGTAAATTATACTATTTACGCAAAAGTGGCAAAGGTGTTATTCCTGTTCTCTATTCCTTTATTAATATATACACTGTTTTTTGGTGTAACATTAAATGAGGGTAGCCGCTGGATTCGTTTGCCAATAGTTAATATGACTATGCAAACGTCCGACTTGGCAAAGTTGGCGTTATTTATGTTTTTGGCTCGGATGTTAAGCCGCCGTCAGAATCACATCAAGGATTTTAAAAAAGGCTTTTTGCCAGTAATAATTCCAGTAGCAGTTACTTGCTTGTTAATTGCCCCAGCCAATTTATCTACAGCGTTATTGCTAGGTGTTAGTTGCATGCTGTTGTTGTTTATCGGTCGTGTAAATGGTAAACATTTGCTGCTGGTTATTGGGGCCGCATTAATTCCAGTGTCAGCATTAATATTAGCGGCTGTAATTAAGCATAAGTCGGTTGATGAAGATGCAGTAGTGAAAAAAGAAAAATCGTCAAAACTAACAGCTCGTGTTGATACTTGGATAAGTAGAGTGGAAGGGTTTGTGTATGGTACTAAAGATGATGATCTGCAAAGTACTTACCACGTGAATCAAATGAAGATCGCTATTGCCAATGGTGGCTTTTTGGGAATGGGACCAGGAAATAGCACACAAAGAAATTTTACACCTCACCCATACTCTGACTCAATTTATTCAACAATTATTGAGGAATATGGATTGGTTGGTGGAGCTTTAATCATATTTATATATCTCGTTTTCCTTTATAGAAGTATTAGATTGTACAAACGCTGTCCATATGCGTTTGGTGCTTTTCTCGCACTAGGGTTAAGCTTTACATTAGTATTGCAGGCCTTGACAAATATGATGGTAAACGTGAATTTATTTCCAATTACCGGGGTAACACTTCCTCTGGTTAGTATGGGAGGTAGTAGTTTCTTATTTACCTGTTTGTCTATCGGTATTATCCTTAGCGTAGCACGAAATGTGGAACAGTTAGAAGGTAAAAAGGAAAGACAGGAAAATGCAGCTGCTCAAAAGGCTAATGAAGAACAAGAGGTTGATGTAGAAGATGCTGAGGAGGCACTAGTTGTATAATTAAGAAAGAATGGCGAAACGTATTATCATAGCAGGCGGTGGAACAGGAGGGCATATCTTTCCTGCAATTGCTATAGCCAATGCGCTAAAGCAACAGGATGCTGCGCATCAGATCTTGTTTGTAGGTGCAAATGGAAAGATGGAAATGGAAAAAGTGCCACAAGCTGGATATGATATTAAGGGTTTGGATATTGCCGGTTTCAATAGAAGTTCTTTGATCAAGAATATTGGCTTGCCTTTTAAACTCGCCAAAAGCTTTTTCCAGGTAAGAAGTATAATTAATGACTTCAAACCGGATGCGGTAGTTGGTGTAGGTGGTTACTCATCTTTTCCTGTTTTGCGCTATGCACAGGCAAAGGGAATTCCCACTTTTATTCACGAAAGCAATTCGTTTGCCGGTAAGTCAAATATCTTATTGGGTAAAAATGTAACAAAGGCCTTTGTGGCGATCGATGGTATGGAAAAGTTTTTTCCTGCTAATCGGGTAGTAATTACAGGTAATCCTGTAAGACCATCAATTGTTAAGGCAGAAGATGTGCCTAAGGCAGAAGCGCTTCGTTTTTTTGGATTGTCTGAAGGAAAGCTAACGGTGTTGGCAGTAGGTGGAAGTCTAGGAGCACGCTCCATTAATGAAGCTTTGGAAGAACGGTTGTCTGATTTTGTAAAGAAAGATATGCAGCTAATCTGGCAAACCGGCAAAACGGAAATGGATCGTTGGAAAAAGCAAGCTTCAGGAAAAGCTGGTATTTGGGTGAACGATTTTATTACACAAATGGAAATGGCATATGCCGCAGCTGATATAGTGGTGTCTCGTTCTGGTGCTATGGCAGTTGCTGAATTGTGTGTTGTGAAAAAGCCATCTGTTTTTGTTCCCTATCCATTTGCCGCCGAGGACCACCAAACGGTGAATGCTAAAAAACTGGTCGATAAAAATGCGGCATTGATGGTAAAGGATAGTGAGGCAAAGGAAAAAATGGTAGATGCCATATTCGCTTTGGCCGACAATAGGACTCAGCAACAGCAATTGAAAGGAAATATTGAAAAGTTAGCAATAGTAGACGCAGATCAACGTATTGCTGATGAAATTTTAAAGAGTATTTAGGAACAACTGTATTATGAGTAACAACCAACATCAAGCAACAGCTACTGCTTTGTCTTCGCTTAAAGACATCCATAGTGTGTACTTTATCGGAATTGGTGGCATAGGCATGAGTGCTTTAGCGCGTTACTTTATTGCTAAAGGTGTAATGGTAAGCGGTTATGATAAAACCGAAACAGAATTAACAAAGAAGCTGGTTGAAGAAGGTATACCCGTTCATTATACAGAGGATGTTAATAATATTCCTAAGGATGTTGACTTAGTAGTCTATACGCCTGCGGTTCCAAAGCAGCATGCTGAGTTGGTTTATTACCAGGAAAATAATTATAAAGTAGTTAAGCGGAGTGATGTATTAGGTGCTATTAGTGCCGATACATTCAATATATGTGTGGCAGGTACGCATGGTAAAACAACAGTAAGTACCATGGTCGCCCACATCCTACGCGATAGTGGATATGGTTGTAACGCGTTTTTAGGTGGTATTTCAACTAACTATAATACCAACTTTTGGAGCGATCCTAACAATGTAAGCGTGATCGAAGCGGATGAATATGATAGAAGCTTTTTAAAGCTAAGTCCAGATGTCGCGATTATCACAGCTATGGATGCTGACCATTTGGATATTTATGGCGATGAGGCTACCATGCAGCAGGCCTTTGTTGAATTTGGAAGTAAAGTGAAACCAGGAGGTTTGCTGATTAGTAAGTTTGGTTTAACAAAAGCTAAAGACATTAAAGCTGACAACAAATGGACTTATAGTACAACAAATGATGCAGCATCTGTTTATACCCTCGATATCAAAATACAGGAGGGTGGGTATGACTTTAATGTACAATTACCCGGCGGCATGATTTCCGGTTTCCGTTTGAATATGGGGGGCATGCATAATGTAGAAAATGCTGTGGCTGCAATTGCTGTAGCTTATAAGTTGGAGATTGATGAAGAAAAAATTAAAGCAGCTATTGCTTCCTTCAGAGGTGTAAAAAGACGTTTTGAATACGTACTTCCTTGGGAGCCAAAAGAAAAAGGCGGCTATGTATATCCTATATTGATTGATGACTATGCTCACCATCCAGAGGAGTTAAGGGCTTTGTTGCGTAGCACTAGAAATCTTTTTCCCCAGCGAAAGATTACGGTGATTTTTCAGCCACACTTGTTTAGTCGAACAAAAGATTTCGCAAATGAATTTTCTTCTTCTTTAGATATCGCAGATCGCATAATTTTGCTGCCCATTTATCCTGCCCGTGAATTGCCGATGGAAGGTGTAACCAGTGAGATTATCCTAAAAAATATACAGGGTGAAGATAAGCAATTGTTAAGCAAAGAAGAACTGCTTGATTGGGCTCGTCGTTATGCAAATGAAATTGATAAAGAATTTGGTGAAGTAATAGTGGTGGCCGGCGCAGGTGATATAGATCAACTAGTGGCACCTTTAAAACAAATATTTGCGAACGCTTAATGCAAAAGAAGAAAGTCATACAAAAAATAGTCATACTGGTAGTTTTCCTACTGGCTGGAGGTGGTATGATTGCTCTTTTGGCTGCAGCAAATAATAATAAAGGAGATCATGAGTGCAAAGAAGTAGTGGTAAGTGTAAAAGGAAGTGGTGAGAAATATTTTATTGAGAAAGCCGATATTTTAAGTCGGCTAAAAGAAAGTTCAGGAGGTTCTTTGGTTGGGAAAGCAATTTCTAATACCAATTTGTCTAAGCTTGAAATGGCTTTAAAGCAAAATGCCTGGATTAAAGAAGCCCAATTGTATTTTGATAGTCGGGATGTATTGCATGTGATTGTAACGGAGCGTGAACCAATGGCTAGAGTATTTACTACAGACGGAAGCTCTTTTTATCTGGATAGCACGGGTGTAAAAATGCCCTTATTGAATAAAGTGAGTATCCGCTTGCCAGTAGTAACCAATTTTACAGCGGCTAAAAAGTGGGCTTCTAAGGATAGTGTTTTAGTTAAAGATTTGGCTACGTTACTGGCATTTGTAAATGAAAATGAATTTTGGAAAGCGCAGATTGCTCAGATTGACATAAATGAAAATAGAGGAATTGAATTGATTCCAGCAGTCGGAAACCATATTATTAAGCTAGGAGGAGTAGAGAACTTGGAGCAAAGGTTGCATAATCTGTTGCTGTTTTATCAGCAAGTACTAAGAAAAACTGGATTTGATGTTTATAAAGTAGTTGATATACAATATGCAGATCAAGTGGTTGGGGTAAAAACAAATCCAACTGCGGCAATAGATTCAGTTCAATTACAGAAGAATATTGAAGCCCTCATTGAAAAAACGAAAGCTCAGGCTCAAAATGATAGCCTGTTTAGTGAAAAGGTTACACAGTTTGTAAATGAGAAAGATTCAGCTTTTCGTAAGCTAGACTCTGTTTTGACAAATCCAATACCTGAAAGAAAACCACCAAGTAGCGGTCCTGCTGAAAGACAAACTTTCAGTAATACAAAGCCGCAAACATCCAATACACTAAATAAACCAAAAGAGAGTAAGCCTGTTCAACAACCAAAAGCGGTTATGCCAAAGAGTAAAAAGGGGTAGAGGTTAGTTGGAAGACTGGACGAACTCAAATCATTTGAATGGCTTGTAATGGGCATTGCTGTCTAATGCATTCTATTCAACAACGACAAACAACTAAAAACAACATAGAACATGAACAACGAGCAACCAATTATTGTGGGGCTTGACATTGGAACAACTAAAATCGCAGTAATTGCCGGACGGAAGAATGAGTACGGTAAACTGGAGATTTTAGGTTTTGGCCGTGCCAACTCTAACGGTGTTAAACACGGGCAAGTGTTAAACATCGATGAAACGATCAAGGCAATTCAGCAAGCCTTGGATAACTGCTATGCTTCAAATCCAAACTTGGAAATTAATGAAGTATACGTAGGTATTGCTGGGCATCACATTAAGAGTCTGCAAACACGTGGCGACATTGTACGCCAGGAAACAGAAAACGAAATTTCTCAAAAAGAGATTGACCAGTTGATCGCTGATCAATACAAAACCTACATTCCTGCCGGTGATCAAATTATTGATGTCATTCCTCAGGAATTTACAGTTGACAACTTCCAGAATATCGCTGATCCGATTGGGTACGGTGGTGTTAAGGTGGGCGCCAACTTTCACATCATTACAGGTGATAAAAATGCCATCCGAAACATCAATCGCTCCGTAGAGCGTTCTGGATTGATCACAAAGGATTTGGTGTTGCAACCTTTGGCTTCTTCTGCTGCGGTAATGGCTCAAGAGGATTTAGAAGCAGGCGTTGCTATTGTTGATATCGGTGGCGGTACTACAGACTTGGCTGTATTCTATGAAGGTATTTTGAAACATACAGCTGTTATTCCTTTTGCTGGAGAGAATATTACTAATGATATTAAAACAGGATTGGGTGTATTGAAAACTCAGGCTGAGCAAATGAAAGTTCAGTTTGGTAGTGCATTAGCAAACGAAGCTAAAGCCAACGCCTATATCACAATTCCTGGTTTAAGAGGTATGCCTGCAAAAGAAATTAGTGTTAAGAATTTGGCAAACATTATCCAGGCGCGCATGAGCGAGATCATGGATTTTGTTACTTATCATTTAAAACAGGTTGGATTAGATAATAGAATGTTGAATGGTGGAATCATCCTAACTGGCGGTGGTTCTCAATTGAAGCACTTAATTCAATTGACAGAATATGTTACCGGCTTAAATGCTCGCATTGGCTTGCCTACGGAGCATTTAGCAGCTGGGCATATTGAAGAACTAGCCAAGCCTACTTATTCTACCTGCTTAGGCTTGATCTTGAAAGGGTATGATGATTTTGAACACAATCGCAAACAGTTTGAAAGTGAGTTCAAGCGCGTAGAGGTGCCTGAAACGCTAAAAAGCGAAGTATTGGTTGAAGTGGAATCTAGCCCTATTCACGTAGTGTCTGGTGGCGGCATTGAAAGAAAGGGAATGTCATCTTTCTGGGGTAAGTTTAAGAACAGTTTGATTGATATTTTCAAGGAAGAAGAAGATCACCATCTATAATGTGGTGAATGATGTATCCGTAATTAACCTTATGATTCATCACTTGTCCATTTGCTAACCATCCATCATCCATCTAAAATTTTCAACAGCTATACGGTGGGGACCGTATGGCACAAAAAGACCAACTATGATTCATTTTGATTTGCCAAAAGAAAAATCATCGATAATAAAAGTAATTGGTATTGGCGGCGGCGGAAGCAATGCCGTTAATCACATGTATAGTCAAAATATTGAGGGCGTAAACTTCATTATTTGTAATACTGACGCACAGGCTATTGCATTAAGCAATGTGCCAAATAAAGTACAACTAGGACCGCATCTGACTCAAGGTCTGGGTGCTGGTGCTAATCCTGAAATTGGTCGCCAGGCTACAGAAGAAAGCCTGGAAGAGATCAAACGTATTTTGGAGGTAAATACCAAAATGGCGTTTGTGACAGCAGGAATGGGAGGTGGTACCGGTACCGGTGGTGCGCCTATTATTTCCAAGATCTGTAAAGATCTGGGAATACTTACAGTAGGTATTGTTACGACGCCTTTCTCTTATGAAGGCAAAAAGCGTCAGATACAAGCCGAGGAAGGTATCAAAAATTTAAAGCAGTATGTTGATACATTGCTTGTTATATCAAACGATAAACTGCGTCATCAATTCGGTAACCTTAAAATGCGTGAAGCATTTGAAAGAGCTGATAACGTTTTGGCAACAGCAGCGAAATGTATTACAGATGTAATCAACAGCACTGGTCAAATCAACGTCGACTTTGCTGATGTGTGTACTGTAATGCGCAACGGTGGTGTGGCTATCTTGGGTAACGCTGCGGCTGAAGGTGAAAACCGTGCACAGGTTGCAATTGAAGATGCATTGAACTCTCCATTGTTGAACGATAATGACATCCGCGGTGCAAAATGGATTCTTATTAATATTAATTCAGCGGAGGGTGAGCATGAGTTCACTATGGACGAAGTAGATATTATCCAGAATTATTTATTAAGTCAAGCCGGTGAGAGCACAGACGTGATCTTAGGTTTGGGTTATGATAACTCTTTAGGTTCTAAAATAGGTATTACCCTGATTGCTACTGGCTTTGAGCATAAAGATCCGTTTACTGCTCCTAAAAAGCAATCAGCGACAGAGGCTGTTGTGAAAGAGGATAAGATCGTAATGACGCTGGGTGGTGAGGCTCCTAAGCCAAAAGCAAAACAACCAGAAGTTCAAGCTGATCCTTTTGCTCCTACTTTGGTTGATGAAACTCCAATGCCGCAGTTGCAGGATGCTGAATCTGATATTTTCTTCTTAAATCCTTCTATAGTAGAAGAACAGCCCGCTGCACCAGTTGAAGAACCTACTCATCTTCAGTTGAAGATAAAAGAAGAAAATGCGTTTGACATTGAAAGGAAGGAACTTGAGATGAAAAAGCAACAGCTGAATGATAAGTTTGAACAGCTTCGAAATAATATATTAGGCAATATAGGTCAAGCACAAAATAATTCAACGATGTCTCAGGCGTCTGCAGCGTCTGGGGGATATCTGGCCAGACCATCCAATATCTATACAGAGCATAAAACTGACAAATCAGCTTTTAAGCCTGTAGAACAACCCATTCCTACTCCAAAGATTACTTCAACAGAAGATGATTCAGTTGATATGCAATTGGTGATCAGGAATGAAATTCCAGCGGCGGAGATACCAACGTCTTATTCATCTCATGTGTCTACAAATCCTCCAGCTGAGGCACCTGCTCCGCAGGACGTAGCCGAGGAAGAAAAACGTAAAGCTGCTGAACGGTTACAGAAATTGCGCAATCTGTCGTTCAACATTAATGCAGCTGATCCTAACAATGAGTTGGAAACTGTACCGGCTTATATCCGCCGCAATATGGAATTGCACAATAGCTCGGCAAGTGTTGAGAACTTTTACAGCAATTATTCTGTAAAAGGAGAAAGTAATAACGTGCATATTAGTACGATCAATAGTTTCTTAGATGGCAAAAAGCCAGATTAATAGTTTAGCTGCTGATTAGCAGCATGTATCTCTGTTTCAATGAAACAGCCGGTAATGGCTCGTGTTTTTAGTTGTTCCCCCCATCTTTCGCGATGGGGGTTTTTGTTTGGCTATATTGCTAATTATAATGTATCTAAATGAAAAAACGTCCTGTTTAAGCAGGACGTTTTTTCAAATTATGACAATGTTTTGTCAATAGGCATAGGTGCCCAGCTTTATCAATTGATTAAGGTTGCTGATATCATAAAGTATGATTCCCGTACTCACATAACAAATGAGTAGGTTGTCATAAGGAATCACATCTTGGTAATTGCCATCTTTTAAAGTGTACATTTCTTTAGGGCTTTCTGCCTTTTTTGCATTAACAGCAGTTAGGCCATTACTACCTCTACAAACAAACACAACCGAATCTTTTAATCCTAATCCATAAGGTGTGGATAATGGCAAAAGACTTCTCTGCACAGGAGCAGTAATCGTAGAAACATTATAAGTATACAAACCATCTGTTGCAGCCCCGCAAGGAGTGCCTCCACGCAATGTAACATAGGCAATCGAATCATTAGCTACTACAGGATCACAGCTTCGTACGTGACGTGCTTCTCCCAATTTTTGTGGCTGTTCTGGAGTTTGTAGGGAATAGATATACATTCCTTGGCTGGAACCAATGAATAATTTGTCTTTGTAAGGAAAGATGGTCTCTACATTAAAGCCAACTGGCACGCTGCTCTTTTTTGCTGTTTCCTTAGGGCTACTTATGTCGTAAACTTCAAGGGTATATTGATCTGCAATGTATAAATAATTGCCAACAATAGTAAAGCGAGCCAGCGAGCCCCCTTTTCCTATAGATGCTGTATCAGCACCGGTATTGCTCTCTTTGGTGCAGGAATAAAAGGTGAAGGCTATTAGTGTAAAAAGAGAAAAGAATCTTATAGTAGACATAGAAGTTGCTTAAGGGTTAAAAAAATAACAATCAGAAAAATGCACAGTGTCTTTCTTCCAGCCGGTTTGAATACCTAATGTTGGATTTACACATACTGCATAAGCGTTTTTTTCCGGAACGGGGATCGCGGATTGGTAGTTCCGCATCGTAGCGCCAAAAAAGGCATTTTTTACCCTTTTAACCTCAGTTGGATTTTCCCAGTTAGAAATGTCAACAACAACCAAGTCAAAATAACTGTTGGCATACAGAAACGTTCCTTTTATTGACATTTCAGTATTACCTAGGATTTTAATAAAGCCAATGTTCTTTACCTTATTAGGGTCCGTTTTATCCAAAACATGGATGCCTTCCCCTAACTCGTTTTGAAAAATAAAATCCCCTAAAACATAAATTTTACCCGCTTTAGTAACTGGCTTGGGTGCTTCCGCAGTTACATTTAATAAGGAAAGGTCGTTGCTGTAAACCGGTCTGTAACCCATAACAGATTCCCGGGGTTCCGGACGTCGCCCAAACTTCCAACAAGCAGAAAGGAAGGAGGCTAATAAGAGCGCAAGCAAAATGTTTCTTATCATATATGCAGTGGTTTGATACATTGTAAAGAATCGCAAAACATCTGCAATTATCTAAATGAATTAGACAGCCGACAAATAGTAGAGCGATTTCCTAGTATGGACCCGTTAACCATGAGTAGTGCTGCGTATCGTGATATATATTAAATTGACTTATTCGAAATTGCCTGATAATGTTCTTGTTATAATATAGCAGAACTTTTTGCCATTGAGAACATTTGCCAACTTTGCTTGTTTAAATACTATGGCTACAGTTTTAATTACAGGAGGAAGCGGCATGATAGGCAGTGCTTTGGCAAAAGCATTAATCGATAAGCATCATGATGTTATTATTTTATCAAGAAAAGCATCAAATAATAATGGAGCTGCCTCTAAAATCAGCCATGCCACTTGGAATGTAAACAAGCAGCATATTGATGAGCAAGCTATAAAAGACGCCGATTTTATCGTTCATTTAGCAGGTACTAATATAGCCCAGGGGCGCTGGACAGATAAACGTAAGCAGGAAATAGTAGATAGCCGTGTTAAGACCGGGGAGCTATTGGTAAAAGCTTTACGCGAAACGCCCAATAAAGTTAAAGCCGTGATCAGCGCTTCTGCCATTGGATGGTATGGGCCAGATCCTGTGTTACCAAACCCAAAGCCATTTGTTGAATCAGATCCTGCCGATAACACTTTTCTTGGAAGTACTAGTCAAAAATGGGAGGCGGCTATTAAGCCTGTTGTAGCGCTAGGAAAACGCCTGGTTACTTTTCGCATCGGTATCGTGTTGAGTAGAGAGGGTGGGGCTTATGCGGAGTTCCACAAGCCTTTACAATTTGGTCTGGCATCAATATTAGGCTCTGGAAAGCAAATTATTAGCTGGATTCATATTGACGATTTGGTTCGGCTCTTCATAAACGCTGTAGAAAATGAATCTCTTAATGGGGTGTACAATGCTGTTGCGCCTAACCCTGTGAGCAATGGTCATCTAATAAAGCAAATGGCTAAAGTAAAGGGTGGGTTTTCTATTGCGGTACCTGTGCCAGCCTTTGTATTAAAAGCTATGCTGGGGGAGATGAGCATAGAAGTATTAAAGAGTGCTACTGTTAGTTCAGTAAAAGTGCAGGATACAGGTTTCTTCTTCTCTTTTCCTACTATAGAGCAAGCTCTGGAAAACTTAAATAAAAAAGCCCCGTAGTCACGGGGCCTTTTTTTCTAAAATGTTTTTATGTCTGTTTGCTTGGGAGTCTCTTTTTGTGTATAAAGTTTTGGGTCTACTTTTTTAGCATCTCCCTGGTATACCCAGCTTATATTACTAATGTATTTATTGAATACGCGGTTTAGGTCTGCTACTGTTACTTTTTCCATATCGTTTTTCACCGTATTAGCACGACGCCAATTGCCATGTACTACTTCATTAGAAGCCAACGCTGCAGCTTGCGCGTTATTGGTTTCTTGACGATAATAAACATTAGTGATATAACCTGTTTTTTGATTCTTTAGTTCTTCTTCAGTAAAGCCTTCTTTCTTCACTTTGTCTATTAATTGCCTGGCTGTAATTATATATTTATTAGGGTCTGTAGTGGTTACATATAGGTTTGCATAAGGTGTGAGGCCTCCGCTAAACCAAGCGCCCGGAGCATACGATAATCCATTGTTACTTCTGATTTCTACAAAGTGGCGGGTGGAGAAAATACGCATGGCTAGCACAAAGGCATTATAATCCGGTGTTCCAGGCGTTGGTGCGCTGGTAATTCCTTGAATATAGTTAGTAGCCAACTCTTTATCCTGTGGCTTGAAATTGTTGGCCGCGGTAGTAAAGCTTTCTTTCTTTGGGTTAAATGGTGTGCCTGCCGGGATGGTTGATAAAAGACGTTTCACATTGTTTTCTATTGTTTCTTTATCTAAGTCAGCAACAATAATGATCGTCATCCTGCCGCGGTTTAGAATGGATTTATAGTAACGTTGTGTTTCTTCCGCTGTCAACTTGCTGATACTCGCTATTGTTCCTGAAGGTTCTTTCGCATAATTTTTCCCGGCAAATGCCACCTGCCGTGCCATACGGTCTATAGCTGCATCAGGATCGGATTCCTGTTGTTTTAAATTGGTGATAGCATCTTGCTTGATCCTGGTAAATTCCTTTGCGTCAAATTTGGGAATCGTTAATGCATCGGTATATAGTGGCCATACCTTGTCAAAATCTGATTTGATGCAATTCATTCGGAAACTAGCATAATCCATTCCGCTGTAACCACCTATCTGCGCACTTACTTTGTCTAACTTATTTTTAAATGAGTTTTTATCATCTTTTAAGGTACCACATTCCGTTAACGCCGTAATAGCCATATTTTCTATTCCGCTTTTCTCGGCGGGATAGTTTTGCACGCCTCCTTTTAGAATGGTAAGCACTTCTACAATTTCGTTACCACTAGGCTGCACAATCACTTTTACGCCATTAATGGTCATATCATAAGCTTGTCCCATTTGTGCGTTGGTAAGTATGGGTATAGCAGCCAGAAAAAATAAAGCAATATGTTGAGTTAGTTTTTTCATTTTAATTGTCGTTTGATTTGAAGTATTCAGCTGGTTTTAACTGTTTGTTCATCTCTGCATTAATGATCATGCCGGCAACGTATGGCTTCCCTTTGATGTATTTGTTTACATAGTCGGCCATATCTTTTTTGCTAACCTTTATAAGGTTGTAGATGTAATCAGTATAATAATTCAGAGATGTGCTGGCCCACCAAAAAGTTAGTTGTGAGGCTAGTCCAGATGGTTTTTCCGTACTTCTTATCTCGTTGCGTACTAACACTTCTTTTGCTGTTTGCAGTTCTGCATCTGTGATGTAGTTGGGGTCGGAGAATTGTTCAATCTGTTTCATCATTTCAGAATAGCACTCTTTCACTTTTTCCGGATTAGGAACAATAATGATCTGTATGGGTCCTACATATTTATTGGTCTGATAACCAATATTTGCATAGGTAGCCAAGCCTTTATCGATCAATGCTTGTTGCCACTTTGAAGAATTTAGGCCCAATGCTGTTGAAAATAAATCCGCTGCTAACGTTCCTGCAGAGTCATTTCTGAAGTCAGGGCCATGCCAGTTCAGCATGATGTAAGGCGTTTGTGCTATTGAAGACTCTTGAATGAAATAGTCTGTTTTCTTTAAAGGAGCAAAGTCAGGAACAGGATATTTCTCATGCGGGTCAAAACTGCTTCTTTCCCAATCACCGAATACCTGATTTGCAAATTGGAAGGCATTCTCTTTCTTTACATCACCAGCTATAACCAGGATGGAGTTGTTAGGGTAGTAGTACTTGTCTTTGATGATCATCATCTTATCTGGGGTAGCCGTATTAATGATGTCGTGATCACCAATGGCTACTTTACGGGTATATAGATCACCCCATAATTTCTTTTGTGATGTAATCCATAGCTGGAAAAAAGGATCACTTTCATTACGCTGGAATTCTCCATCTACTACAGGCCGTTCCTTTTCCATATCTTCTTTTCTGTAGATAGGAAAACGCATGGCAGCATTCATAAACTTTAAACCGGCGAGTAAGCTGTCTTTATCAAAAGTGAAATAATAATTTACTCTTTCCGTTCCTGTAGTGCCATTCCAGATAGCGCCCAGTTCTTCTGTACGTTGTATGAATTTCGTTTGATCCGGATAGTCTTTATTGGCCTTGAAGAACATGTGTTCAAAAAGGTGTGATAACCCACTATACTCCGGGCCTTCTGTATAAGCCCCGTTTTTGACAGCAATCTCAATCGTTGCTAGTGGCACACGGCTGTTTTCAATAACTACTACTTCAAGACCGTTGTTTAATCGTTGCCAATAATAGTTTTTAGGTAAACGCGGCTGCGCTGCAGCAGCCAAAGACAGAATGGCAAGCAGCGGAAGAACCCACTTTTTATGCATAAATAGTATGGTTTAATATGCTTAAAAGTTAATGCTTTTTGACATCCAGTGGTAGTGCTTTTCAAACATTTCCATGGGTGGTATTCTGATGACTCCAATGGTAAACATTGGAAAAATCACCAACAATGGCTTTATTCTCGGTGAAGCGTAGTCTATTAAGGTGAAGTAGCTGAATGTCCTGTTGTAATACTTTCCGATACATGGGGTGCATCGTGCCTCCTGTAACGCCTGCAGGCTTAGCAGGATCATATTGATACATAGGATCTACCAAGGTCCCCCTAGGGTACATGATGCCAGGCACGCCTTTTCCACGTATATCTAAATCCGTTGGGTGATCTAAACCTATTGTGTGACCGTATTCGTGGGCGGCAGTAGTAGAACCTTTGTACAGATTCTCCAGCAAAAAATAGCCGGTATTGCAGCCAATACCATCTACAAAGGAAATGTTGCCCAATGCGAAAGGCTCTATCCGGAAATAATTGTTTCTAGGGTCAAGGTTTTGCAATACATCCAACTCAGATATCTCAGGTTGGAATGCTGCAGTTGTTCGGAATTGTAAATGATAGGTGTCGCCATTTAGTAATACAAGCCCTTTCGGCTCATTCCACATGGATTCAATCTCTTCGCGTATGCTTTCTGTTAGTTCAGGAGTTGCCGCCGTACCATACGTAATAATATGAGAGTGAATCGTAATGGTATTTTGTCCCGTAAGTATTTCTGCTTCTCCCATACTTATTTGTTTCGTTGATAGATGGTTAAGTGTATCATTAGACTATCGTGCCAATATTCCTTAATAGCTAGCCAGATAGCTTCATAAAAGATACAAAATTGTGTGGAGTGCTTATCTAACTTAAAATGGAAAAGTTCACCCAATAAAAAAGCACCCGTTATTGGGTGCTTTTTTATTTTAGCGAGAAGGTTTAATTCCTTACAGGCTTTCCAGATTTTAAAACACTTTGAATACGCTCTAAACTCTTTCTTTCACCACATAAAGAAAGGAAGGCTTCCCGCTCTAAATCCAGTAAGTATTGTTCGCTAACAAATGTTGGTTCACTTAGATCACCACCACACATTACATAGGCCAGTTTTTTAGCTACTACCGTATCATGATCAGTAGCATAACCTGCCTGATGCATGCCATGTATACCAGCATATAGGGCTCCTAATGCAGAACGGCCTAATACTTTTACATCTTTCCGTTGTAGCGGCATTACATAACCACTGTCAGATAGCTCCAGCACTGATTTCTTGGCTTCTGATACGCGACGATTCTGATTCATTACCACTTCGTCTAGGCCTTTCCGATAAATGCCTAAACCAAATGCTTCCTGTGCCGAGGTGGCAACCTTGGCTGTCGCAATAGTAAGGAAGCGATTCTTTAATGTAATGGTCTCTGGTTCATCTTCATGCATGTCATCAGAGGCACGTACAACAAACTCTTTTGTACCGCCACCGCCTGGTATAAGTCCTACACCCAATTCTACTAGTCCTGTATAGGTTTCTGCAGAAGGACAGCATTTATCAGCATGAAGACTCATTTCGCATGCTCCCCCCAATGCCAGGCCATGGGGTGCTACCACTACCGGAACAGATGAGTAACGCACGCGCATCATGGTATTTTGAAATAAGCGAATGGCAAAGTCTAATTCATCATACTCCTGTTCAATAGCCAGCATGAAGATCATGCCTACATTGGCACCAGCACTAAAGTTGGGCCCTTCATTAGCTATTACCAGACCCTTGTAGTCTTTTTCAGCCAGTTCAATGGCCTTATTGATACCACTTAATACATCACCGCCAATGGAATTCATTTTCGTATTCCATTGAATGCCTAACACTTCGTCGCCTATATCGTATACATTACAAGCAGCATTCTTCCATACGATCTTATCCTTAAAGTTGCTAAGAATAATAAAGTCTTTACCACCAGGAACTGGCTTATAGGTTTTTGTTTGTGGATCGTAACACAGGGTTTGACCACCTTCTACTTTATAGAATGATTTATTGCCACTTGCCAGCATTTCTTCTACCCAAGGCGCTACGGAATAACCAGCAGCTTGCATGGCCTGCACTGTTTTCTCTACGCCCAATACATCCCAGCTTTCAAAAGCGCCTATTTCCCAGCCAAAGCCCGCCATCATGGCATCGTCTATACGATACACTTCATCACTGATTTCAGGAATACGGTGTGAGATATAAGAGAACAGACCATAATGGAAGTGTCGTAAAAACTCGCCAGCTTTATCAGGTGCTGCCACTAACATTTTAAGACGTTGCTTAAGATCGTCAACTGGCTTAGTTGCATCTACTGAGGCAAACTTTGGCTTTGCCCGTGGACCGTACTCTAAGGTCTTTAGATCCAGTGTGTAGATCTCTTTTTCTCCAGTAGCACTTTTTCTTTTTGAAAAGAAGCCCTGACCTGTTTTATCACCCAGCCAATTATTGGCTACTACTTTGTTTAGCCATTCAGGTATCTGAAAGGTTTCGCGTGCTTCATCTTGCGGGCAATTGTCATAAACTCCTTTGGCCACTTTTACCAAGGTGTCAATACCTACTACATCGGCGGTGCGGAAGGTTGCTGATTTGGGGCGGCCAATCAATGGACCGGTCAACGCATCTATATCGTCAATGGTCATTCCCATTTTATCAATCAAGCCAAAGATGGCCATCATACCGTACACGCCTATACGGTTAGCTATAAATGCTGGTGTATCCTTGGCTAATACTGTTGTTTTGCCCAGGTATAGGTCGCCGTAGTGCATTAAGAAGTCTACTATAGCCGGATCAGTATCTTTTGTAGGGATTATTTCCAGTAGGCGTAAGTAACGGGGCGGATTAAAAAAGTGAGTGCCGCAGAAGTGCTTTTTGAAATCATCACTTCTTCCTTCGCTAAGCATACCAATAGGAATACCCGATGTATTAGAAGTGATTAGTGTACCTGGTTTACGGAACTGCTCCACGCGCTCATAAAGAGAACGTTTAATATCCAGGCGTTCTACCACTACTTCTATTACCCAATCACAGGTGCCAATTTCTTTCAGGTTATCATCAAAATTGCCAGTAGTAATACGCTTTACTACATCTTTAGTATAAACGGGCGAGGGGTTGCTTTTAATGGCAGCTTGTAATGCATCGTTTACCAGTTTATTGCGTGCCGCTTTGTTGTCTGAAGTTTCCGCATCCTTGGGTACAATATCCAGTAATAGAACTTGAACACCAATGCCTGCAAAATGACAAGCAATACGAGAGCCCATAACACCACTGCCTAGGACAGCTATTTTTTTGATGATTCGCTTACTCATATAAATTAGTTAGTTAAACAACTATTTGTATGAAGGTAAGAAAATATGCCAGAAAAGAACAAGGGTGAATGATGATTATTTCTTATTCATTTTTACCCTTCATTTAATTGAGTATAAATGAAAAAGCTGGCATAAAGCCAGCTTTTAATAGATATTGTTTTCAAAGAGTTTATCTTATTGAAAAGGATCCAATTTACTTTCTACGGTAATCTTTATACTATTGGACACTTTATCTTTTACCAATGAAGGGATTTTAATTTTGTAGTCTGATAAGAGTATCGGAAAGTTAGACGCTATCTGAAGATTGTCACCATTTACAACAATAGTTCCCGTGGTTTCTACATCTTTCGTTTCACCATGTATGGTCAGCTTACCTTTTACCTTTGCTGGATATACGCCACCTTTCTTGTAGTTAATGGATGCATTATTAACAACCTGGCCTTTAAATTCTGCTTTAGGAAAGAGATGGCTCTCTACGTAATCCTCATTAAAATGCTCTTGCATTAATTCATTTTCAAACTCAAAGCCTTTCATTAAAAGAGAGAACTGTAATGTTCCGGATTGTGTGTCCAGCAGGCACACCGCCGATTTGTTTTTGGCCTCAATATCTTCCAGGGGCGCTTTTGAAAAGAATAAGATCTTGCCATTCTTTGTAAAGAACTTCGACTGTGCATTGACAGTTAGGCTGGCACTGGCCACACTCAATAATAAAACAAGAAAATGCTTCATTTGATTACAATACTCAATTGGTTAAAATACGCAACGGTTTAAAATAACGTCTGATCCTAATAGTTCATCACTGTTAAACCCAGTACAATTTCCTTTAATAATCACCTTTCTGCCTTTTTCTAATGATCCCCATTCCTTTCTATGGCTGGTGTCCATGCTGCAACGTACAGACGACATGGACGCTGGCTCTCCTAATACTATCGTAACTCCTTCTTCTTCATCTACCGATTTTATGGCCCCTTCCACTGCAATGATCTTTCCTAAGTACATCTGGTTTGCTTTAGCACTATCACTTTCAAACGCCTGAATTAACTGGGTAGTTGAAAGAGTAGCAGCAGCCTTTGCTGTACGTAAATCTTTGGGGGCACTATAGAAATACCGGTATCCTTGCCAAACAGCTACTGCAAGTAAGACAATTATGAAAAGAAAAACTAGAGTACGTTTCATAAATAATATTTAAATAAGTAGTAAAGAGCATGTAAAATAAAAAGAACTCACATACTAACAACCACTTACGCATAAGTAAAACAAAAGCGCCTGACCATTTTAAAGTCAGGCGCTTTATTTATTTGCTAGATGATATAATACATACTGCTGTATACCTAATAGGCTATCAGCATAATTGACTAGCGCACATTAGAACCATTAATAGTGGCTGCATCTGGATTTACCAGTATCAATTTGCCATCCGGCTGTTCGGCTGTTAAGATCATTCCCTGGCTTTCAATGCCGCGCATTTTGCGTGGTGCCAGGTTAGCCACTACTATCACCTGTTTGTTAACCAGTGATTCCGGTGTAAAGTGTTGCGCAATACCTGAAACAATGGTGCGCTGCTCAAAACCCAGGTCAACCTGCAGCTTCAATAACTTATCGGCCTTTGCTACTTTTTCAGCGCTGATAACTGTTCCTATCCGCAGATCCAACTTATCAAAATCATCATATTGAATTTCTGATTTGATGATTTCTGATTTCTGATTTGCTTCTGCCGGCTGTTGACTGTCGATCGTCGACTGTGGACTACTCTGACTATTCTCCATTTTTGCTTTTTCTAATCCTGCTTTTAATTTATCAACCTGGTACTGCACTTCTGCATCCTCAATCTTGCGGAACAATAATTCAGGAGCACGTAGTGAGTATCCAACACTTAACAATTTCAATGAACCTGCATTTTCCCAATCGAGCATCTTATCTACCACCTTCATCAAATGACACATTTTCTTAGCCGTGTTAGGAAGGAAGGGGTTGATCAGGATAGCCAGGTTAGCACACAACTGTAGGCAAATGTGCATGCAGTTGTCAATCTGCGCCTGCATTTCAGGCACTATCACGCCATCAGCAGTTGTTTGCTTAGCCTTGATCCAAGGCTCTTTTTCCTGCATGTATTTGTTGCCTTTTCTGGCCAGGTCAATCACTTCAAACAAGGCATCACGGAATTTATATTCCTCCAGTAAGTTCTCTACTGTGGTCTTTGCCTTGCGAATTTCTTCCATCAAATCCTGGTCTTTCGCATCAGCAATATCGTTATGAAACTTAGGTACTTTCCCGCCGGTTAGTTTATGCATTAGCACAAACGTGCGATTAAAGTAGTTGGCAAATATGGCTACCAGCTCACTGTTTACCGCATCCTGGAATCCTTTCCACGTAAACTCGCTATCCTTTGTTTCTGGAAGGATAGTAGCTAAGTAATAACGCAGTGCATCAGCCATTTGCGGACCACCGTTTTCCTTCTTAATAAAGTCGTCGATGTAATCCTGCATATCCAGCTTCCAATTACGGCTGGTGCTCATTTTATCACCTTCCAGGTTCATGAACTCATTGGCGGGAACGTTGGCCGGCACAATAAAGTCATGCAGCTTTAGCATTACCGGGAAGATGATACAGTGGAACACAATATTGTCCTTGCCAATAAAGTGCACCAGTTTGGTGTCTTTATCCAGCCAGTAAGGTTTCCAGTCTTTATCATTATTGATAGCCCATTGCTTGGTGGCAGAAATGTACCCAATAGGCGCATCAAACCACACATACAATACCTTGCCTTCTGCATCAGGTAGCGGCACTTTTACACCCCAATCCAGGTCGCGTGTAACAGCTCGGGGCTGCAAGCCAGCATCTATCCAGCTTTTGCATTGTCCCAACACATTAGCCTTCCAGTCGTTCTGATGCTCATTTAATATCCAGTTGCGCAGCCAGTCTTCATGCTTGTTTAGTGGAAGGTACCAGTGCTTGGTGGCTTTTTTTACCGGTGGTTTACCGCTAAGGGTACTCACTGGGTTGATCAGTTCATCTGGACTTAACGACGTACCACAGGTTTCACACTGATCGCCAAAGGCACGGTCAGATCCACAGTTTGGACAAGTTCCTTTGATATAGCGGTCGGCCAGGAACGTCTGTGCCTCTTCATCAAAATACTGCTCCGATTCTTTGATTTCCAGCTCACCACGATCGTTCAGGTAGGTAAAGAACTCCTGCGCTGTTTCATGATGTATAGGGTTAGAAGTGCGATCATAGATATCAAATGAAATAGACAGGTCATCAAAGTTCTCCTTCATGATCACATGGTACTTGTCTATAATGGCCTGTGGTGTAGTACCTTCTTTCATGGCCTGGATAGGAATGGCTGTTCCATGCTCATCACTACCACAAACAAAAACTACATCTCTTTTTTGCGCACGTAGGTAACGTACATATATATCGGCAGGTATATACGCACCGGCCAGGTGACCAATGTGTTTTTGCCCGTTGGCATACGGAAGGGCAGATGTAATTAAATAACGCTTCGGTTGGTTACCTCCCGTTTCTGATGGGGAGCCGGGTATAGTCGTCTCTTGTGTTGTCATGCTAATCTTTATGTTTTAACCTGCGAATAGGGTTGTGAAAGGTGAAACGTGCAAAGCCTTCATTACTTTACATGCCTAAATGGAATAATCAGTTCTAAGTATCTTTTTGATCTAGTAGATCCATCTAAATCATCGTTCACTAATCCTGCTAATCCAAAACAAATCCTTCCCCACCGCGGTCACAAAAATACCGCAAACTGGCCAACTGCTTTTGAAATGCCATAGGAAGTGATAAATTGTGACAATAATTCTTAAGAATGGTAAAACTTCCACCCTATTTAAAAAGAGGCGACACGATTGGTTTAGTAGCACCGGCAGGCTTTATGCCTTTTGAAAAAATGCAAACCTGCATTGATATTTTAGGCGAATGGGGCTACCAGGTAAAGCTAGGCGATACAGCCTACAGCCAGTCTGAAAACTATTTTTCCGGAACAGATGAGCAGCGCTTGCGCGATGTGCAGCAGATGATGGACGATCCCCAGGTAAAGGCCATTCTGTGTGCCAGGGGTGGCTACGGGGTAAGCCGTATCATTGATCAATTGAGCTTTAAGAAGTTTCGCAAACACCCCAAATGGCTTATCGGGTTTAGCGATATCACGGTCTTTCATTCACATATATACACCAACTATAAAATTCCAACGTTACATGCACCCATGGCGGCGGCTTTTAACGAAGGCGAATACAATAACCCCTATGTGCAATCCCTGAAGGCAGCATT
Source organism: Flavisolibacter tropicus (assembly GCF_001644645.1). Lineage (NCBI taxonomy): Bacteria > Pseudomonadati > Bacteroidota > Chitinophagia > Chitinophagales > Chitinophagaceae > Flavisolibacter > Flavisolibacter tropicus. The sequence continues at coordinate 2,022,728 of NZ_CP011390.1, read as the reverse complement.
GGCGGGGCAGTTAGCATCTTATGAATGTGCAGCGCACGATTTTAATCAGCAGGGTGAGGCCGAAGGTATACTGGTGGGTGGTAACCTGGCCATGCTGGCACATATGGTGGGTACCCAATCAGATATTAAAGCCAAGAACAAGATACTCTTTTTGGAAGATGTGGGTGAATACCTGTACAACATTGACCGGATGTTTATTCAATTAAAGCGTAGCGGCAAGCTAGACAAGTTGGCTGGCTTGATCATCGGTGGCTTTACGGATAGTAAAGACACGGACCGGCCCTTTGGCAAAAGCGTTTACGAGATCTTACAAGAACATCTTAAAGACTACAAATACCCAATTTGCTTTGGCTTCCCGATAAGCCACGATAAAGAGAATTACGCACTAAAAGTAGGAGTGGAGTATACACTTAAAGTAGCAGGAGATGGTGTGCGGTTAACAGAAAAAGAAACTAATGAGTAAGTAGGCCGGCTAATACCCGCTGAAACTGCGCATAGCCCGATAAATTATTGTGCTTTCCCCTGGGAATGGTGATCAGTTGTACGCCTTTAATGGCAGCTAATTGTTGTGCCTGCCCATAAGGTATGATCTCATCCTGCGTTCCATGCAGGATGGTAACAGGGGCTGTTACTTTTTGTAAATACTCGTATACAGGGAAGCGGTAGTTCATGAGCGACTTTACCGGGAATATAGGCGCATAATGTTTAGCCATGGCCTCAATGCTATAGTAGGGCGTTTCCAGTATCAATTGCTGGCAAGGCACATGGGCAGCTAAGTAAGCAGCCACGCCAGTTCCAATAGATCGCCCATAGATTATAATGCTACTGTCTGCCACTTCTTTTGCTGCCATACGGTAGAGTAGCTGTGCATCGCTATACATTGCTTGCTCTGTACGCTTGCCAGTACTCTTACCAAAGCCGGGATAGTCTACTATCCACACCTCATAACCGCTTTTGGTAAACAGGGGCGCCTGGTCCGCATAGCGTTCTATATTGCGCATATTGCCATGGAAATAAAGTACAATGCCTTTTCGATTGGACGTCTGTGCCTTGAACTGCACCACATTCAGGTTGCGGTCATCAACAGTAATATTTAGCTCCGTAAATGGATCAGTAAACTGATATTGGTAATCAGCGGGTAGTTTTTTAGGATGAAAGAACAGCAGGTCCTGAATTAGGTACAATACTACACCACTGGTAATATAAAAGGTCACTAAGCCAATCAGTGTACGCTTGATTCTTCTTTTCGCTTTATCCTGCATGCTTGTTGTAAATGTAGGAAAAGTCGATAGGAGAGAAAAGCTGCACGCTGTACGCTGCACGCTGTAAGCCAGGAGAAACCTCTTTATAAAACAAAAGCACTTCCTTGGTGGAGTGCTTTTCAATTAGTTGAATGAATAGGTAAAGAAATACCTCGTTGCAAAGCGGGGCTCTGTGCATTGGGTCTCCTCCCCTTCGGGGAGGGGCCTTTCACGTTTGACGTTTTACGTCTCACAATGGGTTGTTTACCGCGTGCAGCGTGTAGCGTAAAGCTTGCAGCTTCTCCCTACTAATACCTCGCATAATAATTCTTCACCCGGTACTGCATGTCGTAAGATATATCGCGTAGAATCTGCTCCATAATTTCCTCTTCACGTGGCGTGTTGTATAAGTCGTTACGACTGTTCAGCTGGGCTTTATCGCTTTCGCTCAGCGCTCTTTCATCGCCGCGGTAGGTAGAAAACTCCACCTGCCAGCGGTGCTCTCCTCGGAAGATGTCGTTCCATAGAATGCGACCCTGTTTATCACGAGATGTTACATACATATCACCCTCTGATACCATGGTGCGGCGAGTGGTAGTTATTTGAGCAGTTACCTTACCGTATTGCTTAACCACAGAATCAGGTTTGTAAATTGTTTCTTTAATCACCACTTCTTTCGATACGTTGCGTGTTGAGTACTGCTCATAGGGTTGACCAATGATCATTCGGCCCATACGCATTTCCAACACCTCGTCCGGTTCTATTTTCTGACTGCGGGCATCCCATTCAGTATAAAATTTTACAAAGACGTTGTTGGCGGAGTAGCGCAGGTTGCGAATCAGGTCATCTTCAAAATTGCGGAAACGATAATCGGTGTTGTAGCGATAGCCACCAGCATATTGATCAGTCATAGGTAACACCACTATTTTAGTAATAGCCATGTCGTACGACTCTTGTGCTTTTTGCTTTAGCGTTGCATCATTGGGCTTGAACTGCAAGGCCTTTTGAAAATAGCTATACGCCTGCTGGTAAGAGCGCTTATTGCCTTGCTCTATTACATCCTCACCTTTTTCATCATACACTTCTGCAGCCTTGTTCTGGTAAGTAGTTATATAGTCAGAATAATCGGTAGGCTTTACCACGTTGGAAAGTGCAGGTTGTTGACGAATAAGCGTATATAAACTTTGCAGCTGGCGATACTCAAAATAAATCTGTTCGTAGCGGCTCTCTGCTGTATTCTTAGACAGCATGCGAATATTATCCTCACGCTCGTCTACGGCACGCTTGTATGCGTTTTGTACAAGGGCTTTTGTTTCACCGTCAGAAGGATCTTTCTGCAGGCGTTTTACTGCCAATTCAATCGCCTCTTTATAGTCGCCTTTGTCGTAGGCTTTTGAAGGGGTTTTGCAGGCTGTGACAGCTACTGCTAAAAAAAGTATAAAAGAGTAAAATTTAGTCATGGTCCAGGCTTTGTATAAAATAACGTAAATGCACAAATAGAAGTTACTAATAAATGGTTATTTGGAGTGGTATTAACAATGTGTTTTGTTAAGGAGCAGTGCTAGCTTTTGGTCTAAAGTTGAAGGCTATAAAACCAACTTCCTTCTACGAACTGGCATTCATTATTATTGATAATAAGAGATGATAAATCTACCCGCACCAGGGTGCAATTCTGATCAACCCCGTAAGGATACGGAGTTGGACAGAACACTGGCAATCCTGGGGCAGAAAGTGGGCTTACCTTTTAGCGTAGAAAAAGGCTAGTATGTGCTGCCGAGACCACGGTATTCTTTCTTATAGCCGGCAGCTCAAAGTTTATAGTTTGCTTTTATTACATGTGTATAACTAAAGGAGGCGGAAGACTTGGAAAAGGGTGGTTAGAATGGTAAATTTGCTAAATATTTTAGTGTTAAACCGCTTCCTATCGTATGGCAAAACAAACGAATCAATACTATATAGGCCGGCAGGGCAACCTGCTCTACTACCAGTGGCGGGATGTCTATTGCATACGCACCAAGGGTACGCTGGATAAAAAACGCTTTTATGAGGACAAGGCTTTCGAAGGCAGTAGAAAACGGGCGGTGGAGTTTGGAGAGGCCAGTAAGCTGGCTGCAGAAGTGTATCACTTGTTGCCTCAAGAATTAAAGAAGCGAGGCTTTATAGGCACACTTACGGGCTGGGCACATAGAGGACTGATGGTTGGTGAAAGCAAAGAAGCCGTGCGACACGAATTGCTTTTAGCATGCGGGTTGGCTACGCCAGGTAAATCTTCCAAGGTGATCATAGAGGCATGTACCTGCCGCTATATGCGCATGGAGCCTGAGCAACGTTATAGTAGTCCTAGCCGCTTACCGTTGGTATATGATTACCAAAAGGAAAAATTATTGCAGCAACTATCAGGCATGAATGAACAGCTTTATCGTCATGCGGCAGTTGCCAGTGTAGCTAGTGGTTAAAGCTGCATTTATTTACAAGTGAACTGAATTTGCCTTATTGTCAATAGCCAGCTTTTCACCCCATACTTCCATCATTACTGTATCTAATTCTATCAATGCTTTACCGCAATCGCCAAAGAACGATGAGCCATGCATAGTGGCCAGTGTTCTGGGTTGCAAATTGGCTAAGTGGTAAAGCAATTGTTTGGTCTTATGATTATAAGGTGTGTAATCCATTAAAGGCCCAGCTTCATAATAGAGTAGCGCCGACCGGTGGGGTTCTAGTATGTCCTTATCCGTTAGGGCTACTACATCACCATTCTGGTGAAAGAGATCGGAGCATAATAATGTTTTATTGGTTTCTTCAAACAATACACTCGCATCCCAGCCATGGGGCAGGTGAGGGGTTTGAATAAAGCGGTATTTGTATTTGCCGGTTTGAAAAGTGTCATCGGTTTTTAGGGATTGTGCCGGGCGCAAGGCAAAATCCGACATGTTTACAATAGCGCCTATTTCACTGCATACGGCCTGTGCATTGGGCGCCACCTGCAGCCATTCGTTCAGCGCGCCGCATTCATCTACCTCAAAATGGCTAAAGCCTATCCATCGTAATAGCCGGGGATCTATTAAGGTTTGTACGGCTTCATATAAAATAGGAAACATTCGTCTTAGTCCTGCATGATAAAGTAAGGGCTCATCATCGTTAATCAAAAAGTGGTTGAACTGCAATTGTATTTCAGGGACAAATACGGAAATACGATATACATCGGGTGCAATTTCATTGATCTTGTACATAAACTAAATTTTTGTGGAGGTGTAAAACTTAGTTTGTCAAGGGGGGAGTATACGTTCAACTAATTTACTTTTTCTCAATGGCTTTTCTAAGCATAATGGAAAAGGATTTAATTATGCTGAATTGGTTCTGGCTTTCCAATTTGAACTATTGTTGGGTGCCTGTTTTGTGTTACTGGTTTTTGATAACTGACCTTATCTTTTAATTGTAAGATGGGGTGTTCTATATACTGCCAGGATAGCCAGCATATTCCATAAAGTATAGGGACGTTTACAACTAAAAAAGCCCAATCTAAGTAGATCGGTTGTATAGTTTGAAAATGCGGATATACATATGCTATCCATAGCGGCCGAACTAGTTTTTCAAATAAAATGTGATAGAGATAAATGCCATAGCTAACCTTTCCAAGATTCACCAGAACTTTTGTGCTTAGTAAGGAAGTGAGTGTGGTAGGTTTTTGCTGATGAGCCCATACATGTGTTATTAGCCATACACCAATCATAGCGTGAGCAAAGCGGTCTTGTTTTAATGATAGTATTGCTGCCTGTTTACATACAACCAATACAACTCCTACAATTGCCATTGCAACAGTTAAGTGGTAAAACTTTTGCAGGAAAGACGGCTTGTTAATAGCCACCCAGGCCAGCAAGCCGCCAATGCCTAGACAATCAAAACAAGTATGCGGTAGTATGGGGCCAAAATTTGTATCGCTAAGCAATAATTGGCTGCTAACTCCTATAAGAATAAAAAGAAGCATGCAAAAAAGTAAATAACGCTTTGGTAAGTAAAGCATTAATAGGGGCCATACCAGGTAAAACTGCTCTTCTACGGCTAACGACCAAAAATGAATACTGGCTAAATCCCACGATTTAACAGAGAAAAGAAAGAAGTTGTAGGTATATGTAGCACTGGCAATCAGTTCACTCATCGTTAGCTTTAGATCTGCTTGATGGCGTAATACAACCATTAACGAAAGAGTTAGGTAGAAAATGGGAAAGATGCGTAGTGCTCTACGGATGTAAAAGTGCTGGAGTAGATTTTTTCGTGCCATTCCAAACGCCTCTGCATCTACTCGATGAATGAGCAAAATATGGGTGATTAAGAATCCGCTTAAAACAAAGAAAATATTGACTCCAAAATATCCGTTGGGGAACTGATTTATAAAGCTGTCTTGCGGTATCCAGTGCCAGATAATAACAAATAGCGCCGCTATGGCACGTAGGCCATCAAGTGGTTTGATGTATCTCATCCGGTTAGCGTTACTTGTAAGAAATAAAAAATATCGCTGAAATACAAGCTCTTGTATGATTATAAGGCAACTCCTGCCTCGAATATTTTATTGATGAGCTGGTTGTAATAACTGCGTTCACAGGTGTATCATTAGCAAGTTCACGCTTTGTTTGCGTATGGTTATTTCGGAATGTTGTAGTAGCTAATTGGCAGCCAGCTATTGGTCAATGCTTCCAGTCTTCGGTATAGCTTTTTTAAACTTATTGGAAAACTGTTGAATGATCGTGAGGCGACTCAGCTTTTCTGGCTGGGAGATTGTTATTGGTGGTTCTGTAAGATTCTCTATTGGCTTTTGATAACTGAACTGATGTCTTAAACCTAAAATGGGGCGTTCAATATATTTCCACGAAAGCCAGCAAATAAAATAAAGACCAAAAAGATTAGGCACTAAAAAAAGCCAACCTTGGTAAAAAGGATCAAGGTCTTTAAAAAAAGGTAAGTGGTCACGCATGGGATAAAAAACGAGTTCGTAGTAGAGTACATGGTATAAGTATATCCCATAGCTAACTTTTCCAATGGTCATTAGCAGCTTATTATTTGTAAAAGAAACAAGCCACGATTTCTTTTCGCTATACATTAATATATGAGCAATAACCCATACACACAAAATGCTGTGCGCTGTTCGTATTTGTTTAATGGAAAATGGGTCAATTACATCAAGCGCGATAATTCCTACGCTTATCAGGGCGAGTACGCAGATAAGGCGATAAAATTTGGGTAAGGTAGCCGGTTTGTAAGCTGCTACCCAGGCCAAAAAACCTCCAAGAGCAAAGGCATCTATACAGGCATTGGGTAAGAGATAACCAAACTCGCGATCGGTTATATAAGTTTGGCTAATAAAACCTATCAGAATAAAAAGTCCTATGCAATGAAGCAGATAGCGTTTGGGCAGGAATAACATTAATAAGGGCCATACCAGGTAAAATTGTTCTTCTACCGCTAATGACCAAAAGTGCGGAATGACGAGTGGCCAGTCTTTAATAGCAAAAAAATAGAAATTGGTGGTATACGTAATGCTTGCTATCAGGTCATTTAGGGAAAAATGCAATCTGTGATGTATGAGTGCCATCAACAGTATCAGTAAAAAGTAAATGGGGAAAATGCGTAACCCTCGTCTTACATAAAAGTTTAGTAATACTGTGTTTTTGGGGAAACTTTGGGTTTCTGCTTCCTTTCGATTGTTTAGCAGAATAGAGGTAATTAGAAAGCCGCTTAGAACAAAGAAACAGTTTACTGCAAATGACCCCATAGGGTATAGAAAAAGAATACTCTCCTGGGGAACCCAATGCCAAATGACTACAAGTAGCGCCCCAACTGCACGGATACTATCCAACTGTCTAATGTATTTCATGAGTAGTGATAAGGGTGTTTGTAAGAAAGCAAAAAACTTCCTGAAATCCAAGCAATTGAGTCGTTATTTTAAAGATATTCTGCTTTACATTCTAACCATTTTTTAATGCCAAACTAAAGGGTTCTCAATAAGTACTAAGTACAGTTCATGCCAGAGTTTTGCGGATTGGTAATAAACGACTGGTAGGCCACAATTCTTTGACTTTATTTAGCTGTTTGAATCCTTGTTAAAAGCAAGTTCAGGCATTTAATCAAATAGAAATGAAAGCGCTTTTTACCTCTATATATTTCCTGTTGATAAGTTATCTATCGGTAGCAATGCCAGCAAAAACAGTAGCTTATACCATATCGCCGCTAAAGAAAGGAAGCTATGATGCCTTTCTGATAGAAATGACGATGAAAGGAAATGCTACTGGTAAAACTCGCCTAAGCCTACCATTTGAGATAGGACTCTATCGCCCACAAGATCACATCAAAGTTATTGATGTGGTTAATGGTCAAAAGCATCATCTCATGGCCGAAGATTCCAGTTCTTACCAGATAGAACACAAACCTAATGCCATACTAACGGTAAAGTATATAGTAGAAAATGCATTGAAAGATAGCTTGCCTACTTTGAATGAGGTGTATGCGCAAATGTTGACCAATAAATACTTTTATGTGCTTGGAAGTTCATTTTGGATTGTTCCGGAGGATAGCTCTGCAGCTAAGTATAGTATTTCTTTGAAATGGCAAGGCTTTCCATCAACTTGGACCTATTTAAGCAGCCATAGCGGCAATGGCTCCACTCAAACCTTTCAGGCGTCACTAGGCGACTTTTATGATGCCGTGTACATGGGAGGCGATTTCGTATTCATAAAGAATTGATCAATGGAAAGCCGCTTTACCTGGGCGTGCGCGGGCAGTGGAGTTTTAGCGATGATCAGGTATTTGATTTGGTAAGAAAGACCGTAAGGGCTCAACGTGCTTTCTGGAACGACTATAATGTAAAATTTTATACAGTGGGTTTGCTGCCCTTGAAATATGAAAATGAGAACGAGCGTGAAGTGGACGGTAGAGGATTTTCCAACACATTTGTTACAGCAGGTACTAATACCAAGGCTCTTGGGCTTGATGATCTTACCTTCTTATACAATCATGAATTGATGCATCATTGGTTTGGGCATATTTTAAAACAGGCAGAACCTGAAAATGCTTATAAATGGTTTCATGAAGGCTTTACCGATTATTTTGCACATGTGGCCATGTTAGATGGTGGCCTGTTTGACCAGGAAGCATTCAAAAAACGCATCAACAATGTCTTCTCAGTATATTATAGCGATAGTACGCACCAGTGGCCCAATGAGAAATTGCAGAATGACTATTGGTCTTCACCAGCCATAAAAATTCTGCCTTATCAAAGAGGGTTAGTGTTTGCTGCTTACTTAAATGAATCCATAAAGAAGTATTCCAGGGGGACTTCCTCTTTAAAGCAGGTAGTTCAACACATGCTGGCTGAAGCCCGATTGTACAATAAACCCTTTTCTGTAGATCGCTTTTTGCAGCTGTTGAAGGAAACTAGCGGACAAGACTATGCACCCATTGTGGAGCGCTTCATTACACAAGGATCCTTTATCGCTATGGCCGATTGGGAAAAGGTAACCGATAAAGTGGTGCTTGGTCCTACTGAAGTATATGACCTGGGATTTACAACTGATAAAGGTGGAATTGGTATGAATGCACGGTTAACCAGTTTTACGGAAGGGGGCGATGCTCAAAAAGTAGGGCTGCAAGTAGGTGATGTAATGGTAGGCTTTAAATCTGATTTTAAACCAACTTCTTATGCCTCAATCACAGTGAAAAGAGGAGAGGAAACGCTGAAGTTTAAATATTTGCCTAGTCGCCGGATTATGGTGCCGCAATTGAAATAAAGGTTGCAACTGCCAAATTAAAATATCCAGTACGAATAATTTGATGACGGAGGATAGTTGATAGAGGACAGTGGCGTACTGTCAACGGCCAACTGTTAACTGTCAACTGCCCTCTATCTAGCAGATCCAAAACCTTTTGTTTTTAAAGTCGATCTCTGCGGGGCCATCACTACAGCCACCGATCTGTTTGGCATATTTGTCTTTAGCATCGTGTCCAATGATCCATCTTCCCGTACGATGTATCATCAGTATGCCTTCATCCATTACTTCACCTTTAAATTGTTTCAGTGTTCCCGTACCGTTGTTGATCACTTTAACCTGGCTACCCTTAACAATAACCGTACAGGTATTTCCCTGCGACTTGCCACCCCATTCAGCGAATGCTATGGCGAAGGTATAGGAGCCATCTCTTGGCTTTTGGGCTTGTGTTATAATGGTTGTGAAGATCAGTAGGCATGTAAGGATTGAGGCTTTCATTGTAGCTGGATTATCATTTTGATTATGCTGGCTAAAATACTGGGTAGTTGGAATTGTAAAGTGAGATAGTGTATGAAACGGTAAAAGCGTGTAAGAGATTTTTATTTATGGATGGCTGGCCGTTAAGTTAATATCTCATTGTGGTTTGTTCTAGTCTGACAGGTTTGGTAAGGTCTGCCACTTGAGCTAATTGTTGGTAATAGTAGTTAGCCTTCTGCTGATCCCCTGTTTTTGTGGCTGACAAATACGCGCCATACAGCCCATTATACCGATTAGGGTGTTTCTGTAAGTCGGCTTCATAGGCTTCCAATGCTTTTTGTGGTTTGTTAAGTTGTAGCCACATGTCTCCTAATAATTCTCTGGCTGGAAGTACTTCGCCAGGAGTAACCGGGTGCTTTTCAGTGCTGTCTTCCATATTGGCTGCAAGACTCATTAGTCGTATAGCTTCTTTGATATTTGCTTCCTGTAGTTTTATCCAGGCTTCAGCAATGGTTATTTGTATTTGTACTTGATTGGCTTTATAGGCATCTTTTTGCGCTAACAGGTCACTGTGAAGTTGATAAAGCGATTTTAATTCAGTATTGGCGGAGTCAAGCTTTCCTAAATGAACATTTCCTAGTAATCGTGTAAAATGGAGAATAGCTTTCTGCCAGGGATAATCTTGCCAAGGGAAATCAACCGGATGTATTTTCAGTGTTGCCGCCTCTATCCATAATTTGTTTTCAAGTACATAACGCGATGGGACAGCAGCAAAAGCATAGGCTACTTTGAAGTTGTCAGGAAAGACTTTGGTAATAGTATTCAGATAGTCCCATTGTCTTTTTGCAAGGTCGTTCTCTTTCTTTTGCAGATATGCATATTCAAGATAATCCAGACCATGTAATTCTTCATCCCAGTGTCCATTCATCCCAGCTGATTTTGCATAGCATTGGGCGGCGGCTATTGAGGCTTGATTCGATGCGATGCATTCATCCCAAAGTCCTAATCGGGTAAAGATGTGTGAAGGCATATGCAGGGCATGTGCTGAAGACGGTGCTACACTGGCATACTTTCTGGCGGCTGGCAGAGCCAAATAGGCTAATTCCGGATAGTCATAAGTATGTATCAAATAATGAATGATTCCAGGGTGATTAGGCTCGTTCGGATAGATGCTGCTTAAAATGGAGCCAGCCTTCTTTTGTTTTTTATACGTCTTATCGGCTGGGTCTGCTGCTGCGTCTAATGCCAGTGCATAGAAAATTGAAGCTTCTTTGTCATTAGGGTATTTGGCCTGTAATTTTTCCATTGCCCTCTCAAAACTTTGGCATCGGGTGCGGTGATCTATATTTTCCCAATGATCGTAGAATGAAGCAATAGCATTGATATAATCTGTTTCTCTTTCTGTTTTTTCTGTTAGGGCCTGCGCTATGTCAATAGCTTTAGCGCCTTTCTTAAGCTCAGCCACAGACGGTGGTGTCCATAAAGGATGAAAGTTAGACATGGCTATACCCCAGTACGACATAGCGCATTCAGGTTGCACGTCAACTATTTTAGTAAACGCTTTTTCAGCTTCATCGTATTCAAATGAATGCAAAAGCGATAGAGCAAGATTAAATTCATCTTTTACTTTCCTACTGCAGGAGATATCAAATTGAACGGTTCCAAATTGCTTGTCTTTAGGTCCACAGGAAATTAAAGCACCTCTTTTCAGGTTCAGTTCATTAATATCGGCTTGTAATAGACTTTGTTTCTTTTCACTGCATGAAAAACCTGTAAGAGTTATGAGTGTAAATAAAACAAGATGTATGGGTCTCCCTATTTTTATCATCACAAAACAGCATTCGTATTAAAGCATGTTCTGTTTTTATAAGGGTTGTGGAGTTGTTTGCCAGGATTGGAAGTAAGGCTAAGATACGTTTGTCCTTATCGCTCTGCAAGGTGGGCGGTAGAATAACATTCTCGTGTTATCTAGATCGAAGTTCGTTTCTCCTGTATTATTTCTCTCGGCTCATGGCTCATAGCTCGTAGCCTTACCTTTAACGTCTCACGAATACTCACCACTCACCATTCACTACTCACCCTCCTCATTCCTTCAAAATATCCCTGATGAAATTGTGGTATTCTGGAAACTTTGGAAGGTTGTTATGCCCGCCACCATGAATGCGGATTAGTGTAATGCGGCGAGGCATCAGACGTTGCAGGTCTTCGCTATGGCGGATAGGGATCAGCCAATCCTTTGTGCCATGAAGAATATACACATGGCAGTTTACTCTCTTTATCCATTTATCAATACGCAAGTGATAGCGTAATACATAATTAAGCGGGATGAAGGGAAGAAAGCGCTCTACTACCTGGCGAAAATTATAATAAGGTGCATCCAGAATAAGATAGCGTGGCTTGTTGTCTGAAGCTACCTTGGCAGCAAAGCCACTACCTAAGCTGCGGCCATAAACTATAAGATGCTGTTCTCCGTATTCCTTGGCTAAGCTCTCGTACACATACTGCATATCTTCTAACATCTCTTGCTCGTTACGTTTGCCCGTGCTTTTGCCAAACCCACGGTAGTCTACCAATACCACGTCATAGTCATAGCGATAAAAGTCGCGGGCATACTTGGCCCAGCCTTTAATGCTACGGGTATTGCCGTGGAAATAGAGAATTAGGCCTTTGGGTTTCTCTCGAAAGAAGTGAAGTCCATTGATGCGTACACCAGGGTCAGTATCAAAATTGATCTCCTTAAACGGAACATCATACTTAAACTGGAAGTTGGGGTGGAGCTTTTCCGGACGAAAGATGAAGCGCTCCTGCAAAAGGTAGGTCAGTAGGGAAATCAGCGCAATGCTGCCAAGGGTATAGTAGATAACAGAGGGCAAACTATTTTGTAGTTATTTCAACGGAAAACTACAAAACAGTTTGCTAATCGTTTAATCTACTCGTTTCAAGCGCAAGTTGGAAACCGGGGCTACAATCAATGGGAATTTTTCAATAACCACATTACTGGGGTCAAGTCCAAAGCCTCGTTCCTCTGAAAGGCTTATTTCTTTTAGCCAGAAATGGAACTTCATCATCATGCGTTCCAAAATAGGCAGTTCGTTATCCTGGCTGAGATATTTTTCCATTACTATAAACTGGAAGTCGCCAACTACATTACTGCGTTCAAGGCTTTCGTAGCGGCTGGTAATATTTACCTCTCGGTTTTTAACCAGGTCTTCTACTACTTTACGGAACATCAGGTTAATGCGTGGTTCCACTCTAAAGCCCAAGCGGAACTCTACACGTATGATATCGTTAGGGATAATATGGTCTACTTTGTACTCCATGGTGTACGGATCGTCCAGCGTATCCACGTGTATAAACCAATAGATATCGGCGCGTTTAGGCTTTTTGTTAAGAATGGAGTAGATGATCTTATGTTCAATTTCCTTGGGGTTGTCGGCACTGGTCAGGTATACTAAGTGGGTGGCATACTTGACTATGGAGCGGTCGTTACTGAGTTCCTGTATTTTAGGTATATAGTGATCCAGTCGTACAAACTCTACATAACGGTTTTTGATCTTACGCGCCTTATACCAAACATACATTACCATAAACATAAGGCCGCCAATCATAACGGTGATATAGCCACCATGGGTAAACTTTTGCAGTAAAGCAAACATAAATAGCGACTCTATGGTGATATAGACGGCCAGGAACAGCCAAATATAGGCTGGCTTAATGCGGCGGGAAACCATGAAGTTGGAAAAGAGGATGGTGGTCATCATCATCGTAGTAATAATGGCCAAACCATACGCGGCCTCCATTCGTTCAGATGTGCGGAAGTAGAGTACTACGATCACGCAGCCGACAAACATCATTAAGTTCAGCGAAGGAATAAAGAGTTGGCCTTTCTCCTCAGAGGGGTAGCGAATCTTTAACTTCGGCCAAAGATTCAGCCGCATAGCTTCACTTATTAGGGTAAATGACCCGGTGATCATAGCCTGGCTGGCAATAATAGCCGCACTGGTAGCTATAATTACTCCCGGAATAATAAACCACTGGGGCATAAGATCATAAAAGGCATTAATGCCCATGGTTTCTTTTACTTCACGGGTTACCGTCAGTCCGTAGTGATGCCCTAGCAAAGAAGCGCCTTGGCCCAGGTAATGTATAAGCAAACAAATCTTTACAAAGATCCAGGAGATCCGGATGTTTCCCTTGCCACAGTGGCCTAAATCACTGTAGAGAGCTTCCGCGCCGGTAGTACATAAGAAAACGGCACCTAACAACCATAAGGAATTGGGGTACGATTTGATAAAGTGAAAGGCATAATGAGGACTAAATGCGCGAAGGATACTCCAATCGTCGGCCATATGGGTTGCTCCTAAAACGGCAAGCATCGTAAACCAAACCAGCATCACGGGTCCAAAGAACTTACCAATGGAGGCAGTTCCGAACTGTTGCATAAAGAAGAAAAGGCCCAGTATGACAAGTACAATGTAGACGATGTTTTCATCTATATTACTAAAAGCAGGCAGCTTTTGCAGACCTTCTACTGCAGAGGTGATAGAGATAGGAGGGGTGATAATACCATCGGATAACAAGGCTGCACCACCAATCATGGCAGGTAGAACAAGCCATTTTCGATGCCGTCGGACCAATGCATATAAGGCAAAAATGCCTCCTTCCCCCCGGTTGTCGGCCCTTAGGACCAGTAATACATACTTAATTGTGGTTTGAAGGGTTAGGGTCCAAATGATACAAGAAAGGCTACCAATGATCAAATGCTCATCAATGGTACGGCCATTTATTATCGCATTATAAACATAGAGAGGAGAAGTGCCAATGTCGCCATAAATAATCCCCAATGCAATCAATAACCCGGCTGTACTAACTCTGTTTAAAGAAACTTTCACCGTAAATCTTATTTAAAGCCTTACTCTTACGTATTGTTAAGGTAAACGCGATGTTAAAAATAAGGTCAAAACAGCAAATTCGCTATGGTGTGGATACTTTATACCGTTAGTTTGGACGTTAATGCAGCTAAGTGGAATTTTAACCGTCTTAATCAATAGGTTACATTAATTTTAAGCAGCTAAATCATACAGCAATCATGAAGTTTCTTTTGACTTTGCTATTTGCGCCATTTGTTTTCTCTACCCTTCCCGTATCGGCCCAGAAAATTGTGTACTCTCAACCCGATGATGATGAAACCCGCCGTATGGACTTTGAAATCATTGGAAAAGTAGGTGGCAACTTCCTTGTCTATAAAGAACTTCGCGGCAAAAGCTTTATCTCAGCCTATGATAATGAGATGAAACAGTTGACGAAAGAGGAGCATAAGTTCATGCCCGATGACCGCCTTATCAATGTCGACTTCTTCTCTTTCCAGGACCAGGCCTACATGATTTACCAATACCAGAAAAAGAATGTTGTGTATTGTAATGCCGCTAGAATAGATGGTATGGGTAAAGCCGTTGGTGAAGTGATGCAATTGGATACGACCCACATTGGACTTTCCAATAGCAACAAGATCTATTCGGCTGTAAATAGTGAGGATAGGAACCAGATCATGATCTTTAAGATCAATTCCCGCAATAAGCAACGCTATCAGGTCACTACTTTATTATTTGATAATAAACTGGCTTTACAAAAACGATCTTCCTTGACCATTCCTATGGATGAGGATCACGATTACCTAGATGAGTTTAGTGTAGATAACGATGGTGACTTTGTGTTTACAAAGTTTACACGGAACAATAGTGATAATATTACCAGCGCTCAATTGATTTGGAAGCAAGCCCAGGCAGACACCTTCAGCCTTATGGACTTGACGCTGGATAAGATTTTTCTGGATGAGCCGCATATAAAGATTGATAATGTTAACAAGCGTTACTTCCTTACTTCATTCTATTATAAGCAGAAGCGCGGTAATGTAGAAGGTTTCTATTTTTATGTGTGGGATAAAGCTACTAAACAGCCTTCTATGGTTAATACAGTAGTACTGGGAGAGGAGCTACGCAAAGAAGCTCGCGGAGAGTCAAATACCAAATCTGCTTTTGACGACTATTTTATTAGAAATATTATTGTCAAAAGAGATGGTGGCTTTATCATCGGCAGTGAGGCCTATTATACTACCTCCCGTTTCGGCAGCTGGAACCGTTGGGATTACTTATATGGCTCACCTTATGTCAGCCGTATGGACTATTATACCTACTATTCGCCTATGTATAATAGCTGGTACTGGCGGAACCGCATGAATAACCAGAATACCCGCCACCATGCCGATAATCTGACTATTTTGTCCTTTGATAATACAGGTAAACTACAATGGAGTAATGTTATTCACAAGGAGCAGTTTGATGATGAGTCTGGTGATAATATCTCCTATCAAATAATGAATACAGGTGGTCAGCTCCATTTTGTATTTAACCAGGAAGAAAAGCGCCAGCAGCTCTTAAATGACTACATGCTGTCTGCAGATGGCCAGATCAGCCGTAACCCAACCTTAAAGAACTTGGATCGCGGTTATGAGTTCCTTCCCAAGTTTGGTAAACAGGTAAGCGCACGGCAGATGATCGTTCCTTGTTATTATAGAAATTACATTTGCTTTGCTAAAATTGACTATTCTTCTTAGCATTGCGCTGTGATTGGCATATTTAAACAAAAAGCCCCAGGAAACATTGCCCTGTTGTTCATTTTTGGGCTATTGATCAAGTTACCCCTCTTTTTGGCACCTAGGGCAGCTGTATCCACCCCTTTGGATGGAAAAATGTATCAGTGGGTATCGATGTCACTGCAAGGGCTGGTGCCGATAGTAAGCTCATTGGTGGCTTTTCTGCTACTCTACATTCAGGCGCTTCAGGTCACCACTATGGTTAATGAGTTCCGGATGATTGCCAAGCCTACGTTTTTACCCGGCATGGCTTATTTGTTGGTAACATCCTTATTGCCAGAATGGAGTTATTTATCTGCGGCTTTAGTTGCCAATACCTTTATCATATGGGCCTTTATAAAGCTTTTTGAGCTTTATAACTTACAGGGAGCCAATGGACGGATCTTTAATATTGGCCTATTGTTGGGTATTGCTTCCTTTTTCTTTTTTCCCTCATTTCTGTTTGCTGTATCTGTTTTAATTGGGTTGATGATATTACGGCCCTTCCGGTTGAATGAAATCATTTTATTGTTATTTGGTATAGCCACACCGTTTTATTTCTATGGGGTTTATTTGTTTTTGAACGACCGCCTTTCTTTACAGCAATTGTTTCCAAGAATAACCTTCAATGTACCTACTCTAAAAAACTCTATCTGGCAGGTAGGAAGCACCTTGCTCTTAGGAATTCCTTTCTTAATGGGCGGATTCTATATCCAAACCTATTTACGGAAAATGCTGATCCAGGCCCGTAAAACCTGGAGTATTGTATTGTTGTACTTGTTACTGGCCATTTTGATCCCTTTTACCAATAATACATTTACCTATACTTCCTGGATAGTAACGGCTGCACCTTTTGCGGCGTTTCATGCCTGTGCTTATTATTATCCAAACAAGCGTTGGTTGCCGGTTGTTATTTTCTATTTAATGCTGGCTTTTGTACTGGCTCAACAATTTGTGACTAAAACGTGGGTTTTTTAAGATAAAAACAGTTTTTAGCAAAGTATCTTTGCATTTCAATTTTCCATTATGAAATTCGGTGTTGTTGTTTTCCCCGGTTCCAATTGCGATAGAGATATGTATGATGCCTTAGTGCATGACCTAAAGCAGGAATGTGTAATGCTGTGGCATAAGGATAGCGATCTGTCGCAGTTTACTACGGAGGATTGTATTGTACTACCTGGTGGTTTTTCTTATGGCGACTACCTGCGTACAGGTGCCATTGCCCGCTTTAGCCCTATCATGCAAAGCGTAATCGATTTTGCTAAGCGTGGTGGTAAAGTATTAGGCGTTTGTAACGGTTTCCAGATTTTATGTGAATCTCATCTGCTTCCAGGTGTGTTGCTACGGAATAACAACCAAAAGTACATCTGCAAGAATGTGTTTGTTAAAGATGCCGATGAGAACGTTTATAATATTCCTATTGCACATGGAGAGGGCCGCTATTATGCAGATGATGCTACCTTGAATAAGCTGGAAGCTAATGGGCAGGTATTATTACATTACTGCGATGCTGAAGGTAATGTTACTCCTGAAAGCAATCATAATGGCTCTACCCGCAATATTGCAGGTATTTGCAATGAAGGCCGTAACGTATTTGGTATGATGCCGCACCCAGAAAGAGCTTGCTCTTCTGTGCTGGGCAATACTGACGGCCGCAAGGTGTTCAAACTGTTATTCCAGTTAGTGCTGGAAGAAGCGGTTGCAGCAGTGTAAGTATGAATAATGAATGATGAGTAATGAGTAAGTTTTCCTCATCACTCATTACTGCTCACTCATCTTTTAACATCTCGGCAATAATTAAACAAGGAAATTTGCTTTCTAAATCCATTTGTATGAAGAAGCTTGCTTTTGTTCTGGCTTTGTTCTTTGTAGGTAGTATAGCAGCCTTTGCGCAAAATCCCGTTAGCTGGGCATTTACAAGCAAAAAGATCAGCGATAAGGTTTATGAGATCCATATGACCGCCACTATACAATCTGGTTGGCACCTTTATTCGCAAACACAACCGGATGATGCTATTGCTCAGCCTACCAGCTTTGCATTTAATAATAATCCTTTATTGGTGTTTGATGGTAAAGTAAAAGAAGTAGGTAAGCTGGAAAGATACCGCGATGACAAGCTGGATGTTTCTGCTAACCAATACAGTAATAAAGTAAATTTTGTACAAGTGGTGAAGCTGAAAGGTAACGCTAAGACAGCTGTAACCGGGAAGTTGGAGTTTCAAACCTGTGATGATCAGAAATGTTTACCTCCCAAGACAACGAATTTCACAATTGCTTTAAAATAGACGATACTTTTTTCATTTCTTTTGCAAACGGATTCTTGAGGGAATCCGTTTGTTTTTTCAAATACTGTTTATGCGCCCTCTTTTACGTTTCTTCTTAGCCCTTGGAATACTACTATCGGTTGGTCTGAATGCTTTTAGTCAGGATAGTGCTGCTGTGCAGTGGCAGGTAACTAGTAAAAAGATCAGTGATAAAGAGTACGAGCTAAAGTTTGTTACCAATGGTCCAAATGGTTGGCAGCTGTATGCGCCCAACCAGGTATTAAGTGAAGTGGCTACTACAGAACTTCAATTCTCAGACTCTGCTATCCAATCTACTGGAGCATTTAAAGATTCTGGTGCTGTTAAAACAGAGAAGAGTATCATTTTTGAAGGCACACAAGTAAAAGTATATGAAGGTGCTACTGCCTGGACACAGCGAGTGCATATAACAGGCGATGTGCCAGCTACCTTACAGGGTGTCTTGTCTTATACCTATGGTAAAAACGATGAGTTTTACCCTGCTACCCCTTTCTCTTTTTCTGTTCCGTTGGAAGGTGGTGTCAGTGCCAGTACGCGTATAAAGATCAATACCATTGATATTAAAAATCCTGTTACCCCTTATGGCGATGATGAAGCGGCAGATAAAAGTTTATGGGCCATCTTCCTATTAGGCTTTGTTGGTGGACTCATTGCCCTGGTTACACCCTGTGTGTTTCCGTTAATTCCATTGACTGTTTCATTCTTTACCAAGCGCTCGGGCACACGTAAAAAGGGGATTCGTAATGCCTTGGGATACGGTTTATGCATTTTTGCGATCTACGCTTTCCTTAGCACTCCTTTCCACTTATTGGATACAACCGATCCTGAGATTCTGAATAATATCTCTACGAACGTATGGTTAAACCTGACCTTTTTTGTGGTCTTCATCGTTTTTGCCTTATCGTTCTTTGGGTTCTATGAAATTGGCCTGCCTAGTTCTTTTGCTAATAAGGTGGACGAGAAATCAGGCATTGGCGATTTTGCCGGTATCTTCTTTATGGCGTTGACGCTGGCCATTGTTTCTTTCTCTTGTACAGGTCCTATTTTAGGCTCTTTGTTAGCTGGCGCCTTAACAAATAATGGTGGTGCATGGCAATTAACAGCCGGTATGTCGGGATTTGGACTAGGCCTAGCACTACCGTTTGCATTGTTCGCCCTATTCCCGCATTGGTTACAATCATTGCCTAAATCAGGTGGATGGCTTACCAGTGTAAAAGTGGTGTTAGGTTTCCTGGAGTTGGCTATGGCTATTAAGTTCTTGTCAAATGCTGACCTGGTAAAGCAATGGGGGCTGCTGAAGCGAGAGGTTTTCATCGCCATTTGGATTGGTATTGGAATCGCTATTGTTTTATATCTATTAGGTATTATCCGGTTTGCCCATGACAGTAAGCCTAAAATGACAAAGACGCGTTGGGCGTTTGTAGTGCTGTTTGGTGCCGCTACACTCTATTTGATCCCTGGTGTTACTAATACAAAGGCGGCAAACCTTAGCCTGATTAGTGGATTCCCTCCGCCTTTATCGTATAGCCTATATGAACGTAAGATTGCTATTAAGCCTATTCATAATGATTATGAAGGTGCGTTGGAATTAGCGCGTAAACAAGGTAAGCCGGTATTGATCGACTTCACCGGTTGGGCATGTGTAAACTGCCGCCGTATGGAGGAAAATGTATGGATTGATCCAGAGGTGGAACAATTAATGAAAAATGAGTTTGTGGTAGTTTCACTCTATGTAGATGAGCGCCAGAAATTACCTGCGGCCCAGCAAATTGAATACACAACTAAAAGTGGCGATAAGAAGCCTATCATTACCGTTGGTGATAAGTGGGCCACTTTCCAATCGGAAAACTTCAACGCTGTTTCTCAACCGCAATATGCGATCATTAGTCCGGATGAAAAAGCCTTAACCAAAACCAAGGCGTATACACCTAGTCCAAGTGCGTTCCGCGAGTGGTTAGAAAAAGGCCTTGAGGCGTATAAAAAGGCAAATAGTGGTGTTAGTAAACGATAGATTTACTAAGTAATTAAACAACAAGTCCCAGTCATATGACTGGGACTTGTTGTTTGTAGCTGTATATGTTTAAAATGTATACGATCAGTTGCTTGACATCTTTTGTATACCAGTATACTATTATTTGGATAGTTGTGTATTTAGCCAATTTGAGTGGGTCATTTCAAACTTTAATTCTCCTTTCCCATAAGGACCAGCCTCTGTCCAACCAGCCTTTCTATAAAAAGCAGCTGCTCTTGACTGAGGATCAGTGCTTAACCAAAGCGTATGTTCGGTTTGTTTAAAGTACCAGTCTAGCATTAGCTGATGCAGCCGCCTTCCAATGCCTTGGCCTTCAAACGCAGGATCCATAAATAAGGCCCATACATTATGGTCGTTTAAGTCGACGATAGCAAACCCCACTAATTGTCCATTGATTTCACATACCCATCCCTTGCCTCGTATGGTTAGGAAGGTTTCATAATCATGGTACGTAATTAAGGCAGGATTGGATAACCTGTTTTCTTTAACAGCCAATCGAATGACAGATAATTGTTCAATATCTTCTAAGTGGGCTTCTCGGTAAGTCATGATTTAAAATAGTAACAAATTCATTATGCTGCTACTTCAATTATTGTTTATAAAACGCCAAAGCAAGGGCATACGCTTTTGATTGGATTTTCCTTTACAATAGCAAGCACCTTTAAGTAGATCGAAGCATTTATAATAAATAAAACAGCAGTGTCTTCCTAAAGGAAATGACACTGCTGTTTTATATGAAAATTTATGAACCCTAGCAAGAAGGATTAGGTTGTGGGCTGCTCTTTTTTAACACTACCCAGGCTGTCTCTTGTATTCTTTTGAACGGTGATAGCTCCAAATAATGCCAACAAGAAGGCAAAGGCGTAGAAGCCCTTCTCACTAGGCAGTATAGTGGCATTCCATAATCCTATTACCAATAAAATAATAGAAAGGAGAGTAGAAAACCAGCTAAGACCATAATAGATATCCGTAACTGGAATACCATCTAATCGGTCACGTACTGTTTTTTGAAGTGAAACAACGGCAAAGAGGCCAAACATGAGAATGGTAAAGTAATAGCCTTTTTCATTGAGTTGCATCTCAGCACGCCAAAGGCCAACAAGGTAGCCAAGCATGCCTGCACCTAGTGCTACCCATGAAGCACCAATAAAGGCAGCAGATGGTTTTTGAGTCATAAACTATTTGTTTTGGTTATAATGATAAAATATACCTGTATCAAATGGTGTCCATAAAGCAGCTTTCTGACCACAACTTTTCAATCCTTTATTAGCCCAGGTATTACACGTTTGAAATAAACTATAACTGCCCTTGGCTTCATAAAAAGCATCGTTGGCTCCATATACAGCCTTGGTTGGAATATTTATGTAATGCCCATTGGCATCTTTGTCAAAACTGTTCTGGATATAAGCTACCAAGCGAGTATATTGGTCTTTGGAGATGGGAATCTTTACACATTCCTTTCCCTCTTTCATTGATTTATAAAAGGTAGCATGTAGGGCAGAAGTGCTTAAGGCAAAAGCAGCTTTGAACGCCGTGCTAAACTTCAAGTCGGCCCATGTAGGCGTTTCCAGGTAAAAGCCTTTATCGCCCCAACCCAATGCTACAAACTGCATGACGGTATCCTTGCCAGTAGTATGTGCAAACTGAATTTCTTTACTCCAATCCACAATCTCTGTTTTCAAAGGCATTACCAGGTCTGTATGCACACCATTGGAAAGAATATAAATGGACACATCATTTGAAGAGGAAGCTTCCTTTTCTGTACTTATTCTTGATAAAACATAGGCTGCTAGTAAATAAAGAAGGACAAATGTGACAAAGGACAGAACAGCGATACCAATATACTTTAAAAAACGAAGCAGTCTTTTGGCAATAAGCAGTTTAGTTTGGTTGATCATAGTCGGATTCTAATAGAAAGGGGGTGAAGATAAGTGAAAGGGCAGGCTTGAAAATCATATATTAATTAATGTCAATGGAAAAGCCCTGTCAAAAGACAGGGCTCTTTGAAAGTATCTTGTAATCAGGCTAATTAATACGCCCATTTTACCAGGGTAGCACCCCAGGTAAAACCACCACCAAAGGCAGCTAACACAATGTTGTCGCCTTTGTTTAATTCATGGCGCCATTCCCACAAACAAAGCGGAATAGTAGCCGCTGTGGTATTACCATATTTATGAATGTTCAACATCACCTTATCATGAGAAAGACCCATACGGTCGGCAGTAGCATCAATGATACGTTTGTTAGCTTGGTGAGGCACCAACCAAGCAATGTCATTACCGGTTAGGTTGTTACGATCTAACAATTCAGCGCTTACATCGGCCATGCCCTTAACGGCTGCTTTGAATACTGGCTGACCATCCTGGAACACAAAGTGCTCTTTATTGGCAACGGTTTCAGCTGTAGCCGGACGAACCGAACCACCTGCTTTCATATGCAGGAACTGACGGCCGCTACCATCGCTTTTCAAAATAGAATCCAATACGCCAAAGCCTTCTGTATTAGGCTCCAGTAATACGGCTCCAGCGCCATCGCCAAATAGAATACAGGTAGTACGATCGCTATAATCAATTATAGCGCTCATTTTATCTACACCTACTACCACTACTTTTTTATAACGGCGGCTCTCGATCAGGGAAGCGCCCATAGTTAAGCCATATAGGAAACCAGAGCAGGCAGCACCCAAGTCAAAGCCAAATGCATGTTTAGCACCTAGTTTATCGGAAATGATATTAGCTGTGGCCGGGAACACCATATCGGGTGTTACCGTGCAACAAATGATACACTCAATTTCTTCAGCGCTGATCCCTCTTTTTTCTAAAAGCTGTTTAATGGCTGGTACAGCCAAATCAGAAGATCCCAATCCTTCACCTTTCAAAATACGACGTTCGGATACCCCGGTGCGTGTCCGGATCCATTCATCGTTGGTGTCTACCATTTTTTCTAAGTCGGCATTTGTCAATTTTGTTTCTGGCACATAACCACCAACGGCGGTAATGGCTGCAGTAATCTTTGAAGTCATCGCTACAATTCTGAAGTTTAAAAAGGAGGGCTAAGATAGTACACAGTCCAGAGTTTAACGAGAATTGTCGGCAAAAGGGTGCCAGATTTAGGTTATTTCTCTTATTTAAAGGGTAATGGCAGAGCGCTAAGAGTTGAAAAGAGGGTAAGGAGGAAAGGTGAAGAATATTGAACAAGGAACAAGGAATAATGAAGGATGATGGGAGGAATTGGGAATTAGGGTTTTGGAATTTGGAGGGGCAGAGAGGAAATGTTGAATGCTCAATAATCAACATTCCATGTTCAAGGAGGAGAGTAGCGGAGGGAATAATCAAAAAAACAAGGCCCAAGAGATGGGGTACATCCTATTTTGTTCCTATCTGATTCGATAGTTGTTCGATTCTATGTATCGAACGAATATCGAAGAAGAATCGAAGCAAGATCGAAGAAAACCCGATAAGGACCCAGCCTGATATTGCTATAATCTTTAATAAGTAGTCATCGATAACTTACGAAGGCGTAGACCATAAAACACAAAAGCATTCTCCTTAAAGGAGTTCTTTTCAATTTTATTGCTGTTCCATCTTATGGTTATTTGCGAGGTACTTATCCCCTTTTGGGAGGCCGGGAGGGGCCGCTTGAAGCGTGCAGCTAGTAGCTTGCAGCTTTCTTTAACGCCTCTAATTTGACATTTCACAAGCCCAACTTTTAAGGTGGTATAAGAATTTATAGGCTGTGAACAGTGTTTTTATTCGCTTATTTTCGTCGTATGATCGCTTTTGTTAGAGGCCATTTTGCCCATAAATCACCCGCAACTGTACATGTAGACGTAGCCGGCGTTGGCTATGAAATCAATATTAGTCTGAATACCTATTCCAAAATCCAGGATTTGGAAAATGGTACCTTACTTACTCACCTTATTGTCCGCGAAGATGCCCATATTCTTTACGGCTTTTTTGATGTAGCAGAAAAGGAGATGTTCTTGATGTTACTTGGAGTTTCTGGCGTGGGTGCCTCCACAGCCCGCGTTATGCTTTCTTATATGAAACCCGATGAACTAAGTCGCGCCATTGTTCAAGGCAATGCTAAAATGCTGGAAGCTATAAAAGGTATAGGTAAAAAAACAGCTGAACGCATCGTGTTGGAACTCAGGGATAAACTGACTAAACAATCTCTCGACGCAAATATTTCCCCTTGGAAAGGCAATACCATTGGTACTGATGCGTTAAATGCATTGATAGCACTAGGAATAAACCGGCAAGCGGCTGATAGTGCGATTCAGAAGGTTTTGGACCAAAATCCGGAACTCGGTGTAGAGGCAGTGATCAAAAAAGCATTGCAAACCCTTTAGAAAACGTCATTCATTTACTAATTGTGGAGAAGATCGCATTGAATTTCCATTCTTCCAAGAGCTTGCGGAAGCGGGTAGCTGCTATCATATTATCTGCTTTTATCTGCGGAGCAAGTGCGCATGCACGCTTTGCGGGTGAAGGAAAGTTTCCTATAAATACTTCAGATACAACTAAATACCCACTTCAAGATCGCAGAGGAGACCCCTATACCTATCCCCGTCAAAATAGCTTTGATCTAAAAGATACCTCCTTCATTAAGCGCAATGTAGAATATGATCCGGTAACCAAGCAGTACTATGTTATTGAAAAGGTCGGCAATAAGTATTACCGTACTCCCATGACCTTTTCTATGGATGAATTCATTCGCTTGCAGGGTAGGAAGGATGAATCGGATTATTTCCGTCAGCGGGCTAATACAATGTTTGACCTGAACCGCCGTACAGCAAAACCCAACTTTGGTTTCAACAAAGACTGGATGAACCGCATTACGGGAAATGGCAAGATTGACATAAAGCCGTCGGGATATGTAGACATTGCTGCCGGCTACCAGGGCCAAAATATAAAGAACCCAACCCTTCCAGAGCGGGCGCGTAAAACAGGGGGCTTCGATTTTAATATGAACGCCCAGCTGCAGGTAGATGCCAATATTGGTGATAAGATCAAACTGCCGATCAACTATAATACACTGGCCAACTTTGATTTTGAAAACCAACTGAAACTGGATTACCAGGGTAAGGAAGATGAGGTATTGAAGGTATTCCAGGCAGGTAATATTAGTTTTCAATCAAAGGGTACCTTGATTCCTGGTGCGCAATCGTTGTTTGGGGTAAAGACCCAATTGCAGTTTGGTAAAATGTATGTTACAGGTGTGTTGGCCAATCAGCGCTCTCAGCGTCAATCGTTGGGTTTAACAGGTGGTGCCGCCGCACAATCCTTTAGTATAAAGGCTGATGAATACGAGGAGAACCGTCACTTCTTATTAGGTCAATACTTCCGCCGTAATTATAATAAGGCGATGAAAGACCTGCCACTGGTGCGTTCTAACATCCAGATACTTCGTATGGAAGTGTGGGTAACCAATCGTACCGGTGCAACAACTGACACCCGGGACATTGTTGCCCTGATGGACTTAGGAGAAGATTCAACCTATGGTCCATGGAACGGCAGGCCGGGATCGCTACCTTCTAATAATTCCAATGACCTTTACACCGCCATTTTAAAACAGCCCAATGGCCGGAATTCATCAGAAATACAAAATGTACTGACCACCATGGGGCTGAGGCCAGTGCAGGATTTCGAAAAAACATTTGCCCGTAAGCTTCAGCCTACGGATTATTATTTTAATGAGCGTATTGGTTTTCTGTCACTGAACCAAGCGCTTAATCCTGATGAAGTGCTGGGGGTAGCTTTCCAGTATACCTATAATGGTCAGATCTACCAGGTGGGTGATTTTTCACAGGATGTACCACCCGACAGCAGTGGTAACACTCAAAAAGTGCTGTTTTTAAAATTATTAAAAGCTACATCTCAACGCCCTGGTCTTCCTATTTGGGACCTGATGATGAAAAACGTGTACAGCGTTGGCTTTGGTCAGTTGCAACGTGAGGACTTTAAGCTGGATGTAGTGTACGAGGAACCTAGTTTGGGTAAGAAGCGCTATTTGCCATTTGATAGCTTAAAGCAAGAATACCGTGGTGTGCCTATTTTGAATCTGGTAAACCTGGATCGCCTGAATAATCAGAATGACCCGCAGCCCGATGGTGTGTTTGACTATGTTGATGGGTTTACAGTTATTCCTTCACAAAGCCGGATCATTTTCCCGGTACTGGAACCCTTTGGCCGTGACCTGGAATATATTTATGAAAATGATGCTGCTCGCCAAAAGTATCTGTACTATCCGCTTTACGATACAATCAAAGCAATAGCACAGACCTTTGCCAACCTGAATCGCTTTGAATTAGTAGGACGTTCTAAATCGGCTAACAATTCAGATTACCAATTAGGTTTTAATATTCCACGGGGTTCTGTAACTGTTACAGCCGGTGGACAGGTGCTGCAGGAGAATGTTGACTATGAGATCAACTATGACCTTGGTACCTTAAAAGTGATTAATTCAGCCATTATTAATTCTGGCGTACCCGTACAGGTGCAGTATGAAAACAGTGCATCCTTTGGGTTACAGCAAAAGAACTATATGGGCTTGCGATTGGATTACCTGGCCAATAAGAATTTGACGGTTGGTGGTACCATCGTGCGCCTGGGTGAGCGTCCCTTCTTTACCAAGCAGGCATATGGCGAGGATCCGATACGGAATACCATGTATGGGATGGATTTTGACTATAGAAAAGATGTGCCGCGCCTGTCTAAGTGGTTAGATAAATTACCATTTTATTCTACCAAAGCAGTTTCTTCCGTTACCGCCTATGGTGAAGCAGCTATGTTGCAGCCCGGTCACTCCCCTCAAATTGGAAAAGGTAATGAAGGTGTTATTTATGTAGATGATTTTGAAGGTACACGTAGTGGATTAGACTTGCGTTTTCCTATAAACAGTTGGGCGCTGGCATCTGCGCCACAACAGTCGCCAGATAAAAATGGTAATATCTTATTCCCAGAAGCAGAACTAAGTAACAACCTGGAATATGGTTACAATAGGGCAAAGCTAGCCTGGTATAATATTGAGCCTACCTTACAGGAGCCTCGTAATAATAATAACCCATTGCATGGTGATCTGGCAGAATTGTCAAAGCCTGAAACCCGCCAGGTATTTCAAAATGAGTTATTTCCTCAACGTACAACAGATGTAGGACAGAGCATTCTAACCACATTTGATATGGCTTTTTATCCAAGAGAGAAAGGGCCTTATAATTTCCAGGCCCAACCCGGAGCTATTGATGCCAATGGTCGTTTTGTGCAGCCAAAGAAAGCCTGGGGTGGTGTAATGCGTAATATTGATCAAACAGATTTTGAAACTGGTAATGTTGAGTTCATCGAATTCTGGCTGCAAGATCCTTTTGTTAATAAGCCTTTAAGTAAAGGTGGCGAGCTCTATTTTGACTTAGGTAATATTTCAGAAGATGTGTTACGCGATGGTAAAAGAGGATACGAGAATGGATTGCCTACACCCACCACGCCAAATGCATTGACCGATGAAACTGTTTGGGGTAAAGTACCACGCAATCCAATACAGGTAACCAATGCGTTCAGCAATGATCCTAACGATAGACCTTTACAGGATGTAGGTTTTGATGGGTTAACCGATGCGGATGAAAAGACCAAGTTCAAACCTTATATTGATCAACTGAAAAGCAATTTTGGGCCAACAGCTCCAGTTGCAACAAAGGCGGAAACAGACCCGTCTGCTGATAACTTTAAGGGGTATCGTGATGCTTTTTATGATCAGAAGAAAGCTGGCATATTGGAGCGTTATAAAGATATTAATAACCCTCATGGCAACTCCCCGATAGCTAATACAAGCGATCAGTTTACCAGTGCTTTTACTTTATACCCAGACCAGGAAGAATTTAATCGTGATAACACGATGAACGAGATTGAGGAATACTTCCAGTATCGTGTAGAGCTGACGCCAAGGATGACAGCAGGATCTAATTACATAACCGATGTGCGTGAGGTAACACCCGTATTGGCAGATGGAAGTACACGAAAAGAAAAATGGTATCTGTTTCGTATACCTATAAAAGACTTCCAGGCTAAAGTGGGTAACATCCCTGATTTTAAATCTATCCGCTTTATCCGGATGTTCCTTACTGATTTTGAAGACACAGCTGTTCTTCGCTTTGCTAAGTTGGAGTTGATACGCAACCAATGGCGGAAGTTTAACTATGAAGCCGATACTTCTGGCAACTATAAACCTTTGCCGGCAAATGACCCTACACAGCTTGAAGTGCTGGCGGTAAATATTGAAGAGAATGACTCACGTATGCCTATTCCTTACCGTCAACCACCAGGCATTGAGCGTCAGCAGCAATTGAGTAATAATAATGTACAATTATTACAAAACGAACAATCGCTTAGTTTAAAGATTACAGACTTAGCCGGTGGGCAGGCACGTGGTGTGTTTAAGACCATGAACTTAGACTTACGTCAATACGGACGCCTATCGATGTTTGTGCATGCTGAAGCAGTACGCAGTTCTACCGATGTGAGCAAAGGTGATCTGAATGCTGTAATTCGTATAGGTAATGATTTCGCTGGTAACTACTATGAGGTAAGGATACCATTGGACGTAACAAAATGGGGAACCTCCAATCCAGATGAGATCTGGCCAGCCAGCAATAACCTTGATTTTGACCTAAACGAGCTTACTTCATTAAAGTTACGTAGAAACCGGAATGGCGTTTCTCCATCACTTTATTATTCAGAACAATTAAATGGACGCACGTTTGCCATTATTGGTAATCCTAACCTGGGTGAGGTAAGAGGAATGATGCTGGGTATACAAAATTCAACGACCGGCTCTACTAGTGCAGAAGTGTGGTTTAATGAATTGCGTTTGTCGCGCTTAGACGAACATGGTGGATGGGCTGGTGTAGGCCGCGTAGACTTGCGCCTGGCAGATTTGGGTAATATTAGTGTTGCAGGCAATGTGCGTAGTAGTGGCTTTGGTACTTTGGAGCAACGTGTAAACGAGCGGAGTCGTGATGACTTCTATCAGTTTGACGTAAGCAGTAATCTGGACTTAGGTAAACTGGTTCCAAAGAAAGCCGCCATTCAGATTCCTGTTTATGCAGGAATTAGCAGAACCAGTAGTACACCGGAATACGATCCATATGATCTGGATATCAAATTGAAGGATAAGTTGAGTGAGGTATCGGGTAAGGAGCGGGATTCTATTCAATCCGCAGCTGTTGACCAGCAGACAATAAAGACTGTCAACTTTACCAATGTTAAGAAGAATAAGACCAATGGCAAGCCGGTGCAGCCATGGGATATTTCAAACATTGACCTAAACTACTCCTTTACACACCAGGAGCACAGCAACCCAATCATTGAAAGTGAAGATATACGCCGTACAAGGGCTGCCTTAGGTTATACGTATGCGCCACAGCAACATTTCATTGAACCCCTGAAACGGTTGATTAAATCTAACTCACCATGGCTGGCGCTGGTGAGAGATTTCAACTTTAATTACAAACCATCCTTCTCCTTTAAGGCCGATGTGTTCCGCCAGTTTGGTTCTTTGCGGAACCGCAATGTGATGGATGTGAAGTTTAAGCTGCCAGAAACATTCAATAAGTTCTTCTACTTTGATCGCTATTATACTCTACGTTGGGATTTAACACGGTCATTGACTTTGGACTTTAATGCCGTAAACAATGCACGTGTTGATGAACCATATGGTTACATCGATACGAAAGAGAAAAAGGATACGGTTAAGAATAACTTCTTAAGAGGAGGTCGTGCTACCAGGTACCATCACGATGCAACATTATCATATACATTGCCAACCAATAAACTTCCAATAGTAGATTGGACAACGATCCGTGCTAGTGTTACGGGTAAGTATGATTGGGTAGCGGCATCTTTGCTGACAAGAAGTTTAGGAAACACCATTGTAAATGGACAAGTTCGTAATGTGACTGGTGAGTTCAACTTCGATCAGCTGTATACAAAGTCACGTTTCCTTAGAGGTGTTTATAATGAGAATCCGGCAGCTCCAGCTTCTCAGGCACCAAAAGATAGTGCTGGTAAAAAAGCAAAAGTAAAAGATCCTAATGCTTTACCTGAAATTGGCAAAGTGCCAAAAGCTTTAATGCAACTGGTTACCAGCTTAAAGCGGATAGGAGTGCAGTATACACAGGACATGGGTACTTTGTTGCCAGGTTACCTGGATAGTGTCCAAGCCGTAGGTATTAACTTTAGAAATCCATCACCAGGTTGGAAGTATGCATTTGGTTACCAGCCTGACACCAGCGATATCAACCACTTGGGGGCTTTGGGATTATTAACGAGGGATTCGTTATTTAACCAATTGATCCAGCAGCGTTACAATCAGAAGCTGAATATTACAGCCCAGATCACACCGTTTAGAGATTTTAATATTGATGTAAACTTTGATAAGACTTTTGATTTGCAGTATTCTGAATTGTATAAGGATACTGGTATGAACAGTGGATTGAAGCGTTACAATCCATATGCATTAGGAAGCTTTAGTATTAGCTATATCGCTTATCAAACATTGTTTACAAAGTTTGATCCCAATGAGGTATCTGAAACCTTTAAACAGTTTGAGGCAAACAGATTGATTTTATCGAATAGGTTAAAGGATGCTAATATTTATGCTCAAGGTGCTTCACAGAACCCAGACGGTTATTATGAAGGTTACGGCCGATATGCGCAGGATGTATTGATCCCAGCGTTTTTAGCGGCCTATACTGATCAGGATCCTACTAAAGTGCGATTGATGAAGAATTCCAAGCCAAATGTGAAATCAAATCCATTTGGTGGGCTGCTGCCGCGACCCAATTGGAATATTACCTACAACGGTTTGTCGCGGATAAGTGGATTGGAAAAGGTGTTTTCCAACGTAACCTTACGCCATGGCTACAGTAGTACTTTAAGCATGAATAGCTTTAATACAGCCTTGTTGTTTCAAGATCCATTCCATGCTGGGTATCCCTACTTCCGTGATACACAAACAGGAAACTATGTACCTTACTTCTTAGTGCCTAACGTAACTGTAAGTGAACAATTCAGCCCATTAATAGAAGTGGATGTTACGCTAGTAAATCAATTGTCTGCCAGGGTAGAATATAAGAAGAGTCGTCAGCTAAGTTTAAGCCTGGTTGATTACCAACTGGCAGAGAATCGTTCTACGGAATATGGTTTCAGTATGAATTGGCGCAAGCGCGGTGTGCCATTCCTGCAAAATGTAAAAATTGGTAAGAATGGTAAGAAACTTGAAAATGATGTCACCTTCCGTTTTGACTTTAGCCTGCGAGATGATGCGACGGCCAACAGCCGATTAGATCAGAATATAGCTTTTGGAACCGCCGGGCAAAAGGTAGTGCGGCTGTCACCAACGATCGATTATGTGGTAAACAATAAGGTGAATATTAAATTCTACTTTGAGCAAAATAAGGTGATACCAAAGATTGCCACTACGGCACCAGTAACAACTACCAGGGGTGGTTTACAAGTGCGGGTAGCCTTAACACAATAAATTCTTATTCTAGTTTAAGCGGCCTGAAGTCTCATTATGATTTCAGGCCGCTTTTTTTATGTATAAGAGGTCTATTTAATCCCCCAGCCCTAGTACACAGGCTTCTAATTTGATAAGGAAAAAGCAAAAGTTGCTACTTTTTTAACATGGTCTGTTAGGAAGTACTGGAAAGCCTTAGATATTTAAGCTAAATATTTATTACGTGTTTTTTCTTACTTGATGATCTTAGTTCAGCAGGATGGGAAATTTCACTTCAAAGTCGGGTAAAAGTACGCGTGTGTAGTTTTAGACTTCAGTCTAAATTAGTCCCAATAATTCGTTCCCTTATGAGGTTTAGATCTACGACTGGCTTTTATTTTAATTTGTTTTGTGCATTATCAATTTTTTCAGTGAATCTGGCTTGTCAGAAAAAGAAAGAAGCTTCTCTTTTAAAAGAGCAAACAAGTATTACAGAAGCAAATTCTTTTTTTAATAAAGAAGTTGGAGGGCCTGTTGATAGTGCTACTGCCAATCGCTGGAAGCGTAACCGGGCTCTAACATTAGCCAAAAAAGCACCTTCCGTTAATTCTACCCGGGCATTTTATTTGCCTGCACAAGCATTGAGCTCATTAATTGCTAACAATAAAGTAGCGGGGATTTGTTTTTATTTCGGTAATGACGCTAATGGCAGTGTGCACGTTGTGCCTGTTGCCGTTGATAATAAAGGAAATGTTATTACCGCTGCTTCTGTTGCGACAAGTAATGGAACGGTAACTTGGGAGGTAGCCAAGAATTGGAGACTAGACTTTAAACAACAGCATCCCGGCAGCATTTGGGGGCATTTCTGGGGTAGTGTAGCCATCAATCGTTTACTGGAGAATAATACTGAAACAGTTCGGGTTGAGTTGGGCTTAAGTGATGAAGGCGTACAACAAATGATGTTTAGTGATGCCGCAATTGATGAACCTGTAGAATATGGCGATAGAACAAGATCTTGTCCGCCATTCTGCCCTTCAGATCTATTATAATTATTCGATCCGATAATTAGAAACCGCGCATTGCAAAAGCAAAATGTAATTCGCGGTTTCTATGATTGCTCGATACCAGATTTGCTTACAGTATCTAACCCTTACACATGAGTTTCGCAGAATTGCTTTCCTATATATCAACACTTACTGTCTTTATTCCTTTTCTTTTGTGCCTGCAAGCGATAAGGAAAAAAGAAAAGTTCATTATTGCTTTATTTGTGCTGCTTTGTACAAGTATTCTAACTAGTGGCTTAACCGAGTATTATATTCAAATGGGTAGTGAAACATCTTTGTTATGCCTAAATGTGTATACTTTGTTTGAGTTCACAGGAATAAGTATCGTTTATGCATTATTACTGCCGCATTTGAAGAAACTGATCTATGGAACTGTCTTATTATTCGTGGCTTTCTTTATTGCTAACTGTTACTGGCTAGAAAGCATTCACACTATCCAGGATTATCCATTAGTTATTGAAAGTGTTATTGTTATCGCTTATTGTATCGCTTATTTCTTTCACTCGCTGAAGGAAGTAGGTCACGACTACTCAGTTTTACGTGATGGTAAGTTTTGGATCAACATTGCGTTTGT
This sequence comes from Flavisolibacter tropicus, assembly GCF_001644645.1. Lineage (NCBI taxonomy): Bacteria > Pseudomonadati > Bacteroidota > Chitinophagia > Chitinophagales > Chitinophagaceae > Flavisolibacter > Flavisolibacter tropicus. Next base: position 1,989,159 of record NZ_CP011390.1, on the reverse strand, counting down.
AAGCTATTTTATTTACAGTATAGGATTGTTTGCTATTGTAAATCATATTTTCACAGAGCTAGAGCCCGCTACTGCTCAAGCACTGTGGAATATCCATAACATCAATTATATTATTAAAAATTTACTATTAGCTATAGGGATTTACCGGATAGGTAAATCAGCTCGTCCTCCCTTTGAGCTTTTTGGAGCGGATGAAAATTGGTGGCAGAGGCTACCTTCAAATCCAGCTAAAGATGTTAGTGCGCAACCTTAATTTTTTCTGTATACAACACAGTTTTACTTTATTATTGTAGCCTAACTTTATGCTGAGTTTAAGGTAGAAATAGTACTTTTAAAGTCCTGAGGAGAATAACGAACTTGCATGCAACAGCTACAATTTTATGCCGTTTTTATAGGGATTACGGTGATTTTGGGAACGGTATTGATTTCGTTTATTGTATTGTTGAGTAAAGCACAACAACGTAAAAAAGCAGAATATAACCGTCTTAATTTATTGGCCGAAGTAACCGCTCAAGAAAAAGATCGTGCACGTATAACATATCAATTGCATGAAGATTTTGGAGCAACGCTTTCTGCAATACGAATGGGGATTAGCACCTTTCAATTACAACGACCTGATGACCGTCTCCGCCAGGAACAGTTCAAAGTTTTTATTGATGATATAATTACCAAGATCAGGACAATTGCAACTGATTTTTTGCCAGGCACCATCCAACAAAAATGGTTAGTTGCTGCACTGCGAGAGTTTGTTCATACTGTTCAAAAAGAACAACCCGCCATACAAATTATTTTAGAGGCAGATGATCTACCTGAATTAAGCGAGTACAAAACCATTAACCTATACCGTATTGTTCAGGAAATTGTTTACAATACCATTAAACATGCCAGAGCTACTACACTTCTAATCAACATCAGGCATGATGACAAACGTATTTTATTAACCACTCAAGATAATGGGGTAGGGTTCAATTATAGAAAAGAATTAGAACGTCAAAAAGGAATAGGTCTTCATAATCTGGCAAACCGGATATTGTTATTGAGCGGTACTGTTGACGTTTTAAGTGAAACTGAGAAAGGTACGCTTTACATGATTCAAATTCCTTTAGCGGAAGGTGATGTTATTGAATAACGTATGGCATGTAAATAAAAGAAACTGATACCTAAGATAAAACCCGCATTTGCGGGTTTTATCTTATTTAGTTGGGGATGGAGCTGATTGATCTTGCTTGGTTTTCTTTAGCAACATAACATATCCACAAAGTTCTTTTTTCTTCTTCTTGTTTACTTGTACAGGCTTCATCATGTGGTATTCTGTTACGCGAGGGATATAAGAATACGAAATGATATTGCCGTCAACATCGCCCCACATCTTTTTCTGGTAGATAACTTGTTTTTCACTCCAGTCATACATCCGCACTTCGTATAAACGGGAAGTAGGATCTCCAATAAATACGAATTGATACCATGTGCCCTCTTGCAATGGAACAACTACTGGCATCTCATATTCGCTTTCCATGGTAATAGAAGCTTCTTTCAAAACAACAAAGCCATCTTTTGCATATAATTGTTTCAGACTATCAGCCTGATGCTTTATTCCAGGGTCATTACAAACTTTTTGACGAATAATATCTTGGGAGAAACCAGAAACACTTATTCCGATAATACAGGCTAGAAGGAAAGATAACTTTCTCATGAGGTTTTCAAATAGGAATTGGTGACGTTTAATAAAAATAGTAGTTAATTAAGATGCTGAGTATGTGTATGATACACATATTTTTTACTGTACGTAAAAGCCCCTAGTATATCTACTAAATAAACTTTGCTCCAAAAGAAAGCCAAGCTAGAAAACACTGTAAGCAGCACAAAACATGCCTTTCCTTTGGATCGGTTGTGAAGTTGTGCAAACTTGTGTCTTATTTCTTGTTAAAATGATATGAGTTGGCCTGTTGAGTGCATGTAACTACCAAATCGTTAATACAAACATGTGGAGGAAGAGAGGCTGTATAATAGATTATGTCAGCTACATCCTGAGCGCTTAACGGTTGGTAGCCCTGATAAACAGTTTTTGCTGTATCCTCGTTGCCTTTAAAGCGCACAATAGAGAATTCTGTTTCAGCAGCGCCTGGGTGTATGGCCGTAACCTTTATGCCGTGTTGGAGCAGGTCAATACGCATAGCCTTACTGATAGCATCTACAGCATGTTTGCTGGCACAATACACATTTCCTCTTTCATATACTTCTTTACCCGCAATAGATCCTACATTAATGATATGTCCTTTTTTGTTATTGATCATAAAAGGAAGAACAGCCTTTGACACATAAAGCACCCCCTTAACATTGGTATCTATCATTTGGTTCCAGTCGTCAAGTGACGCATCTTGAAATAGGTCGCGACCTAAAGCAAGACCTGCATTATTGATCAAAATATCAATAGCCCTCCATTCATCGGGCAATTGATTTATACTTTCAAAGACGGAGGATTGTTGCTGAACATCAAATGGTAAAAGATAGCTTTGTGTATTATATTGTTGTTGAAGCGTTTGTTGTAATGTCTTTAAACGTTCCTCGCGTCTGCCATTTAAGATAAGGTTATATCCATTGGCTGCAAATGTGTGAGCACAAGCTTCTCCAAATCCTGAAGTGGCACCAGTTATAAAGACTATCTTTTTCATATAAGGGCCGAAGATAACACCTGATTGAATTCGGCGGACTATCGTATAAGTGTAACAGTGCCCTTGGCGAAAAATTCTTTGCCTGCAAAGTCAACTCCTTTCACCATCCAGACATAAACACCTGATCCTTGTTCTTTGCCATTAAGCTTACCATCCCATCCTTCATTAGGAACGGACGAGCTGTATACCAACTGGCCCCAGCGATTGAAAATGCGGAAGTATTCCATTTGGGTCATACCGACAGCAACGGGTCTAATAACATCGTTTTTGCCGTCATTATTTGGAGTGAAGGCTGTAGGTACAAAAATTTGTGGAGGTGTTTTAAAAATGCGAACCCTTACATAGGCCGAATCTTCGCATGGCCCAACACGTGCAATCACTTTATAGCGAATGCTTTCAAAGCTGCCGTCATATACACCAACCGGATTGGGAATGGTAGTACTGCTGAGATTGGTAGCAGGCGACCAAACATAGGATTCTCCGCCGCTAGCCAAAAGTTGTAATGATTGGCCAACTACAACAGCTGTATCGTTTCCTGCGCTGGGAATGATCTGAGGCAATACATTAATTAATACGGTGTCGTAGTTAGGTTTAGGGCAGCCACTCGTTGGGTTCTGTGCAGTTAGCACATATTCTATAGAACTAAGTGGTCGTGCTATAGGGTTTAAAACTGTAGGGTTAGAGAGCGCATTAGCCGGCGACCAACTATACTGTGCACCATTTGTTGTGCCAGATAGTTGAATAGGTGTGTCGTAGCAGATGGTTGCATCTTCACCTGCATCTACTAAAGGATAAGGAACTGTTTTTACGATCACATCATCAGTATCTACACAGCGACCTATACGCGCAGTAATAGTATAAGTAGTACTTGATGACGTTGGTTTAGCTTTTGGATTTACTATGGTTGGATCATCTATCTCGCCGGAAGGTGTCCATAGCATACGTAAGCCATTCGTATTGGCATTAAGTTGCACAGAATCTTTCAGACAAATAGTGGTATCGTTCATGGCTTGCAGCGTTACGAAGTTGACCACTCTTACTCTTATAGAGTCCGTATTGATACAGCCATTGTCGTTCAACTCTACTTGATAGGTTGTTGTTGTTATTGGCCATACGGAAGGGGTGGCCGTACTGGCGTTTTGTATGTTTGAAAGAGGTGTCCACGTAAAGTTTCCATTTCCGAATGCGCCTAGTTGCGTAGTATCGCCTTTACACATTAATGTGTCCTTAGTAAGCACTCGTAAAGGTGGCTTTTCAAATATTTCAATTTGTTTTATGGCTGTATCCAAGCAACCAACACTACTGCCTGCAATTAGCCGAACAGATTTAATTCCAGCTAATGGATATTGGTAAGAAGGGCTTGGTGCTGTTGAAATATCTGTTTGTGAAGTTGTTTCTCCAAAATCCCATGACCATTTATTCACTACACCATGCTGTGCTACTGTTTGATCTGTAAATTGGGTTGGCTTTTGAATACAAATACCGTCTACTTTAAAGTCGGCAGAAAAGCCAGGGTAAACTTTTACCTGTGCTGTAGTCGTTTCAGAGCAAAGTTGGCCTTTATTCGTTACCACCGTAACGGTATATGTTCCTGGGGTAGGATAGGTATAGGTTGGTTTTGTCTGGTTGGAAACGTCTGTTGTAATACCATCAACTCCAAAATCCCAATCATAAGTTTTGATCTCACTGCTAGGTGTTTTGTTCTCAAAAGTCAGCGTAGGGTTATCGCAATTGACATATTCTTTTTCCAGTGTAGGCTTAGTTGAATTACAGTTTCCAACTTTCACGTGTAGCTCTTTACGCGTTTTTCCTACCGGTACGCCATTTCTAAGTTCTGTTACGCAAACGGTTACTACGAATTCTCCTGAGTTTCTGATGCTTGGCGCAATACCAGTAATAACGCCTGTTACTGGATCAATTGTAACATCAGGCCCCATGGGCTGGCTACCACTAAAGCCACTTGAATAATTTACATCACTATAGGGTGGTGGGGCTGCAGGATCAGGAGCAGGTACAGAGGTACTACCTCCGCTATTGGCGCTACAAAATTCATAACGTAGCTGGTCACCATCAGGATCCATTGCTGAAAAGGGAATGGTGAATGGGGTGTTGGCACAAACAACGGCTGTGTCATTTACCTGAAAGGTAGCACTGCTATTAGTGCTGACTAAAGCCGCCGTACTTGGGATTGTAATAGAATAAGTGTTTCCAACCGTATTAGAGCTGATAATATTATCTACTCCACTAATCCGGCAACAACGCTGATAAGAAACCGTGTAACCTCCAGCTCTGGCAGGAAGATCAATTTCTCCAAGTACGTAGGTAATAACCTTGTAATAGCAACCTGCTTGATTGCCGGAAATACATTGGTCATCAGTGCCTCTTATCAGATTGCCTTTATTACTTACTGGAACATTAATTGTTTTGATCAATGCATAACTAGTAGCATCAAAAAAGCTAAAGTTTAAGGTGGGGTCAACCTGGCTGCCTTGTCCGCCATCTCTGGCATTACAATCCATATATAAGGTTAGTGTGATACTAAAGCGGCTGCCTCCGGCAGATGCACCGGGACCAAGATATTGATACGTAAAGAACCCACCCTTTAAATGGTCGGCAAATGCCATGCTTGAAGAGCAGAGCAGGATTAGTATAAAAAATGCTTTGCGCATGCTGGATGTTAGCTTATTTTGGATGTATCCAATATATAGTCAAGTAAATACTTGTTACTTTCTGTAACCTGCTCAAGCATGCCCATATGTCCAGATTCTTTCAGAATGTGCACATAGGATAAGGCTGGCAAATGACATTGTTGTAAGCTGTCTTGTAACGGTACAGCTGTATCATGCTTTCCCATAATAAACAATACAGGCAATGTCATTAATTTCAATAGGGCAGTTCGGTCCGGACGCTTGATCATAGACTCATAATAACTGATGAGTGCTGCATCTGTAAATGAAGCGGATCGTTGTACCTGCTCTTCCACCAAGTGATTCTGGTTCGCTTTTGTCATAGGACTAAACAGGTTAGGAGTGCTGGTTTTTAAAAAAGCAAAGGCTCCATACTCCTGAATAAATTGAATCCCTTTTCTCCTTGTTTCAATCTTGGCCTCTGAATCTGCAAATGCTGTAGAATGAAACAATCCCAGTCCGTTTAACCGATCAGCATATTTTTCAGCAAAGGCCAAGGACACATAACCACCCATACTATGCCCAATCAGTATACACTGGTCTATTTGTTCCTGATCTAATATGGCCAGCAGGCTGTCTGCTAAGCCCTCCATACTCATATCATCTATCATTTCAGAAGAACCACTTCCTGGCAGATCGGGTAAAATCAGTTGAAACCCAGGTAATGCATCTCTCTGATTTCGCCACACCGAACTGTCTTCTCCAAATCCATGCACTAGTAGTACCGCCGGTCCCTTGCCGATTACCTCATAATGCAGTCGCTTTTGCTGATAGATCATGCGTTATGCTATTTGAGTTTTGTCAAATGGTTTTTGAATAAGCAGCCAGGAGCGTAACAAAATCAATAAAACGATAGGTATGAGTGAAATATTTAGTTGTTGGGGTAAGAATATCCAGCCTAAAAGTAAAAGTGACTGTACGATGATTGTAGCCAACAAATAATACTGTACCCATTTTGCCTTTTTCCATAAAAAGAATGCGGCAATAGTATGCGTTGGTAAAGCCCACATCAAGTTATAATTATCCTGGCAAACCGTATGATTGGTGCCAAACCACATAAACAATAACAGTAGGCCCGTTAATCCAAGGCTAAAGAAAAACAAAAAGTCAAATACAGACAATAGCTTTTGTACACCTTCCTTTGGAATAAAGGATAAAACAATGATTATTGCTAACAGGCTGCTAAAAACAACCATTGGTGTAAAGGGCGAATTTTGTTTTGCTAAAACAGGCCGGGGTAGGAGAATCTGTCTTGGTGCAGCTAATAGTCGCCCACTGGAAGTAGCACTGTCAAACCCTTTCATCAAATAATCTGGTAGGAACATGGCCTGCTGGTTAGTAACGGGCTTGTCCAAGTCTCTACCTAATAAGATATCAATTCCTAGTTTGCTCCAGTATTGTTCCCCGGCATTTAAATAACTATGTATAAGATTGCGGAAAGTGGGAGCTTTTTGAGGAATGACTGTATCATAGATAACGGGCTGACCGCTGTTTTTAGCCACAATATCCCGTAAGCGAGTGGTACAGTTATCAAATAAGAAGTCGTACCGGTAGTAACGGTTAGCCTCCAAAGAGTTTACTTGTAAAGCTTCTGCTAACTGTTGACTTTCAGCGCAGGAGAGTTGTAACACCTGTTCTTGTATGCCTCTCTTCTCCCAGGCATAGGAGGCTACGAAATCCGAATAGTCCTGAATAGATAAGAAATATAACAGTTTACCCTGTATGAATTTTGTATAAAAGTCAGGACCAAATTCAAAGGTGCCATAATTATAAATGAGATCAGCACCTGTATATATATCCTGTACTCTCATGGCACTGTGGCCAAAAGTAGAGTAGAGCTCATCACCTGGACTACAGGTAAGCAGGCTAATGCGTAAATGGCATGAGTCAGTTTGAGAAAATCCAGTGAAGCTAATAAGTACAGAAATAAGCAGGGTAAATATGCGTCTCAACGTAAAGTCTCTTTTCAGCGGAAAGATAGTTAAAATGGGTAGTGCTGGGCTGTGTTAAATGTTAAAAACAATCGGTTAATCTGCTTACTTTGCTTCAAAGTGTATGCATGGACGACAAGCACTCTATTGAAACGATCAAAGCAGAACTGGCTGATTTGCAACATCAGGTTGTAGAGCAATATCATAAAATACAAGAACTGCAACGTCAATTACAACGGTTAGATCCCTCCTATAAAATACCAACCATACAAAACCAAACACGCAATAGGACGCCTAGGTTAGTATGGGAAAACTTCATTGGCCTACGGTTGATCCATCTTGTGGGTATTGTTGTATTAGTGATCGGACTATCTATTGGTGTTAAATACGCTATTGATCAAGAGTTGATTTCTCCTCTCACACGCATAGCCTTAGCGTATGGGGCTGGTATACTGCTATTTATATTATCTCTAAAGCTAAAAAAGGACTACCTGCTATTCAGTGCTATCCTTTTTAGTGGCGCCATGGCTTCGGTTTATTTTACAACCTATGCAGCCGCAGTCTACTACCAGATGTTACCAAACACAGCTGCTTTTTTAATAATGGCTGCCTTTACAGCGTTTACGGTTATACAAGCTAGTTCTTATAACCGCCAGGAAATTGCCTTGTTGGGTATGGTTGGTGCATATGGTATCCCTTTTTTGATTAGCCGCAACGCCGACAGGGCAGACCTGTTCTTTCTATATATCCTTATTATAGATATAGGTGTACTTTACCTGAGTTACAAAAAGTTGTGGAAAACGGTGGGCCGCATAGCACTTACACTAACTTGGATGTTGTTTATTGGGTGGAGCATGATGCGCTTTAATTCTTCACAAACATGGATAGGCGTAGTTTTCGGCACTGTGTTTTTTGCATTGTTCACCGTTAGTATTTTACTCCGACGTATACAAAGCGAGGAACCACTTACGCGCGAAGAGTCTTACCGGCAGTTAGTAAATAACATTGCACTTTACCTGGGAGCTATTTTTGTACTGGCTAGCACTATGGAGGATCAGCCACTGGCAGTTGTTACAGGTTGCTTTGGTTTGTTTCTAGGTGTGCAAGCCTGGATTTATCATTTGCAATTCAAAAACGAGGAGCTTTTAAATCATGCTCATCTTGTTGCTTCCTTTGTTCTGATCATATTATTTGTAGCCATGGAGTGGGATGGGGTATCGGTCACATTTATCTGGTTGTTAATGGCTGTATTATTATTTGTATGGGGGGCTTGGCAGAAAATGGTAGTGCTGCGTTTAGGAGGTATTGGGTTGATGGGATTAACACTTCTAAAGTTGATTGCTTTAGATAGTTCCCGCTTTTCAACAGTTCAAAAAGTAATAGCCTATTTAACATTAGGCGCTTTGCTGTTGATCATTTCTTTCTTCTATCAAAAGTTCAAGCAAAAGCTGTTTGTGGATAATGATGGGGCTCAGTAATAAAGTTGATAAGTTTACAGGTTGAAAAGTTGACAAGGAAGTATGATAAGGATAAAATGAGTTATATAAAAAAGAAACACCCTCAATTGAGGGTGTTTCTTTTTTATTAGGTCAACCTGTCAACTTAATAACCTGTCGACATGTAAATTACTTCCTACTATAATTCGGCGCTTCACGAGTAATCTCTACGTCGTGAGCATGGCTTTCGCGCATGCCTGCATTCGTGATTTTTACAAACGTGCTGTTCTTCAATTCAGTAATTGTATTTGCACCGCAGTATCCCATACCGGCTCTTAAGCCGCCAACATACTGGTAAACGATCTCTTTTAATTGACCTTTATAAGCTACACGGCCTTCAATACCTTCTGGTACATATTTCTTTACATCGGCTTCTGGATCCTGGAAATAGCGATCGCTGCTACCTGTTGCCATCGCTCCTAATGAACCCATACCACGGTATTCCTTGAACTTACGACCTTCGTAAATGATGGTTTCACCAGGGCTTTCTTCTGTACCGGCAAAGATGCTACCCATCATTACGCAGTCAGCACCAGCTGCCAAGGCTTTTACCATATCGCCAGTATAGCGGATACCACCATCGGCGATTAATGGAACATTTTTATTTTTCAATCCTTCACGAGCTTGCATGATTGCTGTTAATTGTGGTACACCAGCTCCTGCTACAATACGGGTTGTACAAATAGAGCCTGGGCCAATACCAACTTTCACTGCATCGGCACCTGCTTCTGCCAGCGCTTCTGCTCCTGCAGCTGTGGCAATATTGCCTGCTATAACGTTCAGGTTTTTGAAATTCTTCTTAACGCTCTTCAGCGCATCAATAATACCTTTTGTATGTCCATGTGCGCTATCCAAACAAACCACATCTACACCAACCTGCTGTAATACAGATACGCGGTCCAATATGTCGCGGGTAACACCTATTGCAGCACCTACTAACAAACGGCCAAAATTATCTTTTACAGCATTGGGGTAAGAGGTTACTTGTAAAATATCACGGTATGTAATTAAACCGATGAGCTTACCATTTTTATCAACTACAGGAAGCTTTTCAATACGGTTCTGACGGAAAATGGTTTCTGCTTTTTTCAGATCCGTTCCATCTGGTGCGGTGATAAGACCCTCTTTGGTCATTACTTCACTCACTTTTCGTTGGAAATCTTCTTCAAAACGCAAATCTCTATTGGTTAGGATACCGGCTAAATGACCGTTGTTGTCTACAATGGGAATACCACCAATTCTGTTTTCACGCATCAGGCGCTGAGCGTCGCCAATTGTAGCATCGTGGGTAAGCGTTATCGGGTCAATGATCATTCCGCTTTCACTACGCTTTACCTTGCGCACCTGATCGGCCTGCTTTTCAATACTCATGTTTTTATGCAGAATGCCAATACCTCCCTCCCGTGCTAGTGCTATAGCCAGAGATGCCTCGGTAACTGTATCCATTGCTGCTGACAGCATGGGTATGTTCAAGGTAATGTCCTTGGTTAATTGTGTCTTAATATTTACATCACGGGGAAGGACTTCTGAGTAAGCTGGAACCAGCAATACGTCGTCAAACGTTAAGCCCTCAATGAAATTCCTGGAGAAGTTGTTGTTGTTTGCAGCCATGTGCAAAGATAGGGAAATGTCAGAACCACGATTTGGGTAGATTTTAGGGATTAGGAGGAAAACATAGTTAATGAGCTGATAGATTGGAAATATGGCAATAAAAACAAAAGCACTCCCTTAAGGAGTGCTTTTGTTCATGTAAAGTAAGATTGATCTTAGGAATCCTTTCACATTTGACGTTTCACGTCTCACGAATAAGCCCTGCGCAAAGCCCTCCTCCCAATCGGCCTGTCTTTTGTAGTACTAACTACAAAAGACAGGAAATGAAACAGTTTAAGTACATTGGAGTTTGGCTTATAGCAGTGGCTATTTCGCTCTCTTCTTGTGAAGTGATTGGCGATATTTTCCGGGCCGGTATGGCCGTGGGTATTTTTGTTGTAGTGCTGGTTGTAGGACTCATTATTTGGTTGTTAACCCGTATGCGTCGTTAGTTTTTGCTTCCAACAATACTACTTTCCCATCCATGGTAGACGCAATCACTTGTTTTCCGTTCAACACATTCACTGTGTTTACCATGGAGTTATCGATTTTATAAGCCCAATTGATCGTTTGATTTGAAGGGTTAATGGCATAAACTACTCCACTACGGGTGCCAAAGAATACAATCCCATCTTTTTCAATTAACATAGAGGGTGTATGCTCATAACCAAAGCCAGCATTAAATGCCCAAGCCAGCTGCGGCTTTTCTTTATTTGTAGTAAACGCTACAATAGTGTCCTGCATGGTTTTTCCATAGATCAGTTTGCCATCGGTAGATAAGCCAAGCGATTCCCGAACGGTAGCTTCCTTGGTGCGCCATAAGGTATTACCCGACTGCACATCAATAGCAGATAAGCAGCGATCGGGGGCCACTACATATACTACGTCGTCTTTAATAACCGGAATACAAGCTGCTGGTGAATAGTTGGGAACAGGCGATCCATTATTCCATTTCCACAATAACTGTCCATTTGTTTTGTTCAAGGCATACAAATGTGTATCCCACGCACCAAAGAACAGTGTGTTATTATAAACAACTGGCTGACTGGTAACTGCTGCGGTAAGACCATGAAAGCGCCATTTTTCTTTTCCTGTAGCTAAGTCAATAGCCTGGAAACAACTATCGCTACCACCAATATACACAGTGCCATTTTCAATGAAAGGCGAACCCAGAACGGCTGCTTTAGTTGAAACTTTCCAAGCCAGCTTACCTTTTGTAGTCAGGCAATAAACAGAACCATCAGCAGAGCCAAAAACAATTCGGTCATTGCTGATAGCAGGAGAAGAAAAGATAGGACCAGCTGTTTTATACGCCCAGGCTTTTTTACCTGAAGCCAGTTGTAGAGCTTGCATTTCACCATTTTGATTGCCAAATACAACCAGGCCATTGGATACAGCCGGTGTAGAAATTACATTGGCGTCAGAAGAGAATGTCCACGTAGGCTTTACGTTTGCATATTTTTCATTGATAGAAAAATCCGGGCGAGGAAAAGAAGTATTGCTTTTATAATCTTGTCTGGCAAAAGCTACCGCTTTCCATTTTTTTTCTATTCTGGATAATGGCTTCTGCTCTGTAAACAGGAAAGAATCTTTAGTAACATCTACCAGGTTATAGCCGCCTTCATCTTGCTTGGCTCTCAGGTTAGAGCGACCCATTACTGCAGGAATAGCTTCCGCGTTTACCGGGCGGTTATTATGTCCATGACCACATAAGGCCAGCACTGTATTTTTTGTTTTCAGTAGGTTGATCACTTCATACCAGTTGTCCAGCCCATTATCCAAAGGATAGTGATTCAGGAAAACGATGGGTTCATCTTTTCCGATCTTATTGATTTCTTTTGTCAGCCAGTTCATGTTGTGGCGAGGTATATGGCCATCGCTCATGCGTACATAAGGACCAGAAGCGCAGCCAATAAAGTGAATACCATTATGAACGAAATGAAATTTGTCGTCGCCAAAGGTTCTGGTAAAGCCTAAGCCACCAGATTCACTCCAGCCGGTATCATGGTTGCCCGGGATGATATAGTATTTCAGTTTCAGGCTATCCAGAATTGCTTTAGCCAATGCCAGCTGCTTATTGGTTCCCAGTTCTGTGATGTCGCCAGTAAGAACGACAAAATCAACATCATTTCTATCATTAATAGCCTTTACCGTTCGGCGTAGATCTTCTTCCGCGCCGCCATTGGGTGAGCCAATATGGGTATCAGAAATAAAGGCAAAACGAAAAGGTGTAGATTGAGCCGTTACTACATTAGCTAGGAGTAACAAAAATGATAGTAAGGAGACGGTTGTTTTCATGGTCCTAAATTACTGATTCTCATATTAAAGGAAGTGCAAGCAGCCATTAGTTCTGTATTAAAGATTAGCCGCTTCTGGTTTCTTTCTCCTTTCTTCACTCTTTTTTACGTTTTGTGGGGGATTTGTTGCGCCCACCTTCGTACTTTCTTCGAGGCTTCTTCTAGACTTCTTCGGGACGCTTCGAAGAAGTCCCGAAGCGGTCACGACGATAGGTGCAGCAAAAGGTAAGGGAGAGATAGAGCAGCCTCTAACGTCTGCTTTCAGCAACATAAAAGAGTACAAGTGGTTAGCTGCTGGCGCACACCCTTATTTTGTGCCATCCATTGTATATATAAAGATATAGTGTAAAATTTAGGGTTATTAAATACCCTTCCAGGCTGCGGAGAGTGAGAGGCATCAAAGGTTCTTGAAGAGCATTGAACAGGCAGGGAGTGTAAATGAATTATCAGTTCCCGTCTTTACTTACTAATTACCTATAATTCCACCTATATTTATAGAAGATCATCGTTGGCAATTATGTTTCAACGCTCCACCCTTCAACTATTGCGGTTCCATTTCTCACTGTTCCTGTTGCCGGTTTATCTTTTTGCTATAAGCCAGGTACCTGATGTGTCATGGGGTAAAGCTCTGGTTATTTTCATTATTCTCCACTTCCTGGTTTATCCATCCAGTAATGGCTATAATTCTTATATGGATAGGGATGAGTCGCCAATAGGTGGTTTATCTAAACCTCTGCAACCAACAAAGGAGCTCTTCCTGGTTAGTATTGTCATGGATTTAGTGGCGTTGATGCTTTCCTTTTATGTGAGCTCGGTTTTGGGGGTAGGGGTAGTGCTTTATATACTGGCATCACGCGCCTATAGCTATCGGGGCATTCGATTGAAACAATATCCTTTTATTGGCTTCCTTACCGTTTTTATATTTCAGGGGGCCGTTATTTTTTATAGTACCTATAAATCAATTGATTCGAATACAGCCACTTTTCATCTTTTGCTTCCGTGTTTGATTGCCAGTTTGCTAATTGGGGCTTTATATCCACTAACGCAGATTTATCAACATGAAGATGATAAGAAGGATGGGGTTATCACTATCAGTTATTTGCTAGGTAAACGCGGTACATTTCTGTTCAGTGCCCTTTTGTTTGGGGGCGCCGCTTTTGCTCTATTCGTATTTTTTAAAGAGCAAAATAAGTTGAAGCTTTTTTACTTGTTCCTGTTATTTACGATGCCTGTGGTCGGATTTTTTCTACATTGGTTTAGGAAGGTCTGGAAAGATGAAAAAGAGGCTAATTTTAAGAACAGCCTGCGGATGAATGTCATTTCTACTTTAGGAACCACCGGCTATTTCTTAACCCTTATAATACTGAACCATTTTGAGTAAGATAGTTTCTATAGGAACGGCGGTGCCAGCTTTTTGCCACAAACAAGCAGATATTTTACAGTTTATGCAAATGGTTTATGCACCTACTGAAGCTGATCGTCGTAAGATGCGGTACCTGTATAATCAAAGTGGGATAGAGAAGCGTTTTTCCGTAGTATCAGATTACGGGCGTCCTTTGTCTGAATGGAAGTTTTATCCGCAAAGCGAGGGACTGGAGCCGTTCCCTACTTTGGAACAGCGGATGGCTATTTATCATAAACAAGCACCATTGCTTTCTGTAGATGCCATACGCGATTGCCTGCACAATGTGCTACATGACCATGAGGTTACTCATTTTATAACAGTAAGCTGTACGGGCATGAGTGCACCCGGGCTGGATCTGCAAGTGATGGATATGATGGATTTGGGTAAAAGCATCTTCCGTACATCCGTCAACTTTATGGGATGCTATGCGGCTATTCATGCTTTGCGGTTGGCAGATGCCTTATGTAAAGCGGAGCGTAATGCTAAAGTGCTAATTGTTTGCACTGAGCTATGTACACTACATTTTCAACGGGAGGCTACACTCGATAATATTATTTCCTCCATGCTTTTTGGCGATGGCAGTGCTGCTGCTCTTGTGGTAAGCGATGACGTGCCATTAGAAGGCTTAACAATTGATTCTTTTCATAGTGAGGTGATAGTGAAAGGCAAGCGGGACATGGCCTGGGAGATATCTTCTACTGGATTCCTGATGACCTTAACCAGTTATGTGCCTGATCTGATTGAAGAAGATTTTTCTGAGGTGATGGATAAAGTATTAGATGGGGCTTCACGAAACGATGTTTCCCATTGGTGCCTGCATCCTGGCGGAAAACGAATTTTAGAAGCCATGCAAAAAAGCACTGGAATTAATCCACCAGCACTGCTACACTCATATGATGTTTTGAAACAGCACGGCAATTTATCTTCTGCCACTATCTTGTTTGTGTTAAAGAGAATGCTGGCTGATAAAAATGCAATACGGAAAATGGTAGGTGTGGCTCTTGGTCCTGGCTTAACAGTAGAAACTTTTACGGCCCATTATTAATGCCTTCATTTAAATACCGATCATACCAACAAGAATTATTGGATGGCAATGCTATTCCATTTGAAGCTATCCGGCAGAATATGGCTGAGCTGGATACCATTAATCATTTGTTGGGAGGGCATCGCATTACGCTTAAGGGGGTGCAACTACTAGTTGCAAATCATACAAAGCAAAACTGGAATATCGTGGAAATTGGTTGTGGAGGTGGTGATAATTTGCGTGTAATTAAAAAGTGGGCAGCCAAAAATCATATTGACGTAACTCTTGCCGGTATAGATATTAATAAGGAGTGTGTTGAATATGCAAAGCAAAATGTAGCTAATCAAGGCATTCAATTCTTAGTGTCGGATTACAGAGATGTGCAGTTTGATCAGAAACCTGACATTATTTTCTCTTCTTTGTTTTCACACCATTTTAAAGATGATGAGTTGGTAGATCAATTAAAGTGGATGAATGCGAATAGTCAAAAAGGATTTTTTATAAATGATCTGCAGCGCCACCCGGTAGCTTACTATTCCATTAAACTATTAACACAGCTCTTTTCAAAAAGTTACCTTGTTAAAAATGATGCGCCCATTTCTGTAATGCGCGGTTTTCATAAAGAGGAGTGGAGACGGCTTTTGAAGAAAGCAGGGCTGCATAATGTTTTATGTCGATGGGAGTGGGCATTCCGGTGGTTAATAATTTGTAGCATTTAATGCAAAAGCAAGTACAACAATATGATGTAGTAATTATTGGAGGCGGGCTGGCTGGGCTTTCGCTAGCAATTCAGTTAGTACGAAAAGGCTTTCGGGTCATATTGTTTGAAAAAGAAGTTTATCCCTTTCATAAGGTGTGTGGTGAGTATGTTAGTAAAGAAGCCTGGCCTTTCTTAGAAGCATTAGGGGTGCCTTTGTCAGAAATGCGGTTGCCTATCATTGACAGTCTTTTATTAACAGCTCCTAACGGCACGGCCTTTAAAACAAAACTGCTATTGGGTGGTTTTGGTATTAGTCGCTATACTCTGGATTATGAATTATATAAGATTGCCAAAAGGGAAGGGGTTGTTATAAAGGAAGGTTCAAAAGTAGAAGATGTGGTATTGGATAACAACCAATATCACGTTCATTATTCAGATGGCTCTTCAACTCGTAGTGAAATAGAAGCGCGCCTTTGTTTAGGAGCATATGGCAAGCGAAGCAACCTGGATGTGAAGTGGAAGCGATCCTTTATCAATAGTAAGGAACGAAGGTTGAATAACTACATTGCCGTGAAATATCATGTAGCAGGTATCAAGCAGCCTTCAATAATAGGCTTGCATAATTTTGAAAATGGGTATTGCGGCGTGTCTGAGATTGAAAACGGAAAATATTGCCTGTGTTATTTAACCACTGCAGCTATGTTGAAAAAGGCTGGCGGTCAGATCCGCGAGTTGGAACAAAACGTATTGAGCAAAAACCCCGTTTTGGCGTCTGTATTAAAGCAGAGTACCCATGAGAATGATTTTCCAGTAACCATTGCGCAGATCAGCTTTAGCCGAAAAACTTGGGTGGAAAATGGGGTGCTGATGCTTGGCGATGCGGCAGGGATGATAACACCACTTTGCGGCAATGGGATGAGTATGGCACTGCACAGTAGCAAAATGCTTGCTCTATTTGTAGAGCAGTATTTAAAGGGGGTGATAGGCTTTGATCAGTTGGTTTCGTTGTATAAGGAACAGTGGCTAAAAGCATTTGGTGGCCGTATGCAAATGGGAAGAGGATTGCAGCGCTTTTTTGGCAAACCCATACTCAGCAATTTTTTTGTTGGACTCTTCCGCTTGTTCCCTTTGCTAGCCCGCCCTGTCATTCGAAAAACGCATGGTCAGCCGTTTTAAGGCACGCCCTTTGTATTTTTAAGCACAAACTAGAATTAGCACATGGCACAGGCAAAGAAAACATTGGTATTAGGTGCGTCTGATAATCCTGCCCGCTATAGCTATTTGGCTATTAATAAGCTGGCCTCCCATGGTCACCCCGTTGTGGCTATTGGAAAGAAACTTGGTAAGGTAGGGGATGTTCAAATTGAAAAAGACCATTTGCCGGTTACCGGTGTAGATACTGTAACGCTGTATTTGAACCCAATGAATCAGCGAGAGTATATTGATTATATATTGGACTTAAAGCCCAAACGGATCATTTTTAATCCCGGTACGGAAAATGAACAACTGATTACAAAGGCTAAAGAGAACGGTATAGAACCGGTTATAGGCTGTACGTTAGTGATGCTAAGTATTGGTAATTATTAGCTACGTAGTTTTACTATGTAGTGTTATCGTTAGATTGTGAGAGTTTATACTTAATTTCCTCAGTTTATACAGAAACCCTTTCCATATTACAAAGTTTTTTAAAACATTTGTGTTCTCGTGCCTTAAATGAAAACCTTGGCTCTGAAAGGAGTCACGAACGTTTTTATCCTGACTTTGAAAACCAATACTATGAGAACCATTAAGATTGGCACGCTCTGCATGCTCCTTCATGCATTTGCATTGAGCGCTGCGGCTCAAAACAAGTTTCCGCTCAGAGAGCCGGATTATAATAAGCCGGCGTTATTTGATGATTTACCATCAAAACTTCCTTTTGATATTAATGTAGTAGATGAATTGTTAGATAGCCCTGAAGAACATTCGATTTCCATTCCATTAACTAAGACTCTGCGTTTTCAAGGGAAAGTAGTATCAAAGTCTGATAATACTGATCCTAACTTAAAGAGCATCGTTATAAAATCTACCAACCGTTTAGGTGCCACCTTTACATTGACGCGTATGCACAATGAGAATGGGGGCTTTTCCTATCAAGGACGTATTGTGAGTTTTAAGCATGGCGATGCTTTTGAATTGCAAATAGAAAATGGTCTTTATGTCTTGTCAAAGACAAAGTTATATGATCTTCTAAGTGAATAGTGCCCGTTTTTAGTTCGTACCCTTCTTAATCCAATCCTTTTAAAACAGCCTTTAGGCGTTCCTCCTTATGAAAAGTGTTTACCAATCCGTGCTATTGGTTTTCTTTGCAGTGTTTGGCTTTATTGCATCAGCTCAACTGCCTGTGTATAATAGTTATCCTGCCGCGCAAGCAGTTATCTTCCTGGATTTTGATGGACAAACTATAAATGGCACCTACTGGAATTCAACTGGTCCTATTGTTTGTGGTACTGCAGGTTTGAATACTAGCCAGGTTACTGAAGTATTTAACCGTGTGGCTGAAGATTTTCGGCCCTTTAATATCAATATAACAACAGATTCTACCCGATATTGGCAGGCGCCGCAAGCAAAGCGCATGCGGGTAATTATTACTACTTCTAATGAATGGTATGGCAATGGCGCAGGCGGGGTTTCATTTGTAAACTCTTTTACCTGGGGAGATAATACGCCTAGCTTCATTTTTACGGCATTACTTGGATATAATGCAAAAGCAGTAGCTGAGGCTGCTTCTCATGAAGCAGGACATACACTGGGGCTGCGTCATCAATCAAGCTATAACGCCAGTTGCGCACGAACTGCAGAATATAATGCAGGAATAGGGGAAGGAGAAACAGGCTGGGCGCCTATCATGGGCGTAGGGTATTACCAGAATTTCACCGTATGGAATCTAGGGCCTACGCCTACTTCCTGCTCTACTGTTCAAAATGATCTGGAGACTATTGCCAGTGCTAAAAATGGTTTTGGTTACCGGACTGATGATCATTCCAATACATTTGTAGACGCTACCTATACTACGTTTACTAATAATCAATTTATTCTTGATGGCATTATAGGTAAATCTGACGATGTCGATGTATTCAAATTTAAAATGAGTAAAAAGTCGATTTTCCGATTAAATGCCACGCCTTATCACGTAGCTAGTCAGAATTCTGGTTCTAACTTAGATATGCAAGTGGACTTGCTAGATGGTTCACAGAATCTTTTGAATTCATATAACCCATCTACACTGCTTAATTCAATCGTTGATACTTTGTTGAGTGAAGGCACTTACTACCTAAGAATTGATGGTACCGGAAATGCAAATACAAGTGAATATGGTAGCTTGGGTTCTTATTCATTACAAGGCAATTTGATTGATGTAACCCCTTTGCCCTTGCGGAAATTGGAATTAAAAGGCATTTCCCAGAAAAATAAACACAATTTGAGTTGGATAATAGATGCTGATGAGGCTATTGAAAGTCAGCAATTGGAATATTCTTTAAATGGGCATATTTTCCAAACGTTGGCTAGCTTAGGAGTAAACGATAGAGCCTATCAATATACTCCAACCGCTACAGGGGCTATTCAATACCGATTAAATATTCATTTTGACAATGGAAAGCAGTCGTTTTCCAATATCATCACCCTGCATTATACTGATGCAACCGAAATGCCCCGATTGTTGAGTACATGGGTGTCTGGTAGCGATTTACAGGTGAATAGCCCTACCCGTTTCGAGTATTTGATCACAGACTTTAATGGAAAAGTACTCTTACAGGGAAAAGGGAAAGAAGGACGAACAACCATTGGGATACCGACTTTAAGCATGGGTGGCTATTTGATTCGTTTTACAAATGGAAGCGCTTCTGCCGTTGAAAAATTCATAAAACGTTAATAGTAGCGTCGTTTATAAGCTTTGGTGCATTAAGGGTTTTTCAGTAAATTAGGAAAACCCTTTTTTATGCGCTGGAGAAAATTCAACGGGGAAACTATACACCTACCTATTTATGACGCTGTTGAACAAGTTATAACCCGAGAAACAGCTGCGGGTTATCACCTTAAGGTTTGTATTGGTACAGACTCCCAGGTTAAGGGACAAGAAACGGAATTTGCTACTGTTATTGTTTTTCTCAGGGAGGGTCATGGAGGCTTTATGTTCATTCATAATGAACGTACTTACCAGCAATACTCTATTAAAGAACGGATGCTTGTAGAGGTGGCCAAGAGTATTGAAATAGCCTATGAGCTATGTAATCTCTTTACTATTTATAATATAGATATGGAGGTGCATGCCGATATAAATACGAACCCAAACTTTAAGAGCAATGATGCCTTGCGGGAAGCAATGGGATATATCTTAGGGATGGGTTTTGCTTTCAAGGCAAAGCCAGAAGCATTTGCCAGTAGCAGTTGTGCCAATAAGATAGTTAGCTAAAGCTTATTTAATAGTTTGTGAAACAGCATTGGGCTTTATTGCCAACGGCGTGTTGTTATGGAGTTTAGTTGCAGTATATAATACCTGGATCTTCTTGCTTTCTTTTTCGGCATAAGAAAATGCAATCACTACGGCTATAAACAAAAACGCTGCAATATATTTTTCTAATTGAGATTTAGTCATACAGGTTACGGGATGACAAGATAGTGCTTTATTAAGAATAAAGTAAACACTTAGTTAGTAACGTTTAATTCGTTTATATAAGATAGGATTTGCCGGATACCCGTGTGTTTTACTGCCGATGTTACAAAATGCGCAGGTAGCTCTTCCCAGGTTTCTTTCAATGCTTCTAAAAATCGCTTTACATTGGCAGCTGTTTCACGCTGAGTCGTTTTGTCGGCCTTTGTAAATATTAGTGTAAAGGGTATGCCCCATTCGCCCAATTGATTGACAAACTTTAAATCAAGGGCCTGTGGTTCATGTCGGCTATCAATTAAAACGAAAAGCGTTATAAGGTTCTCGCGTTGGCGGATGTAATTTTCAATCATCTTTTCCCACGTCTTACGCTGCGACATTGAACGCTTAGCATAACCGTAACCCGGCAAGTCTACTAAGTACCATTCCTTTCGGTCATTGCCTGCTGTAACAACAAAGTGATTGATAAGCTGTGTTTTACCGGGAGATGAAGATACCTTAGCCAGTTCTTTTTTACTTGTCAGGGCATTTATAAGAGAACTTTTGCCCACATTGCTACGACCAATAAACGCATACTCCGGCTTATCAGGTTTTGGGCATTTATCTACAGAAGGACTACTGATCAAGTAAGAAGCGTCTATGATATCCATTGCTGCAAAGAAAGGAAATGTTTATGCCAAAAGGAGAATTTAGGGCGATATACGCTTAGAAATTAATCAACCAAGTTGTTTTTAACAGCAAAAAATACTAATCCGGCTGTGTTCTTACTGCCAAAACGTTCCATCAAGCGGTCCTTAATAGCTTCTACGGTCCGCGGGCTGATTTCCATCTTTTGAGCAATTTCCTGGGCTGTAAACTCCATGCAGATTAGCTGAAGTACCTCTTTTTCCTTGTCTGTTAGTGTGATCTCATTAAGAATAGAAGGGACGGTTTTTTGGCGGGAGTGAGACCGCTTTAATAAAATACGATTTACAAAATTGTTCAGGTAATATCCCTTTTCATGAACATCCATTATAGCTTTTCGTATTTCCTGTGGCTCCGCGTTTTTGAGTAAATAGCCATGTGCGCCATTTTCCATCATATGATAAACAAACCGTTCGTCCTCATACATGCTTAAAACGATAACATGGATATTGGGGTATTGCTTGCTTAATACTTTAGTAGTTTCGATACCATCTTTCAACGGCATCCGTAGGTCCATGAGAACAACATCGGGTTCAGTGGAGGGCAATTGTTCAAGTAGTTCCTCGCCATTACCAGCTTCCTGAACAAACTTTATATTGGTAAACGGCCGTAAGGAGAGAATTACCCCTTTGCGGAAAATCTTATGATCATCGGCAATCGCCACTTTAATTGTTTTCATAAAATGCGCACTAAAAGGCGTTAAATTACTGATTATCAATTAGACTCAAAGGGATCATCTAAAGGTATTTCAATTGTTACCTTGTAATACGTTTGTGAAGCGTCCTTTTCAAAGTAAATTTTACCATGTGCTACACGTAAGCGGCTGCTTATATTTTTTAATCCCAGCCCTATATTGCTCTTGTTTAGTTTTTCAAAGTCTGATTGTATTATGCCCCGCCCATCATGATGAACACGTAATACAAAGTGGTTATTTTGGCGATTTTGTGTTATATGAATAAAGCTGCTATTGCTATGTTTCAAGATATTGTTGACTAATTCTTGAATGATCCGGAATACCAATAACTCTTTTTCAGGTTTTAGGCGCTCCTTATACTCGTGAAATCTGCTACTAGCGTTAATACTTCCAGCTCCGCTTATTTTTTGAGTCAGGTCGTTTATTGCTGATTCCAGTCCAAAGTTTTTCAACGTTGGCGGCATAAGGCTATGGCTAATATTCCGTACTAGTTGGATGGTATCGTCTAAAATCTGACGGGCTTGAAAAATGGATTGTAACTGTGTGGCTTTATCCTGGTTAACCAGATTTTCGCTTAAATATAAACGAGCTGTTGCCAGTAAGGGGCCTGCGTCGTCGTGTAAATCTGCAGCTATGCGTTGGCGTTCTTCTTCTTGCAGGCGCACAGAAGCATTAATTAAAACTTTTTGTTGTTCTTGTTCCAGTCGTTGCAATTGAAGTTGGTATCGGCTAACCTTGCGTTGGTGAAGGATTATGAAAACTACCAAGCCAATAACAAGTATTAACATGCCGATTGTGCCCAATAAAAGGATAAGGGAAGAGTCGGTTGTTTTAGTAGCTTGAAGTAAAAACATAACGTCGGGTTACGGAATGCAGTTAGTTTAAATAAGGTTTAAGGTTTTTAAAGGTCTTTTGCTTGGATTGATTACCATAGATTGTGACACCTATTATAAAGAGAATATTTTTAATTACATAGAAAATATAGGTTAAAAACCAATATTTATATAATAATACCCTTTCAACATGGTTGGCAAAGATGTAGATGAAAAATGATCCTGATAGATATATAATCATTCCTGTAACAATCCAAAAGTGATAGCGATTGTAGATGTAATGATTTTCTATATCGTTCATCTGTTCATAAAAATAATAAAAGGAGAAAAGTATGATTAGTATCGTTTCTATGCCAATTGGAACTGAGTCGAGAAAATGTTGACCTGTAGTTATATAATAGATAGGTAACGCCAAGCTAAATAGTGTACTAAGTGCAATGGCAACTTTTCTAAAAAGTGTGTTTTTTGTAAAACTTATAATAAATATGGAAAATAGCAAGTACTCTATTAAGGTAAAACTTGCATAAATAGGATATACTGATTTAGGGGGCAAGAATTCAACCGAAGCGTTAATAGCGAGGTTTACTATTGTATAAATTAGTAACAGCCATGTAGGGCCAAGGCGTTTACTCTGACTGTAAGTTAACAGTATCCAGAATATTAAAAGGGCGTCTGTCGCAAAAGAAAGCCAATAAAAAAGGTTCTCTATAGTTTTGGCCATTAGCCAAATATAGAAAACCTTTATAATTATTTAGTAATAAGGATTATTAATCTTCCCACCAGTTTCCTAAAATAACATCAGTATCGGGCGGAGGAGCTAGTCTGTATACTTTCGGTGTCATAATTTGCTTGTTTTTTCGGTTTAGGGTGTAAAAATGAGGGCTCTCATGACCGTTTTCAATAGGGTATTTGGGATAGGAGATTGTGCTTTTTACCTCAAATGCTTGTCTGTGCTGACTTTTAAAGTAAAAAAGCTCGTAATGGCACTAGTTGAAATTAGGTAAATATCCGATGTGTGCATAGTAAAAATACTATGGCTAATTTTCGGCAAAGGGGTTTTATCTACTTCTTTCTTTCAACAATACTTTTAGCGTTAGCTAAAAACGTAGCTTTTGTTGGCCAAAATGAGTAGAACCAGTACTTAAAGCTAAAATCTGCGGCTGATTATAAGAAGTGTAGTGTTTTTTCTTACTACTTGTGTTTGGGGTTTATCGTAAAATAGCTAAGTGTTAGTTCGTATTTTTACGAATAGTATCAAGGAAGTATAGCCATTAAATAAGAAGTTAATTTGGATTAATTATGATTCATATCAAAATCTATTAGTTTTGTTACTTACATAGTGGATTCGTACTCAATCGATTAAACTGCATTTACAAAATGACTGCACAACAAATCAAGGTGGCAATTGCCGATGATCACAAAATCTTTAGAGATGGTATCCGTATGGCTCTAAAAGATCGGGAGTATCTTAAGATATTATGGGAGGCTGAAGATGGCAAAGACCTGATTCATAAGCTGAAGATCAAAGAACCAGATGTATTGCTGATGGACATCCGCATGCCAGAATTAGATGGTATCAATGCCATTAGTTTAATTCGTAAAGAGTATGAGGAGATAAAGATCATTGTTCTTACTATGTACGATGATCAGGAAATGATCACTAAAATGATGGAGTTGGGAGCCAACGCTTATTTGACGAAGACAACTGATCCTGATGAAATCTACCAGGCTATTCTAACGTGCATGAATGACGACTTTTATTTCAACGATCTTGTCAATAAAGCCGTTTTGTTAAAGCTCCAGCATCGTAAAACAGTACGTCAATTCTATCCTAATCCTGTAAAGTTCTCTGAGAAAGAAATACGCATACTGAAGTGCATTGCTGAAGACAAGACTACAGAAGAAATTTCAAAGGTTGTATTCTTAAGTCCCCGTACCATAGAAACAATCCGCCAGAAAATGAAAGAGAAAGTGGGCGCCAAAACAATAGCGGGTTTAGTAATGTATGCAATGCGTAATAAACTTCTAGAATAGAAACCTGACTACCTTCGCTAAATGAGCTCCTCAATTTCAGACAACATTAACGATACCTTTTTTTTCGGTATATATAAAGATGTATGGCGCCGGTTAGTACCGGATGGACTAACCGAAGCTGAAGCCGATTTTATTGAACAAGCGGCTATGTTACAGCCTGGTGCTGCCGTATTAGATCTTATGTGTGGATATGGTAGGCATACATTGGAGCTGGCTAAAAGAGGTCATACCGTTACCTCCGTTGATAACCTTTCCGATTATATTCAAGAAATTCAAGAGAAAGCAATAGCTGAGAACTTTTCAGTAAAGACACAGTTGAATAGTCTCATGAATATGCAATTGTCAGAATCATATGATGCTGCTATTTGCATGGGCAATAGCTTTTCATTTTTTAGCAAGGAGGAAGCACAGCAAATACTTGCCAATATATCGGCGCATTTGCGTTCTGGTGGGTGTTTTATCATTAACACCTGGATGTTGGGTGAAATTGCTATCCGTCATTTTAAAGAAAAAGAATGGTTTTATGCAGGCGAGTATAAGTACCTGCATGATTGCCGTTACTTGTTTAACCCTTCTCGCATAGAATCAGAGCATACAATAGTAACTCCAGACGGCCGCGCAGAATCTTTTAAGGGTGTTGATTACATTTTTACGTTGCCTGAATTAGGAGAATTGCTAAGTGGTGCTGGATTACTTATTGACGGTATTTATAGCACGCCCCGGAAAAAGCCTTTCAAAATGGGCGACACCCGGGCATATATAACCGCTTATAAGAAGTAACTCCCTTGATTTGTATAACAATAAATATAACCGTATTTTACCGAGAGTGAATTCATCTTTGTACTTTTTCTAATACAAGGACATTCACTAACATTGCAGTTGGATACACTGAATTAAAATGCTTTTATGAGAACTACCGAGGTTGGCGTTATTAAAGTAGCCATTGCCGACGATCATCACTTATTCCGTACCGGGGTTAGAACTTCTTTATCTGCCCGAAAGGACATTCATATAGTGGCAGAGGCTGAAAATGGAATGCAGCTTCTGAATTTACTAAAACATATAAAGCCCGATGTTATCCTACTAGACATACAAATGCCTATCATGGACGGGCTATCTACACTCCCCGAAATCAAAAAACTACATCCAGATGTAAAAGTGATCATGCTATCTATGCATAACGATCACTCAATGATTACGAAGATGATGGAGATAGGGGCTAATTCTTACTTAACTAAGGAGTCGGACGCAGAGGTTATTTATCAGGCGATAAAGACCTGTTATGAAGACGAGTTCTTTTTTAATGACCTTACCAATAAAGCAATGCTTACAGGTCTCCGCACAAAACGAGAGCCAGAGCAAGTCGTAAACGAAGTAGTGTTGACTGATAAAGAAAAAAAGATACTTCGGTATATGTGTGAGGAGAAAAGTACAAGAGAGATTGCTGACTTGGTAGATATTAGTCCCCGAACGGTAGAAGCTATTCGGGACAAGCTGAAATCAAAAACAGGTGCTAAATCAATGGCTGGCCTTGTAATGTATGCTGTAAAAGCTGGAATCATTACACAAGAGTAGAGGCAAGTTTTTACTTTTAAATATATTGCCCGGTGTTTGCCGGGCATTTTTTATTTTGTGCTCATGCCTTTTGTTTGTCATAATGGTGTCTTCTTTCCAGATAATCAACCAGTCTTATTTGTAAGCAACCGTAGTTATAAATGGGGAGAAGGTATTTTTGAAACGATGAAAGTTTACCGTGGCCGATTATTATTAAAAACTTTTCACTTTGACCGCTTACTTACAAGTATAAAACTGCTTCAAATACATCAGTCTTTCACTCCAAACGAATTGGAGCAAAGCATATTAGCGCTTTGTACTGAAAATGGTTGCATAGACCTGGCGCGTGTTCGGTTGGCTGTTTATCGGGATGAGGAAAATACAACCGGTTATACAATTGAGGCTATTCCAATGGATCAACGTGTGATGCAGTGGAACGAAAAAGGCCTTGTCATTGATACTTATCCTTATGCACGTAAGGCTTGTGATGTATGGGCTAACCTAAAAACAGCCAATTATTTACCCTATGTTATGGCTGGTAGATATGCCGAAGAAAAAGGACTTCAGGAAAGCCTGGTATTGAATACTTATAATCATATTTCCGATGCCTCAAAGGCTAATGTTTTTATTATAAAAGACGGCGAATTGTTTACTCCAGCTTTAGACCAGGGATGTATAAACGGCGTTATGCGACGTTTCCTTTTACAAGAATTAAAAGAAAAAGGATGGAAAGTGGGGCAGGGTGAACTTCCTGAGAATATGTTACTAAAAGCGGATGAATGCTTTTTGACCAATGCTATTCAAGGTATCCGTTGGGTAGGAAAATATCGCGATAAAGTATTTGATTCCCAGTGTACTAAACAAATCTTTGATACCGTTTTGGCGCCTCATTGGTGCTGATATTGTTACTTTAAGCGTGACGAGGTGAAATTGCGAGCACAATACCTGGTAGAGGATAGTAGACTGCGCCTGTGACGCAGTCATTTATAAGGGCATATCTAAAGCCTATTAATCACAAGGAGGCCTTACCTCGCTTAATACAATTTTACAAACAGGCTTTGACCAGTATGCTAGGCAAATAAATCAATGGATTTAGTCCCTTTCTGCTGCTGATAAAGCTGGTAAAACTGCTCAATGGCTTCCTTGCCAGTTTCACCCAACTCTAGCGAGAATTCATTCACATACAATTCTATATGTTGGCGCATTACCGCTTCGTCCATTTCCTGGGCATGTTCCGTTATATAAGGACTAAGGGTAGGGTAGTGTGTATATGAATATTGCAGACTTGCTTTAATAAGAGCGTCTACCTTTTGAATGACGTCTTGTGAAAGTGATCGCTTTATAGCAATACAGCCCAATGGAATGGCTTTTTCTGTTTTGGTTTCCCAATACTCCCCCAAGTCAAGCACTTTTACCAAGCCCTTTTGGTGGTAGGTAAACCGGTTTTCATGAATGATGACGCCAAGGTCCACTTCTCCTTTCAGAACAGCATCCTCTATTGAAGAGAAAAGCATAGGTATTCGGTTCTGCGCTGTTGGGAAAGCAAAGTTCAACAAGAAATTGGCCGTAGTGTTTTCTCCTGGAATGGCAATTTTACAATGCGCCACATCGGGAACACTGACCATCGTTTTTGCAATCAGCAGCGGTCCTACGCCTTTACCTAATGCTGACCCTGCAGATAAGCAAGCATATTGTTCTGCGTTATTGAAAAAAGCCGGGAAGCTTAGTTTAGATATATCCAGGCGGCCTTCATTCGCCCAATTGTTCAAGGTTTGTACGTCTTCCAGCACCACATCAAAGTCAAATCCTTGCGTGTCGATCTTTTATTAACTAATGCGTCAAAAATAAATGTGTCATTGGGGCAAGGTGAAAAACCAAGTGTCAGTTTCATGATCCTATCTGTTTAATGATTAGCTCTTGTAGTTTTATATTCAATGTGTCAATAGCCTCCTGCAGTTTCCAGGCCTGCTTGTTTCGTTCTCCTATATAATTAGATATAGAGCGAAGCTGTAAAAAGGGAATCCCTTCCTGCAAAGCTACAAAATGAAGGGCGGCACCCTCCATACTTTCTACTTGAGCGCCTAGCATTTGTTGGTAATAGGCAATGCGGTTTTTGTCCGTTGAAATCTCATTGACACTAACACCGGCTACTTGGATAAGCTCACCAGCAAAATCAGATATATTGTTATTTACAAGTAAAGCATTTTGGAAAGGGGATAGGTCCTTCTGAATAAAGCCTAAGCTAAACAGGTCGCGAAAGCTATTTTGCTCTACTACGCCCAAGTCTCCAACCACTTCTGTTTTTACAGCCACTACTTGAGTTAAAGCAAGATTTGGATCAATAGAACCTGCTATGCCAGCTTGGATAATCATAGTTGGCTGTTGGGAAGAAACTTGTTTCGTTAAAGTATAGGCACTTGCCATTAATCCTACACCCGTAAATAAAACGGTAATTTGACTGTCTAACTGACGTTCTTTTATAAAATTAATGGTAGGCTGGATCTCGAAGGGGGTAGCGGCACAAAGGAGCAATGACATGGTGCAAAAATAATCGCGGATGAATGGATTGTAATAGATTTTGCAGATTACTTAAGGGGGTAAAGTATGAAGTTTTGTTGTGCAATCTGCCTTTAAAAGGGATTCTCATGGAAAAGTCTTGCCTATATATATTAGTGCCTTGCATAGGTTGGAAAGGCCGTTAAACTCCCAAAATCCAGCTAATCCTTCCTAAATCCTCTCGTCTGCGATTATCTTTGCAAAAAATTTTAGGAAAAGAATGGTGTATTTGACACGTGTGGAGCATTTCAATGCGGCGCACAAATTATATAATCCTTCCTGGTCTAAAGAAAAGAACGAAGAGGTATTCGGTAAATGCGCAAATGAAAACTGGCATGGGCACAACTATGAACTGTTGGTAACTGTAAAAGGAAAGCCCCACCCCGACACTGGCTTTGTAATGGATGTAAAGCGCTTAAGTCTTTTGATTAAAGATCAGGTAATTGAAAAAGTAGATCACCGCAACCTTAATATGGATGTAGACTTCCTAGAGGGGCAATTCTGCTCTACAGAGAATCTTGCTATTGGGATTTGGAAACAATTGGCTAAACATTTGCCAGAAGGAGTTCAGTTATATTGTATTAAGTTATATGAAACGCCACGTATCTATGTTGAGTATTTTGGCGAATAAATCAACCATATGGGACAGAAAGTAGCCGTATTTCGCAGAGAACATTTTAATGCCGCTCATCGATTGTATAATATGGACTGGGATGAGGCACGCAATACTGAAGTATTTGGAAAATGCAGTTGGCCTCACTTTCATGGGCATAATTATGAGCTGGAGATCAAAGTAGTAGGGGAGATTGATGATGAAACCGGTTTTGTAATGGATACAAAACGTCTCTCTTTGCTGGCCAATAAATATGTACTTCAAAAGTTTGATCATAAGAATCTCAATCTGGATACAGAGGAGTTTAAATCATTGAACCCAACGGCTGAGAATATAGCCATCGTAATCTATAATCTCCTGCGTCCTCACTTAGAAGAAAAGTTGGAGCTGTATATTAGATTATACGAAACACCTCGCAACTATGTTGAATACCCAGTAGCGTGAGTGGTGAATTATGAATGGTCAATAAATTAGTCCCGTTCACGATTACTTATTCACAATCTAAAATCTAAAATCGCAAATAGAATGGCTTACCATAAATCAGAGCACTACGATCTGGAAATAACAGAAGAATTGACTGGGAAGTATAAAGACATTATTACTTTATTAGGGGAAAATGCCCAACGCGAAGGCTTATTAAAGACCCCTGAGCGTATGGCAAAGGCCATGCAGTTCATGACGCAGGGTTATCATCAGGATGCGGTTACGATTCTGAATTCAGCCCGTTTTGAAGAACATGTCAGCGAGATGGTTATTGTAAAAGATATTGAGTTGTACAGTATGTGTGAACACCACTTAGTGCCTTTTTATGGTAAAGCGCATATTGCCTATATCCCTAATGGCTATATTACAGGCCTGAGCAAATTGGCAAGAGTGGTAGATGTATTTGCTCGCCGTCTTCAAGTGCAGGAGCGACTGACAACCCAAATTTTGGAAGCTATTAAAGAAAGCCTGAACCCTATGGGTATAGCTGTAGTAATTGAGGCTAAGCACCTTTGTATGATGATGCGCGGGGTTCAAAAGCAAAACTCGGTAACCACAACGTCTGCTTTTGACGGTGAATTATTAAATAATTCGATTACACGTAGTGAATTCCTGAAGTTGATCTCCGCTGACCTGAGTTAGGGCCATCAATTTCATTTCCTTTACTTTCGCAAAAAAATAGGCGGC